>DATBSS010000157.1:0-31588 GCA_036559665.1 Myxococcaceae bacterium
CCGGCGACACCATCCCCAAGGCGCTGATCCCGGTGGCCGGCCGCCCGTTCGTGGACCGGCAGTTGGAGTGGCTGGCCCGCACCGGCGTCACCTCCGCCGTCATCTGCATCGGCCACCTCGGAGCGCAGCTGAAGGACTACACCGGCGACGGGTCGCGCTGGGGCCTGCGCATCCGGTACGTCGATGAGGGCCCGGTGCTGCGCGGGACGGCCGGCGCGCTCCGGCTGGCGGCGGACCAGGGCGCGCTGGAGGAGCGCTTCCTGCTCACCTACGGCGACTCGTACCTCCCCATTTCGTTCCAGGAGGTGTGGGACGCCTTCCTCCGCTCCGGGAAGCCGGCGCTGATGGCGGTGTTCCGCAACGGCGGCCAGTGGGACCGGAGCAACGTGCGGATGCGCTCGGACGGGACCATCCTCTACGAGAAGGGCATCCCCGCGGGGACGCCGGAGTTCGACTTCATCGACTACGGGGTGAGCGCGCTGGAGCGCCGGGTGGTGCTGGAGCGCGTGCCGCCGGGGCCGCCTGTGGACCTGGCGGGGGTGCTGGGCGCGCTCGGCCGCGAGGGCCTGCTGGCGGGGCATGAGGTCCATCAGCGATTCTACGAGGTGGGCTCGCCGGAGGGCCTGGCGGACCTGGAGGGATTCCTCCAGGGCCGGGAGCGATGATAGGAGGGCCCGCATGGCACCGTACCCCGAGCTGAAGATCGCCGTGTTCGCGGATGGAGCGAACCGCGAAGAGATGGTGAAGCGGTACCGCGAAGGGTTCGTCCGCGGCTTCACCACCAACCCCACCCTGATGAACAAGGCGGGCATCCGCGACTACGAGGCCTTCGCGAAGTCCGTGCTGGCGGAGATCCAGGCGATGCCCATCTCCTTCGAGGTGTTCTCCGACGAGTTCCCGGAGATGGAGCGCCAGGCGAAGAAGATCGGCTCGTGGGGGCCGAACGTGAACGTGAAGATCCCCATCACCAACACCCGAGGCGAATCCTCCGTCCCGCTCATCCGCCGCCTCTTCGACGCCGGCCTGAAGCTCAACGTGACCGCGGTCTTCACCGACGAGCAGGTCGCCGCGCTGCGCGAGCTGACCCGCCCCTCGGACGACCTCATCCTGTCCATCTTTGCCGGGCGGATCGCCGACACCGGGGTGGACCCGATGCCGGTGATGCGCCGGGCGGTGGAATCCTTCCGGGATCTCAAGAACGTGAAGGTGCTCTGGGCCAGCCCGCGCGAGGTGCTCAACGTCTTCCAGGCGGAGGCGTGCGGCTGCCACGTCATCACCTGCACCGACGACCTGATCGCCAAGCTGAAGAACCACGGGAAGGACCTGGGCCAGTTCTCGCTGGAGACGGTGAAGATGTTCCGCGACGACGCGACCAAGGCGGGGTTCTCGCTCTGAGCCGTCCCGGGCTGATCCTGCTGGACCGCGACGGGGTGCTGAACCGGGTGGTGGTGGATCCGGAGCACGGGACCATCGACAGCCCGCTCCACCCGGACCAGGTCCAGGTGATGCCCGGCGCCGCGGAGGCGCTCGCCTGGTTGCACGGGGCTGGCTACGCGCTGGCCATCGTGAGCAACCAGCCGGCGGCGGCCAAGCGGAAGACCACGCTGGAGAACCTCCGGGCCGTGAATGAACGGGTGGTGGCGGAGCTGGAGCGCGGCGGCGCGCGCATCGCCGGTTCGTACCTCTGCCTCCACCGGCACGAGGACGGCTGTGAATGCCGCAAGCCGCGCCCCGGGCTGCTCAAGCAGGCGCTGGCGGCGCACCCGGACCGGGACGCGGCTTCGTCCTGGATGGTGGGGGACGGCGTCACCGACGTGCAGGCCGGGCGCCGCGCCGGTGTACACACGGCGTACCTCGGCCCGCGCAAGTGCGACGCCTGCAAGGTGTTCGAAGATCTAGAGACCACGCCGGAGTGGTGGGGCCCCGACCTGGCCGGGTTCGTGGACCACCTGAGAAGAGACGGAGGCGGAGACATGGAGACGTTCACCCAGAGCTACCTGCAGGAGTCCGTGGAGCTGATCCGGCGGATCGACGCGGGCGCGGTAGAGGCGGTGGCGAAGGGGCTGGCGGAGGTGCGCGAGCGCCGGGGCCGGCTGTTCATCCTCGGGGTGGGCGGATCCGCCGGGCACGCCTCGCACGCGGTGAACGATTTCCGGAAGATCTGTGGCTTCGAGGCCTACACCCCCACCGACAACGTCTCCGAGCTCACCGCCCGCATCAACGACGAGGGCTGGGACTCCTGCTTCGAGGGCTGGCTCAAGGGGTCGCGGCTGGGCCCGGACGACGGCGTGCTGGTGTTCTCGGTCGGCGGCGGCAACCGGGAGAAGAACGTCTCGATGAACCTGGTGCGCGCGCTGGAGCACGCCCAGGCGGTGGGCGCGCGGGTCTACGGCATCGTCGGCAAGGACGGCGGCCACACCGCGAAGGCCGCCGCCGCCTGCATCCTGGTGCCGGTGGTCTCCCAGGAGCGGATCACGCCGCACACCGAAGGCTTCTGCGCGGTGCTCTGGCACCTGCTGGTGAGCCACCCGGCGCTCAAGGTCCACCAGACGAAGTGGGAGTCGACGAAGTAGGCCCCTGGCGGGAGCCCGGCGATGGACGCGCGGCTGTACGACGACATGGCGGCCATGGAGGACGTCCACTGGTGGTACCGGGGACGCCGGGAGATCTGCCGCCGGGTCCTGGCGCGGGCGATCAGTGGACGGGGGCGGGGGTCGCCGCCGCCGAGGATCCTGGACGTGGGGTGCGGCACCGGCGGCAACCTCCCGATGCTGGCGGAGCTGGGCCCGGTGGATGGACTGGAGCTGAACGCGGGCGCCGCGGCGCGGGCGCGCGCCAGGCTGAAGGGCGGCGGCCAGGTCTTCGAGGGAGGGCTGCCGGAGGGGCTGCCGCCCGGGCGGCGCTACGACGTCATCACCGCCTTCGACGTGCTGGAGCACGTGGAGCGGGTGGAGGAGGCGATCGCGGGCATCGCCGCCGCGCTGGAGCCAGGCGGCGTCTTCGTCTGCACCGTGCCGGCGTTCATGTTCCTGTGGAGCGAGCACGACGTCGCCAACCACCACTTCCGCCGCTACGGGCGGCGCGAGCTGATCGCCCAGCTGGAGCGGGGCCACCTCCGCCTCCGCCACACCAGCTACTTCAACTCCTGGCTCTTCCCGGCCATCGCCGGCGTGCGCCTGGTAAAGCGGCTCGCGAAGCTCCGGGAGGCCGGCCGGGCGGACCATGACCTCTCCATGCCCCCGCGGCTGCTCAACGAGCTGTTGGCGCGCCTCTTCGCCTCGGAGCGCCACCTGGTGGCGCAGGCCAGCCTCCCGATCGGCGTGTCGTTGCTGGCCATTGCCGAGCCGGCACCGTAGAAGGGCCGCCGATGGCGAGCGCCGCGCCCGAGGGTGATGGGAGTCAGGAAGGGCTGGAGCTGGACCGCGCGCTGGAGCGGGTGGCGGAGCTGCTGGGGCGGGCCGCGGAGACGTGGAACGTGGGAGAGCAGCTCCCGCCAATGTCCCGCTTCCGCGGCATGCTGCGGGAGCTGGTCGTGCCGCCCGCCCGGCTGGTGCTCCGCGTGGCCCAGCTGGTGACGCGCGACCAGCGCGCCTTCAACCAGGTGATGGTCGGGACGAGCTACGAGCTGCGGGAGGCGGTGCGCGCGCTCCGGGCGGCGGCCGGCCGGGACCGCGCAGCGGGGGAGCGCGCGCGGGCGGCGCTGGAACAGCGGCTGGCGGCGGCGGAGGCGGCGTTGCGGGCACACCGGGACGAGACCAGCTCGCAGCGTTCGGAGGTCGAGCGGCGCCTGGCCGGGCTCCAGGGCACCCTGGATCAGCTCGGCGCCACGGTCGCGCAGAGAGGCCACCAGATCGCGGAGGCCCTGGCGGCTGCGAAGGGTGAAGGCCGCACTGCCTCCGCGGCCGTGACGTCGGCGTCGCGCGTGGTGGCTGACCAGCTGTACGCCGACTTCGAGGACCAGTTCCGCGGGGCGCCGGAGCTGATCCGGGAGCGCGCGGAGGTGTACCTGCCGATCTTCCGGGCCGCGGGCGCGGGTGGGAAGGACCGGCCCATCCTCGACCTGGGGTGCGGGCGCGGAGAGCTGCTGGAGGTGTTGCGGAAGAGCGGGATGTCGGCGCGCGGCGCGGACACCAGCACCGCCTTCGTCAAGCGCTGCCGCGACCTGGGGCTGGAGGTGGAGCACGAGGACGCCCTGTCCGTCCTCCGCCGCCTCCCCGAATCCGCGCTGGGCGCGGTCACCGCCATCCACGTCATCGAGCACCTGCCGCTGCAGGACCTGGCCGCCCTGGTGGGGGAGAGCGTGCGCGTGCTCCGGCCGGGCGGCGTGGCGCTGTTCGAGACGCCCAACCCGAAGAACCTCAACGTGGGCGCGTGGAGCTTCTACATGGACCCCACGCACGTCCGCCCGCTGCCGCCGGACTTCATGAGGCACCTGATGGAGCGCGCCGGGTTCCGGGACGTGAAGGTCCTCCCGGCCCACCCGGACCCGCGGTTCCGCAAGGAGCCGATCGCCGACCCCACGGTGGCGGCGGCCAACGAGATGCTGTTCGGCCCGCAGGACTACGCGGTGGTGGGCACGCGCCCGTAGCGCTCGTCCGCGGCCGGCGGCCGCCAGCGCCCGGGCGCGAACAGCAGCCGCTCGAAGCGGGACGCCACCTGGGCCCAGCTCCGCGCGTCCACGAAGGCGCGGCTCCGCTCCCGGAGGTGCTCGCGCAGCTCGGGGCTGGAGAGCACGTTGCAGATGGCCAGGCCGAGGCAGAACGGGTCCGCCGCCCCGGTCTCGTAGGTGTAGCCGGCCAGGTCGTCGAAGATTGGCGAGGGCGTGGTCACCACCGGCCGGCGCGCGGCCAGGGCGACGGCGGCGGAGGCGGACGCGCCCTCGTCGCTGCGGTGGTACGGGAGCACCACCAGGTCCGCCGCATGGAGGCGGCGCACCACCTCGTCGATGGGCAGGAAGGCGGTCTCCAGCTGCACGCCGGGGTCGCGGTCCAGGCCGCGCTCGGCGAGGAGCGCCTTGCAGGTCTGCAGGCAGGAGCGTGAGTCCTCGGACTGGTAGAGCGCGGTCAGCGCCAGCAGCCTGGCCGCCGGGAAGGCGTCGCGGACGAAGTCGAAGGCCTGGATCAGCTCCGGCAGGCCCTTGTGCGGCCGGAGGAAGCCGAAGGTGGCCACCACCGGTCCGCCGGACCACCCCAGCGCGCTCCGAGCCTCGCCCGCCGGGCGATCGCCCAGCTCCAGCACGCCCATCGGCAGGTACTCCACCTGGTCCGCGCCCAACTCTTGGAGGCGCACCACCTCGTCCTGGTTGTGCACCACCAGCCGGGCGCCCGCGCTCGCGATTCGCGCCAACCCCTCAGGGGACATCCGCTTGCTGTCGTGGCAGGTGAGGGAGACGCGGATGTCCTCGAGCCGGGCGGCGACCACCATCTTCCGCAGCGCCTCCTCGCTGAAGAAGGCCGAGTGGTACTGGACCGAGAGGTCCTTGATGCCGGCCGCCGCGCAGGCCGCCGCCACGCCGCCCGGGTCGGGCTCGTAGCAGGGCCGCATGTCCTCGACGCGGAGGGACGGGGCGGTGTCCGAGGCAGTGGCGGCGAGGCGGACGGGGACGGTGGCGCCGTTCACCAGCAGCGTCTCCACGCCCCGGGTCGCCAGCGCGCGGGACAGGTAGCGGGTGTACTCGGCGATGCCGCAGGCTGAATTCCAGGTGGACACCACCGCCACCGGGCGTGGGCCCGCGGCGCGCGCCGGCGGGGACGGCTCCGCGGCGGCGCTCACCACCCGGAGATGCCCGCTCCGGGGCGCCGCCGCGGCGGCCTGCTTCTGGCGCCATCGCTCCAGCACCACCTCCCCCAGCCAGGGGGAGATGCGCTCCCAGGAGTATCGCTCGCAGGCGAGCGCGCGGGCAGCGGCGCCTCCGCGCGCGCGGAGCCCGGTGTCGGCCGACCAGGTCCGCAGCGCCGGGACCAGGCCGTCCAGCTCCGCTACCACCACGCCTTCGCAGGGGGCGATGCCGCGGGCGCCGGTGGGCGTGGCGAGCGTGGGCAGGCCCGCCGCCATGAAGTCGAACATCTTGATGTTGGTGCCGGAGCCGCTGGACATCGGGTTGAGTCCGAGGTCCGCGGCGTGCAGCCACCGCGTCCGCTCCGCGTCGCCCAGCGCGCCGGTGAGCCGGACGTTCGCCGCGCCGGCGGCCAGTCGCTTCGCGTCCTCCGAGGCGGAGACGCCGCCCGCGACGACGAAGGTGAGCTCCGGAAGCGCCGGGGCGAGGCGCCGCGCAATGGCCTCCACCGCCTCCACGTTCGGCGGGTACATGCTGCCGATGAACAGCGCCACCGGGCCGGCCAGCCCCAGGTGCTCGCGCGCGGCCGCCCGCTCCGCTGGGGTTGGTGGGCGCGTGCGCTCGGTGAAGACGCCGTTGGGGACCTCCACCAGGCGGCGCTCGTCAGCGCCGTAGATCCGCACGAACTGGCCCGCGTCCTCCGCCGAGCAGACCCAGGTGGCGTCCGCGCGCCGGATCAGCTCCGACTCCAGCAGCGCCACGTGGCGCGCCAGCTCCGTCCCCGCCGAGCCGTCGTCCCAGAGCTGCGCGCGCAGCACCGCCTCGCAATTCTGGCTGTCGTAGATGACCAACTGCCCGGGCCGCAGCTGGTCCCGGAACAGCGGGTAGCACCAGGGGTGGGAGAAGATGACCGCGTCCGCCGGGTCGATCGCCGCGGCGCCCTGCCGCACGTAGTCGGTCGAGGCGTGGCCCAGCCAGTCGAAGGTGAGGTCGATCATCGTGCGCCCGCCGGCGCTCGCGGACCACCGGTCGTTGGCGGCGAAGTGCCGGGGGGAGAGCGGCACGTCCGTCTCCTCCAGCTCCGGCGAGAGCGCGTGCTTCCGCCAGGCCGCACCCGGCCAGTCGTAGGTCCCGAAGTAGCGGGCGCGGAGGGCTGGTCCCATCGCGTGGTAGAGCCCCAGCAGCCGCAGCCGGCCGCCGCCCACCGGCGGATCGATGGGCTGCATGTCCACCACCAGCAGCTCCAACCTGGCCGGTGTGCTCATGCGCAGGCTGCCTCCAGCAGCGACGCCGCCACGTGCTCCCAGCGGATGCCCCGGATGGACCAGGCGCCGGCCTCGCCCATGGCGCGCGCCGCGTCGCGGTGGTCGTGGAAGTACTCCAGCTTCTCGGCGATCGCCTCGGGCGTGGGCTCGCAGACGAACCCGGTCACGCCGTCGCGCACCAGCCTGGCCGGCTCGCCGGAGTCGCGGCAGGTGATCACCGGCTTGCGGGCGGCCGGCGCCTCGATGGCCACATACCCGTAGTCCTCGCGGATGGGTACGAAGGGGACCACCAGGGCGTTCGCGTAGAGGTCCACCAGCTCGCGGTCGGAGACGGCGCCCAGGAAGCGGATCCGATCGTCGCCTGCGGCCAGCGCCCGAAGCCCGTCCTCGTCCTCGCCCGAGCCGGAGATCAAGAGCTTCAGCGGCCGGCGCACCAGGCGCATCGCCCGGATGACCAGGTCCACGCGCTTCCAGCGGTGCAGGCGGCCGGGCAGGAAGGCGTACTCGTAGGGGCCTTCGTGAAGTCCCTCCATCGAGATGCCCAGCCGCAGCACCTCGCTGTCCACCCCGTTGTGCTCCAGCAGCCGGCGCCGGACCTCGTGCCCGATGACGAACACCGCGCGGGTGCGGGGGAACTGGAGCGCCGCGGTGTCCAGTTGCTGGATGAACGCCCTCCGCTCCTGCGCCGCCGGGCCGCCGTCCGCCTCGGCGTCGAACATGTCGTAGAAGACGCGCATCGTGTGCAGCAGGTAGCAGACGTGGTTGGGGTGGCGGATCGCGAAGCCCGGCGCCTTGGAGGAGATGACCGCGTCGTAGCCGGACAGGTCCAGGTCGTACGCGCGCAGGTATCCCTCCTGGATGGTCTCGAACGAGCGCTCGTCGCAGAACAGCTCCACGCGCTCGGCGGTCACTCCGGGGACGGCGTTCAGCGACTTCACCAGCGCCTGGTAGAAGCGCTCCGCCCCGCCGAGCGTCTCGCCCGGTACCACGCCCGCCAGCACGGCGATCTTCATGGCTCGGTGCGCGCCCGGCGCGGGCGCTCCGCCGCCTCCGGGACCAGCCTCGCCACCTGCTCCTCCAGCGCGGCCATGCGCGAGGAGAGGCTCTCCAGGCGGGCGGCCACCGCCACCTGTGCCGGGGAGGACGCCTCCGTCGCACCGGCCGGCGGCGCGGAGCCCATCTGGAGGGAGCGGACCTCGATCATCAGCCGGCGGACCTGGATGCGCAGCGACTCCACCGCCTCGGGCGCGACGCCGCCGGCGCCGGCCAGCGCGTCCAGCTCGCGGACCGCGTCCAGGACGGCCTGGTTGAACAGCGCCTGCTTGCTGGTGATGAACCGCGACAGGTACGCCACCACCCGCGTCACCGGCAGCGCCACGCTCTTCTTCACCGGGCCCCAGCTGGCGAGCTCCGCCTGCAAGGAGGAGAGCGGGGCGTAGCGCGCGGCGGTCTCCAGGAACTGCTGGATGCGGGCCCGCGCGCCCGACAGCGCCACCGGCGCCTGGGGAGCGGGCGGCGGAGCGGCGGGGGAGGGCGCCTGGGCGCGGGCGCCGACCTCGGCGCGGATCTTCGCCATCAGCTCGTCGAGGTTCAGGGAGCGCTGCGGACCGCCGGCCATCGCGGGAGACCTTCCGTCGAAAAACGAGGGCGCGCACTCTAGTCCGGGCGTGGCCGGACGTGGTAACCCGCGGCGCATGGCCGACAGTCCGCGGGGCGTTCTTCCGGGCGACTACGAACGGGCGCTCCAGCTGGCGTACGAGTCGTTCCTGGTCCCCGGGGACGTGGCGATCGACGTCGGCGCGCACCGGGGCCGGCACACGCTGCCCATCGCCCGGCGGGTGTTGCCGGGTGGGCGGGTGCTGGCGTTCGAACCGCTCCCCTCCATCCGGAGCGAGCTGGTGGACACCTTGAAGTTCGAGCTCCCGGACGCCGGAGAGGCGGTGCAGGTCTTCCCGTACGCGCTGGGCGAGCGCGCGGCGAAGACGGAGTTCGTGGTGGCCAGGGACGCGCCGGAGTACAGCGGGCTCCGCGAGCGGGTCTACGGCGTCCCCACCGCCCTGGAGCGGATCCCCATCGAGGTGCGGGTGCTGGACGAGCTGACCTCGTCGCTGACCCGGCTGCGCTACGTCAAGATCGACGCCGAGGGCGGCGAGTACCACATCCTCTCCGGCGCCCGCGGGATGCTGCGCCGCCTCCGGCCGATCGTCACCTTCGAGTTCGGCCAGGAGTCGTTCGCCGGGTACGGGATCACCGCTGCGGACATGAACCGGCTCCTGGAGGAGCTGGGGTACCGGACCTTCGACATCCGGGGAAGGGACGTCTCGGAGCGGGAGGTGTTCGTCGAGAGCGCCACGCGCCAGGAGGTCTGGGACTACGTGGCCATGCCGGCCGATCAGGTGCCGCTGTTCCAGGAGCGGATCCGCCCCCTGCTGGAGCGTTTCCTCGGGGCGCCGCTGGCGGCGGGGCCCCTCGACACCCGGTCGTGCCGCTCCCGCATGGAGGTCGTCTCGCCGGACGGCCCGCTCACCATTCCCCAGGAGAAGACGGAGCGGATCCGGGTCCGCGTCACCAATGCCGGCGCTACCACCTGGGGCCGGGGCTCACCGCCCGGAACGGAAGGGGTCATCCTCGGCTTCCACTGGCACCATCCGTCCGCTCCGGAGCGGCTGGGCGAGGGCCGGGCGGAGCTCCCGCTCCCGATGGCTCCCGGGGCGGGCGAGGCCGTCACCGTGTCGCTCCGCCCGGTGGGCTACGGCGGCCAGCCGCTGCCCCGAGGAACGTACGAGGTATGGCTCGGCCCGCTGGTGGAGGGGGTGGCCTGGTTCTCCGACCAGGGCGACCCGCTGCTCCGGCTCCCGGTCACCGTGGCGTGAGCGAGAGGCAGGCGAGGCCCGCTGCTGCCACCGCGCCTTCGCGGTACCCGCGGCTGGAGAGCGCGGCAGCGTCCACCGGCCCGCGCCAGCCTCCCGCGTACTCGTAGAGCTCCAGCTCCGCGAGCCGCAGGCCGCTCCGCGCTACCAGCGCGTCCAGCCGCGCCTGGTCGTACTGGATGAACCAGCCGTGGTCCTGGAAGCGGCCGAAAGGGACGGTGATCAGCAGGCGGCCACCGGGCCGGAGGAGCTCGCCCAGCGCGAGGGCGGAGGCGAAGTCGCCCTCCGCGTCCTGCGGGCCCTTGTCGCTGGAGACGTAGATGGTGTTGTCCCGGCCCACGTGCTCGATCACCGAGATGGCGAAGACCAGGCCGGCGGAGCGCGCGCGGAGCGGCGGGCGCCGCACGTCCGCCACGACCGCCCGGCCGCGGAGTGCCCGGGCCGGCACCAGGTCCAGGCCCACCAGCGTGGGGATGCGGAGCGCCGAGATCGCGTGCAAGTAGCGCGGCTCCGCGTTCGCGCTGCCCACGTCCACGACGACGCGCTCGCCGCGGTAGCGCGAGAGCACCCAGGGGATCTCCACCGCGCGTTCGCTGTCGCCGAGGCCGTAGCCCGGGTGCGGAATCCGGAAGACCTCGCCCCGGGCGCGGAGCCGGCGCGGTTGCGGAAGCTCGATGAGGAGATCTCCTTCGGCCGAGCGCTCGACCTCGAAGGCGGCCGGCGTCACGCCGACCGAGGAGCCCCAGAACTTCCCCTCGCACACCGGATCGACCTCGACCCGGTATCGCCCCGGCTCGGGCGGGATGGCGAGCGGGACGAGCACCTCTTCTCCCCGGGTCACCGGTTGGCTGCGCGGCCCGTCGTGGAGGAGGAGCTCGCCGTCCGGGCGCCGGACGTGGGTGGCGAGGTGGAGTGGGGCGCCCTCGGCGCGGAGGGCGATCTCCTCGGGGACGCGGACCTCGCACCGGGCGGAGACCGTCCCGCCGTAGCCCGCCAGCCCCGCCACGTCGAGCACCCGGATCACGTGCCCGTCCTGGTCTCGGCGCTGACCTCCACCTCCCAGTGGTGCGGCGGCCGCACGTACCCCACGTCGCGGACCTCCGAGCGCACGGCGAAGGTGGAGTGGCCCTTCTGGTAGTCGAACGCCGCCCCGGTGGAGGAGACCACCGCCACGTCCAGCGTGTAGTTGCCCTCGTTGAGGCAGAGCCGGTCGATGCAGAAGCGGATCCGCCCGCGGCGGGGCAGGGGCGAAGGAACGGCGAACTGCTCGATGGCGGTGTTGGTGCCGTAGGCGTGCAGCCCGTCCTCCCGGAAGATGCCGATGCCGAACACGGCGTGCTCCACGGGGGCAGGCGCCTCGTAGTCCATCTCGATCGCGACGGGCGACTCCGGCTCGAACACCGCGCGGGCCTCGCGGCGCGCGTCGAGCATCCGCGCCGCGGCGATCACCACCGCCCGGCTGCCCCACCGCTTCGGGTCCTCCGGAGGCTTCTCGGGCGGCGGCGCCGGAGCGGGCGCTTCGGCCGGCGCGGGCGCCGGGATCGCGGAGGCTGTGCCGGCGGGTACCTGGATCGCCGCCAGCTCCCGCTCCGCCACCCGCTGCCTGTATTCGGAGACCACGCGGCGCGGGTCGCCGTGAGCGGCGATCCGGCCCTCGTCCAGCCAGGCCGCCGCGTCGCACCAGTTCTCCACGGTGGCGAGGTCGTGCGTCACCAGCACGATGGTCTTCCCGCGCTCCTTGAACTCGTCCATCTTCGCCCGGCTCTTGCGGGTGAAGTGTTCGTCCCCCACGGCGAGGATCTCGTCGATGATCAGCACCTCCGGATCCACCAGCGTGGCCACCGCGAAGGCCAGCCGCATGTACATCCCGGAGCTGTAGGTGCGCACCGGTTCGTCGATGAAGTCGCCCAGCTCGGAGAACGCGATGATCTCCTCCTGGCGCGCCCGGATCTCCGCCCGCGACAGCCCGAGGATGACCCCGTTGATGAGGATGTTCTCCCGCCCGCTGAACTCGGGGTGGAACCCGGCCCCCAGCTCCAGCAGCGCGGAGAGCCGCCCGCGCACCGACACCGTCCCGCTGGTGGGCGCGTAGATCCCGGTGAGCAGCTTGAGCAGCGTGCTCTTCCCGCTCCCGTTGCGGCCGATGATCCCCAGCGTCTGCCCCGCGGGGACGGCCAGGTCGACGCCCTTGAGCACCTCGGCGGTCCGCAGCACGAAGCGCTCCTTGCGGCGGCCGGTGAGCAGGTTGACCAGCTGGGTCTTGAGCGTGGTCACGCCCCCGCGCACCGTGTGGCGGCGGAAGGTCTTGGTGACGCCCCGCACCTCGATGGCGTTCCCGGGCATGCGCGCTAGACCAGCTCCGCCAGGTCCTCGCGGCGGTGGCTGAAGTAGGCGGCCGACGCGGCCAGCAACACCAGCGACGCGCCGGCCGCCACGCCCAGCGGCTCCAGCTGGGGGAGCTGGTGGCGGTAGAGGAGGTCCTGGTACGCGGTGGCGATGCCGGCCATCGGGTTGGCGTAGAGCGCGAGCGCCCGCCACTGCTCCGGGACGAGCTTCAGCGGGTAGAGGATGGGCGTGAGGAAGAAGCCCAGCGTCATGAGATTCCCCACGATGGGCTGCACGTCGCGGAAGGTGACGTTGAGCGCGCTGACGAAGTAGGTGAGCCCCAGCGTGAGCAGCGCCTGCACGGCGACCAGGGCCGGGACCAGCAGCGCGTGCCAGGTGGGCCGCACGCCGTAGAAGGCGCCCAGGGCGAACACCAGCGGCAGCGAGAGGAGGAAGTTGATCCCGTTGGTCAGCACCACCGTGGCCGGCAGGACCTGGGGAGGGAAGTGGACCTTGGTGAGCAGGTCGCGCCGGTCGGAGAGCGTGGTGGCCCCGCCGACGATCGACGTGGAGAACCAGATCCACGGCAGCAGGCCCGTGAACATGAACAGCGGGTAGTGCTCGATGTCCTGGCGCATGTAGACGCTGAACAGCAGCGCGTACACGGCCATCAGCAGCGCCGGGTTGAGGAACGTCCACAAAAAGCCGAGCGCGGAGCCGCGGTACCGCGCGCGCAGCTCGCGCACGGTCAGGCTCCAGAGCAGCACCCGGTACTGGTACAGCTCGCGGAAGTTCCGGATCATCGGTGGCGCGCCTGTTTACACGAGCTCCGGCGGCGTGCGCTACGCACCGCGGCTCGCGCGCAGCTCCAGGCCGGCCTCGGTGATGGACCCGCTCTCCTGGTAGCTGTCGTAGTCGGTGTTGATGGACCACAGGTCGTGCCGGCCCTGGCCGAGCACGTTCTCCGCCGCCAGCAGGCCCATCAGGATGCTGTGGTCCTGGTTGTTGTACTTGAAGGCGCCGTAGCGGCCGATGGCGGTCAGCCCTTCGACGCCGCGGAGGTAGCGTTCGATCGCCTCCAGCGGCTGCCGGTACCCGCGCTGGTAGACCGGGTAGCAGCGGGGGAGCCGCACCACGTGCCCCCCGAGGATGGCCGCGTCCCGGATCAGCCCGGTGCCGCGCACCTCCCCGGAGGCCAGCCGGATCAGCGCGTCGTCGGGTTCGCGCCAGAGCGGGTCCGGGTCGTTGCACCAGTATTCCGCCACCAGGATGGACGCGCGCGAGTCGCCGTGCAGCTCGGGGACCCAGTTGCGGAAGTTGGTGAGCCGCCCCATCCGCAGCTCCGCGGCGTGCACGTAGAGCCAGTTGTCCGGGAACAGGTCCGGCGCGTCCACGTGGAGGTAGACCAGGATGGTGTTGCGGAACTTCAGCGCGGAGGCCGCCGCCCGTACCTCCTCGGGCGCGCCTTCGAGCCGGCCCACCAGCAGGCTGAGCGGCATGGAGGAGACCACCTGGTCCGTCTCCACCACCTCGCCGCCCTCCAGCTCCACGCCGCGGGCCCGGTTGCCGTTGAGCAGCACCCGCTTCACCGGGCGCTGGAGGTGCACCCGGCCGCCGCGCTCGCGCACCGCCGCCGCCATCCGTTCGTAGACCTGGCCGGTGCCGCCGCGCGGGTAGGCGAACCGTTCGGTGAGCGTCTTGTGGCGCGCGCCGCCCACCGCGAAGGCGTTCTTGATCGCCTCCAGCAGGGAGAGCTTCTTGATCCGCTGGGTGGCGAAGTCCGCGTCCAGCTCCGCGCAGGGGATGCCCCACAGCTTCTCGCTGTAGGTCTTGAAGAAGATCTCGAACAGCCGCCGGCCGAAGCGCGCTACCACCCAGTCCTCGAAGCTGGCGCCCTCCGTCGCGCCGCGCGCGCGCCCGGCCGCGTACGAGGCCACGCACCGAGCCGCCTCCACGGGGCCCAGCTTCGCCAGCGCGTCGAATGGGCGGAGCGGGTAGTGGAAGAAGCGGCCCCGGTAGTAGATGCGCGTGAGCCGGTCCACCAGCCGGTAGTCCCGGCCCACCACCTCCAGCCAGAGGCGGTTCACCCGCGCGTCGTTGCTGAGGAAGCGGTGCGGCCCCAGGTCGGCCCGCTGGCCCCAGAGGTCCAGCGTCCGCGCCATCCCGCCGATGTGCGGGCTCGCCTCGTACAGGTCGAGCTCCACGGTGCCCTTGGTGAGCTGGTACGCGGCGGTCATCCCCGCAGGTCCCGCGCCGATGACCGCGACTCGCATGGTCAGCCCCACGCCGCGGCGAGGCTATCTCGCGCCGCCTCGGCGATGCGGTTCCAGGCGTAGCGCGCTTCGACGATCCGGCGCGCCTGGTCGACGTCAGTACGCTCGGCCGATGGGCGGGCGAGGAGCGCCCCGAGCGCCGCCTCCAACGCGTCCGGCTCCGCCACCTCGCAGACCGGTTTCAGGTCGTCCAGCCCGCGAAGGCCGTGGGGCGTGCTGAGCACGGGTAGGCCGGCGGCGCAGTACTCCAGGACCTTCAGGCTGGTGCCGCTGCCGTGCTCGAGCGGGTTGAGCGCCACCGCTGCGCTCGCCAGGAGGGCGGCCTTCCGTTCCTCGGTGACCGGGCCCAGGAGTTGGAGGTTGTCGGGGCCCCCTGGTTCGGTGATTCCGTTCCGCACGTTCCCGGCAACCAGGAAGCGGACGTCCGGCATGGCACGCGCGAGTTGGGCGATGCGCCGGACCGCGGCGACGTTCGGCGGGTGGTGGCTGCCGATGAAGAGGCAATCGTTCGAGCCACCGCGCGCCGTGGGTGGGGTGAAACGGATCCGCTCGTCGTCGACGCCATTCGGGATGACATCGATCCGCTCTGCCGGGACGCCGTATCGCTGGGCGAGGCGCTCCCGGTCGGCCGCCGAGCACGCCAGCACCTTGCGTGCGGTGGTGGCACACCAGCGCTCCACGGATTCCACGAGGTGGAGCGCGCCGGACCGCCCCAGCACCTGCTCCTTCAGGTCCACCTCCACGTCCTGCGCCTCGTAGACCAGGGGCAGGTAGGGCGCATGCGCGGCCATCACCGGCGCAGCGTAGGGGTGCGAGGCGACCTGCGCGTCGGCGCGCGTGGCGGCCCGGCGGAACGCGCGCGCGTAGTCGGGCGTGAGGGCCAGGAGCAGAGGCATTGCCACGTCGGTGATGGGGACGCCGCCGAATTCGTCACGCAGGGCCGCCTCGCGCGCACGGTGCTCCGGGGACGCGCCGACCACGGTCTGGCGGTAGTGGGGCTCCACCTCCAAGCGCGAGGAGTGTCCGCCCGGGTCCAGGCACACCAGCTCAACGTCCATCCACCTGGCCAGGCGGCGACAGAGCTCGTGCAGGCGCACCTGTCCGCCGCCCATCGGCGGCCAGACGGGGAAGGGGACGGCGACCGCGATCGACCGGCGCCGGCTGAGCCGGAAGGTCGCGGCCGGAGGCCGCCGCGCCAGCGCGCCCTGGTTCGGTGCGCTCATGCGCGCTTGGCGGTCTTGGGCTTCGCCCGGGGTTTCCGGGGCGGCACCGGGCGCGCGTCGGGGCGCTCCAGCGCGGCGAGCCGGCGCTCCAACTCCTCCACCTTCGCCCGGAGCGCGCCGGCATCGTCAGAGGCCTGGAGCCGCCGGACCACGTCGAGGAGCGCGGCGACGATCTGCTCGTTGAAGCGCGCCTGCTGCTCGAGGACGGCGCGCACCGCGGGCGCCAGTCCGGAGGTCACCGTGGCGCGCACCTGGTCCATGATCTTCCGCCGCCGGCTCCCGGTGGGCTCCGGGACGTAGCGCGGGGTCGGGTCCGCGAGCTCCGCCAGGTCGCGCAGCGCCTCCACCGCGGGCGCCAGGAGGTCCTTCAGCGAGTGGGAGGCGGCTCGCTCCGCGGCAGACTGGAACGTCCGCGCGGCCTCGGTGAGCTCCTCGTCGCGAGGGGGTGGGGGCATGGCGCCTTCCGTCTACCTCCCGCGCCGGGTGCTGTCACGAGACAGGCGCGCCCGGGGGGCGGCGTTGAGGGAGCGGAAGGAGCCCTGGGAGCCAGAGGATGGAGGGCCGCAGGGAAGCACATCCTGCTCGTCTGGGACGCCAGCCCGGAGCGGTCGGACTTGGCGCCGACCGTCAGTATCCTCTCGGTGTGATCAGCGGCTGCCCTATGCTCTTCCGTCGTGTCTCACGAGAAGACCTTCCTCGAACTTCCCTGCGGCGCGCGCATCTGCCGGCTGGAGGTGCGCGGCACCGTCTCCGGTGAGGAGGCCAAGGAGATCCTCACGCAGTTGCAGCCTGGCGGCGCCCTCCAAGGCGTGCCACTCCTGATCTCGTTGCAGAAGCTGGACTCGCTCTCTTCAGACGCGCGGGGCGTCATCGGGGAGGCGGGGCTGGAAGCAGTGGAGGTGTGGGAGGCGGTGGTGGTGACCAAGCCGGTGGTCCGGGTCGCCATCAACTTCGTCATGCGCATCCAGGGAAGGAAGAAGACCCGCTTGTTCACCAGCGAGCCGGAGGCCCTCCAATGGCTGGACTCCCAGGCCCGGAACGACATGGCGGCCAAGCCGGGCCCGCCTTGAACTGGCAGAGCGGGAGCCGCTGCTGCTTCTCCAGTCGCTCACCGAAAGGCGAGACGGTCTACCTTCCACGCTGGCTGCTGTTACGAGATCGGCGCCGGGGAGGCTGCGGGGAACCGGGGCCCTGCTCCCGGGAGGGCTCCAGCGCCTCCACGCGCTCCCGGAGGCGGATCACCTCCGCGGAGAGCTGCGCGTAGGCGTCGCGCACGTGCCCGTTGAACATGCGCTGCCGGGCGAGGGTCTCGTTGATCAGCACCTGGCAGGTCTTGCGGAAGGCCCACTTCACCAGCAGCACCGCCTGGCCCGCGCCGCCGCGGTGGGTGTGCAGCGGCATGGGACGGGTGGCGTCCGCGTGCTCCTCCAGCGCGTGGAGGTTGAACGACAGCGGGTCGATCCGGGGCTCGGGCCCGTCCATCTGGATCGGCCGGGGGTCCTCGAAGCTCAACCCGCGCGCGCGGAGCCGCTCCTCGATCCGGTCCCAGAGCGCCTTCCCGTCGATGTCCTTACCCAGGAGCTTCATCGCCTCGCCTCCGCCTTCGAGAGGATCCGGTCCATCTGCTCGCGGTACGCGTCCAGCACGCCCTCCCACCGATGTCCCCGCGCGTACGCCGCCGCCTTCCGCGACATCGCCGCGCGCGCCTCGCCGATCTCGCGCACCCCATCCGCGAACGACTCCGCGCCGGAGTACGTCCGCCCCGCGCTGCTCCGCCGCACCTGCCCCGCCAGCACGTCCGACGCGCCGTTGGCCAGGACCGGCGTCCCCTGCGCGAACGCCTCCAGCGCCAGCAGCGAGAGGCTCTCGTAGCGCGACGGGGCCACCGCCGCCAGCGCGCCCGCCAGCCCATCGTGCTTGTCCTGCTCGCTGATCCGTCCCAGCACGTGGACGCCCTCGCCGCCCGCGCGCATGCTGGCCGCGCCCGCGAGCACCAGGTCCGGCGCGTCGTGGAAACGGCTCACGAGCCGCGCGTGGTGCTTCAACAGCTCGCCCACGCCCTTTCCCTGTTCCACCCGCCCCACGTACATCAGGTACGGCCGCTCCAGCCCGTGCTTCTTCCGGAAGCGCTCCGCCCGGGCGGCGGGCCGGTCGACGCCCACCCCCACCACCTGCGCCGGGGCGTGGTCCGGGAAGCGGCGGTCGATCAGCGCCAACTCCTCCGGCGTGAGGCAGAAGATCGCGCGCGGGAGGCGGAGGACGTCGCGGTACAGCTCCAGGTCCAGTGGCGGCTCATCGTGAGTGGTCGGCACCAGGAGGGCCCGGTCCGCCACCAGCGGCAGGCCCCAGGCGGTGGTCGTGTACAGGTAGGTGAAGACCACGTAGCCGTCGTATTCGCGCGCGTCCGCCAGGTGGCGTAGCAGGGCGGGGGAGAGCGGGCCCTGCTCGGCGACCCAGTGCTCCTCGGCGACGCGGTCGTTTGGCCGCCCCAGCACCTGGCGCGAGAGGGCGTTGAAGCGGCGAAGCTCCCGCCCGCGGACGGTGGGGAAGCGGAGGACGCGCACCGCGCCGTCTTGGGCTTCACCTTCCGGGAAGTCGTTCTCCCAGGCGAGGTGGTCCTTCGCGCAGGTGGTGACCACGGTGATGCGCCAGTCCTTCGCCAGCCGGGTGGCGATCATCCGCGCCAGGAGCTCCGCGCCGCCGGTGACCTCGCCGTAGCGCTGGACGACGAACGCGATGGAGGGCGGACCGCGCCGCCGGCGGGTCGTGGCGCGTGCTGGAGGGAGGAGCGGGCGCAGCGCGTCCGCCAGGCTGGACTGGATGGCTTCCGGCGCGAGTTGGCGGAGGCGGCGCGCCTGACCGCGGAGGAGCTTCTTCCGGAGCGCCTCGTCGACCGCCACGTCCCGCACCAGCTCCGCCAGCGCGGCGAAGCGCTTCTCGTCGAAGGTGATGCCTGCGCCGCCCAGGGTCCACGGCACCGCGGCAGCGGCGTAGGCCAGCACCGGAACCTGGGCGGCCATCGCCTCGATGAGGGGGACCCCGAAGCCCTCGTGCTCGCTCATGGAGACGTAGGCGTCCGCGCTGCGGTAGGCGGCGACCAGCTCCGCGTGGGAGATGCGCCCCAGCCACTCCACCCCGCGCAGCCCTTTCGCTTGCCGCCGGAGCGCGCGGAGGTAGCGGCTGCCCGGGTCGTAGCCGCCGACCAGCAGCAGGCGGGCGCTCGGGTCCAGGCGCAACAGCTCCGCCTGGAGGGAGAGCAGATCTTCCACGCGCTTGTTGGGCACCACCCGGCCCACGCTCACCACCGTCACCCCGCCAGTGGGGGCCAGGCGCCGCAACATCCCCGCGTCGGCCCAGGCGGGGCCGAACCGCTGCGGCTCCACCACGATGGGCACCACGTGGACGGAGCGGTAGCCCGCCTCGCGCAACTCCAGCGCGTTCAGCTCGGAGACGCCGATGGCCACGTCGCAGTGGGGCGCCATGGCGGCGAGCTGCGCGCGGGCGGAGACCAGCGGCTCCTCCAGTGGCGTGCCGGCGGCGAGGCGGGCGGGGGTGACGTTGTGGAAGACGATGCCCTTGCGGCAGCGGAGGTGCATCCACTCGCCGCTGAGCCAGGAGGCGATCCCGTGGTGGTAGAGCACCAGGTCCTCGTCCCGCGGGCGAAGGTGCGAGATGGGGCGGACCAGCGCGTGCAGGTGGGGCGCGACGTCCGCGGCGTAGAGCTCGCTGTGCGCGCCCAGGCGGCGCAGGAGCCACTTGAGGTTGACGGCGGCCTGCCCGGTCGCGTCGCCGGTGACGAACGTCGGCACGAGCTGGTGGACGACCATCTCGCGTTCCGTAGCACATGCTATGGAGCCGCCGTGCCCGAACCGCTCTCGGTGGCGATCGACGCGCTGCTCTGGGACGAGCCGACCACGGGCATCGGCCTCTACACGCGGTGCTTGACGCGCGCGCTGGAGCGCCTCGGGGTGGCGGTGCGCCCGCTGGGGGCCCGGAGCTCGGGGGCGGACCCGCGGGGGCGGATGGGGAAGAGCGCGTACGTACTGGCGCGGTTACCCGGCGCGCTGGCTCGAGCGCCCGAGCCGCTCTACCACGCGGTGGGGAACTTCAACCTGCCGCTGCGGCGGCCGCCGGGGAAGCGGCTGGTGCTCACGGTGCACGACCTCATCCCGGAGATCTTCCCGGAGATGACGTCACGGGCGTACCGCTGGCAGTTCCGGCTCTGGCTGACCCGATCGCTGAAGCTGGCCGACCGGATCTCCTGCGACAGCGAGCGCACCCGGCGCGACCTGCTGGAGCGGCACGAGGTCCCCCAGGAGCGGGTGGTGGCGGTGCACCTGGGGGCGGACCACGTGGACGAGGTGGCGCGGCCGGATGCGGTTGGGATGCAGTACGTGGAGGCGCTGGGGTTGCCGGAGCGGTTCGTCATCTACGCGGGCTCGCTGGACGCGCGGAAGAACGTGGGCGCGGTGCTGGACGCGTTCGAGCGGTTGTGGCGGGAGGGGGAGCGGATCACGCTGGTGCTGGTGGGCCAGCGGTGGTTCGGGTCGGGGCCGGTGGAGCAGCAGATCGCCCGGCTGCGCGAGGGCGGGATGGACCTGCGCCCGCTGGGGTACCAGCCGCCGGAGCTGTTCTACGAGCTGATCCGGCGGGCGGCGCTGCTGGTGTTTCCGTCCCGGTACGAGGGGTTCGGGCTCCCGCCGCTGGAGGCGATGTGGCTGGGGGTGCCGGCGGTGGTGTCGGACGCCGGGTCGCTGCCGGAGGTGTGCGGCGACGCGGCGGTGCGGGTGGGCGCGGAGGATTCGGCCGCGCTCGCGGCGGCGATGGCGAGGTTGATGCGGTCGGACGGGGAGCGCGCGGCGCTGGCGGAGGCGGGCCGGCGACACGCGGCCGGGTTCACGTGGGAGCGGACCGCGCAGCGGACGATCGAGCTGTACCGCGCGGCGCTGGTCAGTCCCCCGAGCGGAAGCTGACGTCAAAAAGGTGTCTCACTCGGGCCGTCACCTCGCCAGCACCTTCTGGCGGAGGAGCTGGATGACGTCATCGGCACTCACCACCCTGGGGATCTTCACCTGGTTGGCCGAGGCTCCACGGCGAATCAGAAGTCCCTTCACCTGCGCGAAGGTGTCCTGCTGGACGGGGTGCAACACCGGTGACCCCAGCCTCCCGGTGTCACGGGCCACCTGGTAGCGCGGGTTGGCGCGGCCTAGCGCCTGATCCAGCGTGGCGCCGGCGTCCGGAAGCCTCGCCAGCGCCGCGGGGTCCTTCACCTCCACGAAGAACACGTACCTCGCGGGCGCGGCGTCGTAGTCCGCCAGGGTGGTGAAGTCGACGAGCGGCATGCCCCATGCGCTGGATGCCTCCAGCAGCGCGGCCAGCACGGCCTGCTCGGAGGTCTTCTCCGCGGCCAGGTTGAGCAGCTGGCCCCGGCGGTACAGGAACTCCACCACCGGCGTCCGGTGGTACCGCCCTACGACCTTCACCATGTCCCCCAGCCGGTAGCGATACAGCCCGGACCGGTTGGTCAAGACCACCTCGTAACTATCGCCTTCCGCCGCCTCCTCCAGCGTCACCGTGGAGGGCGAAGGCGAGTCCACCTCGCCCGCGGGGATGAGCTCGAAGTAGGCCGCGCCGGGCACCACCGCGTAGGTCGTGGACTCGAGCGCCATGCCCACGCCGATCAGCGCTTCGGTGGAGGCATACACGGACGAGAACAGGGGCACGTCCCCCAGGTATCCGCGCAGCTTCCGGGCATAGACCGCGAAGCTTCCGCCCGTCACGGCGTTGACGTGCGACAGGCGCGGCCACAGGCGCCGGGCGATCCCCTCCATGCCCCGCTCGAGCCCGCTCCGGATCTCCCGGGCGCGCTCCGGGCATGCGCCCAGCGTTCGCTCCAGCCGCGCGCGCGCCGGCTCCGGGACGCGCAGCTCCGGCGACAGCTTCCCCGACGCAAGCTCGTCCACCAGCACGGGCCAGTCCCTCTCCAGGAGATGGAAGAGGTCCATGATGGACGACGCGAACGTGGCGCTCAGGTAGGGGAGGCCGCGCTCCTTCAGCGCGAAGAGCAGGTGCAGGTGAAGCACCTGCGGCTGGTCGGTCAGCACCATCGCATCCGCGGGCGTGGTCCACATCCACCGGCTCATCCGGAGCATGGAGCTCAGGCCCGCGGAGGTGGCCGACCCCATGGTGATGCCGGCTGCGGTCCTGCCGCTGCTTCCCGCGCTCATCATCAGGAGACCCCGGCCGCGCGAGCCGGCGCCTGGAAGTGCCGCGTCGAGCATCCCTTGAACGAGGAACACCATGCTCAGGGCGATCTGTCGCTGCGCGCTCCGGGTGATGGGGATCAGCTTCTGTCTACCGGTCGTCCCGGAGGACTGCCCGAGGTGGCAGACCGGCTCCGCCGTCAGCACGTTGGGCTCGCCGCGGGCGATCCGGTCGACGTAGGGCTCGTAGTCCGGATAGGTGGTCAGGGGGAGCGCGGCGCGGTAGTCGCGCGGCGTGGCGATCCGGGAGAAGCCATGCTGCTGCCCGAACGCGGTGCCCTGGTTCCGGAGGAGCACCTCCGCGAGGAACGCGTCATTGACCTCCTGGGCGCGGCGGGCCTGCGAGATGAACTTCCGGCGGTAGGACGCGGCGCCTATCGAGACGCTCAGCCCCAGCAGAGATCCGAGCACGGTTGGTGTCCTTCGCCCATGGGGCCCATCCTGGCAGTGTCGGGTCGATGCTCGCGACCCAAAGTGTCGCTGGGATAAGGTCTCCTCCGACGTTGACGGGGGCCCCCTTGAAGGCGCGTGAGGACATCACCCACCTGCTGCAGGCGCTGAGCACGGGTGACCGCGACGCCATCCACGCGCTCTTCCCGGTGGTCTACGCCGAGCTGAAGCAGCTCGCGGGCAAGCTGATGCGCCAGGAGCGCGGCGACCACACGCTGCAACCCACCGCGCTGGTCCACGAGGCGTTCCTCCACCTGGTGGAGGTCGATCGCGTGGACTGGAAGAGCCGGGCCCACTTCTTCGCGGTCGCGTCGCAATCCATGCGCCGCATCCTGGTCGACCATGCGCGGTCCCGCGGCGCCGCCAAGCGCGGCGGTGGGCAGACCCGCATCCCCCTCGACACCGACCTGGCCCTCTCCACCACTCGCGACGCCGACGTGCTGGCCGTCGACCTGGCGCTGCAGAAGCTGGCCGCGCTCGACCCGCGGCACGCGGAGATCGTCTCCATGCGCTTCTTCGGCGGCCTCTCCGTCGAGGAGGTGGCGGCGGTGCTGGGCACTCCCAAGCGCACGCTTGAGGCGGAGTGGACACTGCTCAAGGCGTGGATCCGCCGGGAGTTGGCGGAGTAGTACGGTCCGGCGAATGGACCCGGCCCGCTACGCCCGCCTGACGGAGGTGTTCCTCGGCGTCTCGCCGCTTCCCGAGGAGGAGCGGCCCGCCGCGCTGGACCAGGCGTGCGCGGGGGACCCGGAGCTGCTGGCCGAGGTGATGGCGCTGCTGGCGCACCAGCAGGACGCCTCGCTCATCGCCGGCAGCGACACCGGCCCGACCTCCATGGCCGTCCAGGCCCTGCCCGGGCCGGCGCCACCTGCCGGCACGCTGGTGGGCCGGCGGGTGGGCGGCATCCTCGTCGAGAAGCAGCTCGCCGAGGGCGGCATGGGGACCGTCTACCTCGGCCTCGACGAGAGGCTGCGCCGGCGGGTCGCGCTCAAGGCCATCCGCGGCGAGTGGCGCCTGGAGCCGCAGGTGAGGGCCCGCTTCCTCCGCGAGGCCCGCGTGCTCTCGCAGCTGAAGCATCCCAACATCTGCCAGATCCACGACTACGTCGAGACGCCGGACAGCGACTACCTGGTCCTCGAATACATCGACGGCCATGGTCTCCAGGAGGTGATCGCCGGGAGACCACCCCTCGCTGAACGGGACCGCATCGGGGCGACGATCGCCGAGGTGCTGCAGGTGGCCCACGGCGCGGGCGTGGTGCATCGCGACCTCAAGCCCGACAACGTGGTGCTCACCGCCGGCGGGCAGGTGAAGGTGCTGGACTTCGGCATCGCCCGCGTCGTCGACGACAAGGCGGAGGCCGCCGCGCCTCGTCCCGGCCCCACCTCCGTCGAGGGCGCGCGCGTGAACGCGGGCGACACGGTCGGGTTCAGGACGCGCGCCGGCGACCTGATCGGCACGATGCGCTACATGTCCCCGGAGCAGGCGCGCGGGGAGCTCGCCGGCCCCGCCTCGGACATCTACGCCCTGGGCCTCGTCCTCCACGAGATGTACACCGGCCGGCGGGCCTTCCCGCCCGACCTGGAGGGCGCCGTCCTCCACGAGCGGCTGCGCGCGGGGCGGATCGACCCGGCCCGCTGGACGTCGCGGCCGCGCCGGCGCCTGGTCGAACGGATGCTGTCCATGGCCCCCGGTGCGCGCCCCACCGCCACCGAGGTGGCACAGGAGCTCCGGCGCATCCGCGAGCTGCCGCGCCGCCGCCTCTTGCAAACGCTAGGCGCCGTGGGCCTGGGGCTGTCGGCCCTGGCCGGCGCCAAGTACGTGACCGACGTCCGGGCCGGGCGGATCCAGGCGGAGGAGGCGCGGGCCCAGGCGGAGCGGGAGCGCGCGGCGGAGGAGCGGCTGGCCACCTTCGTGCTCGAGCAGCTGTACGACGATCTCTACTGGCAGGGGCGCCACGAGGCCGTGGAGCTGGTCTCCGGCCGGACGCTCCGTTTCTTCGAGGAGCTCCCGGAGACGGCTCGCCCTTCTCCCGTCCGCATGGCGCGCGCGCTGCGCAACCACGGCAGCATCCTGCTGCGTGGAGGGAAGTATCAGACCGCCGCCGGCGCGTTCGAGCGGGCGCTCCAGATGGACGAGGTGGCCGCGGCCCGGGCGGCCACTCCCAGGGAGATCACCGAGGCCCTGGAGGGGCTGGGCGGCGACCTCGGGCTGCTCCTCGGCGTGGCGTGGGGCGAATATGACGTGGAGCGGGGCAAGGCGCTGGCCCGCCGCTCCTTCGACATCTACGAACGCCTCGCCCGCGAGCACCCCGGCGAGGTGCGCGAGCAGGGCGCGCTGGCGAACGCCTGGGGGAACATGGGCTGGAGCCACCTCTACGAAGGCGACATGGCCGCCTCGCGGTCCGCCTTCGAGCACGCGGCGGAGGTCTACCGCCACCTCCTGGAGGCGGAGCCCGGAAACCAGTCCTGGCGATTCCACCTGGGCGATGTCCGCCGGATGATCGGCGACGCCCAGCTCTTCTTGGGGGAGGTGGACGCGGCGCTCGCCTCCTACACCGAGAGCTGCCGCATGCTGGACGCGCTGGCCGCCGAGTCCCCGCAGGTGCCCAACTATCCGGGCTTCGCCGCCGAGGGGTACCTCGCGCTGGGTCGGGCGCTGGCGCGGAAGGGAGATCTCCCCGGCGCGCAGGCGGCGATCGAGAAGGCGCGCGCGGCCTTCCAGCGCAACATGGAGCAGGATCCTTCCCGCCGCCGCTGGCCCAACCTCCTGCTGGAGACCCAGCTGGCCGCCTCCCGCGTGCTCCGCCGGCAGGGGAAAGAGGCCGAGGCGCGCGCGCTCCTGCTACGTGTGGCCGCACCAACCCTGGACGACGGCGCCCAGAGCGATGCCCAGGCGACGTGGGCCGAGGTGCAACTGGAGCTGGATCGCCGGGAGGCGGCCCGCCTGGTGGTGGAGCGGCTGGTGGCCAGGGGCTGGCACCGCACGCCGATCCATGCCGAATTCGCCCATCTCGCCCGCCGTCACGGCTTCATCCCGTAACTCCAGGCACCCTCTCGTAATTTCAGCACCTTACGGGTCGTCCAGAGCCAGACGACTTTCCTTTGCGGACTTCGGGCCCGCTTTGCGCTTCTGGGGTTATGCGAGAGAGGCTGAAGTCGCTATTCACGAGCCACCTTCCGGGGTTGCGGCTCAGGGCGCTGCACGTAGTGGAAGACGCGTTCCACGCCGAGCGCGTCCTGAGTGCCCTGTACCGGTACAGCGAAGGTCACGCGGAGGAGCTGGTGAATCACCCGGATCCGCGTGCCCAGCTCATCCAGGTGATGTCCGGCCTGATGGAGCAGGGGCACGGGCACCTCTGGTCGTACAGGGGCGCCTCTCCTCAGCCTGCGCTCACGGCCTGAAGTCCCGGGGACCATGCCCTGGAGGAGGGCGGCTCTGGCCGACATCGCGGCGTCACCAGATGAGCTGCACGCCGAAGTCCGCCAACGCCTCGTCACGGCCGGCGACCGGCACGTTCTCCAGCAAGCTCTGCGCTGCAAGCATCCGATCGAAAGGGTCGCGATGGACGTTCGGCAGGGCGCCCGCGCGTTGCGCGTGCGCCACAGTCATCGGGAGCTCGGTGAGCCCGGCGCGCTCGAACCACTCCGGCATGTTCTGGACGAGCACCTTCGCCTCGGGCAGCCGGCCGAGCCTGAATTTCGTGGCGATCTCCCAGGCGCTCGCGGCCGAGACGAGGATGGTGTTGGAACGGTCGGCCAGCAGCGCGTCCACCCGCCGCGACAGCTCCTTCGACCCGAAGGCCCACCAGAGCAGCGCGTGGGTATCCAGCAGGAGCCTTGTATGAGGTCCAGTCATCGGATGACGATCTCATAAGTCGCCGTCGCGGTGACGGGCGGGCGGCCCCCCAGGGCCGCCGAGGGGGTCCAGGGGGAGACCGACAAGTTGTGGATGGCCTGTCGATGGCTGGGGAGGGACGTGGTGGGGTAGATGGCAGGCGACGGAATCCGGGAGAGGGTCGCCGCAAGGTGCCTGGGGCTTCGTCCCCGTCGATGAGATCGGCGCCCTCGACCGGTGTCCAGTGCCCGGACGGAATCTCGAGGCCGGCTTCGCCGGGTCCTCGCAAAGACAAGCGCGGGCGTGGACAGCGGCTCCGAGGCTCCCGGCCTCCTCCGTCGAGGGAGAGGTGCGCCATGAGGTTCGCCGGGATCGACGTCGCGTCGGAGAAGCACCTGGTCGCAGTCGTTGACGAAAGGAGCGAGGTAGTGGTGAAGCCGAAGGCTTTTAGCGAAGACGCCGACGGCTACCGGAAGCTCTTCGAGGTGCTGGGCGCGCCGGGCGAGTTGCTCGTCGCGATGGAGGCCACCGGCCACTACTGGAAAAACCTGTTCGCCGCGCTGGTCGCCGGCGGGTTCACGGTGGCGCTGCTCAACCCGCTGAGGACGCACCGCTTCGCAGGCGAGGACTTGGAGCGGACGAAGACCGACGCCATCGACGCCTTGGGGATCGCCCGCTTCGCGGCACAGAAGCGTCCGGTCGCTAGCCGGTTGCCGGACTCGGCGACCGAGGAGTTGCGCGAGCTGGTCCGTCTCCGGGAGCGTCTGCTGCAAGACTTCGGCGACCGGGTACGGCAGCTCCACCGCTTGGTGGACCTCGGCTTCCCCGAGCTCACCCGGTACGTGCGCACCCTCGACAGCGAGCTGGCCACCTCCATCCTCAAGGACTACCCCACTGCCGAGGCCTTCGTCGGCATCCGGCCGAGGGCGCTGTCGAACCTGAAGTATGACGGTGTGCACTTCGTGGGGCTCGAGCTGGCGACCCAGCTCATCGAGGCCGCCAAGACGTCGGTCGGCCGGCACCACGGCTACGCCTACCGCATCCAGGTGAAGTTCTACTGCGAGGACTTGGACGTCCTCCGGCGACGGCTCAAGGACTTGGACCGGGACATCGAGGCCAAGCTCGGCGAGCACGAGGTCGGGACGCTGCTCACCACCATCGACGGCATCGGGCCGACCACGGCCGCGCGCCTGGTCGCCGTCCTCGGAAACCCGGCTGATTTCCGCAGCGAGCGCGCCCTCGCCGCGTACATCGGTGCCGTCCCAGGCTTGAGGCTCTCCGGAAAAGTCACCTCGATGCGAGCCCCCCTCACCCCCATCGGTAACGCCACGCTTCGCCGCGCCCTCTACATGCCGACGGTCGCCGCGGTGAAGCACAACCCCTGGCTACGCGCCTTCTACCAACGGCTCATCACGGCCGGTAAGCCGCCGAAGGTCGCCCTTCTCGCGGCGATGCGGAAGCTCATCACCGCCATCTACAGCGTGGCCAAGCACCGCAAGCCCTTCGTCCCCCGAACCGCGGAGGTCGCCGCATGAAGCCGCTTGACGGAGGTCACGGAATCTCATCGCTCCCAGGCCTCGAGTTCCTCGTCGGGCAACGGCTCCCAGAACCCCTTCCCCAGCTTGCCTGCGAGCCACCCCCCCTTGCGCGGCGGCGGCGGCTCGAGCGGCATCAGCCGGGCATAGGGCTTGCCCCCCTTCGAGATGACGACCTCCTCGCCCCGGTGCGCCCGGTCGAGCAGCTTGCTGAGCTGGGTCTTGGCTTCGTGGACGTTCACCTTCGACGGCATGATCTCAAGTTAGGCCACTGGGTAGACTTGGTCAACCAACCCCATCCTCGTGCGCCATGAAGTTGCTCCGGGGGAAGGGAGATGGAGGCACGGCTGGTCAGTCCCCCTTCTTGAGCACCTGGGCCGCGTGGTTCCGGCGCTCGCGGTGCGGGCGGTAGAAGGACATCCCGATGGGGATGGGGAGCACCACCATCATCAGGATGAAGAAGATCCGGAACGCGAATCGGGTGATGCGCCAGGTGGCGGAGAGCGCGCGGCGCCAGGGCGGCGGCGGAGGCGCGGTGAGGCGAGGCATGAGAAGGCTCCTGTAGTGAGTGGACCTGCGGCCGTTGACGGGCTGCGGTCGGACTCAGCGCAGGAGCGCGCGGTGGAGGATGAAGAGGGCGCGGGTGCCGGCGCGCGGGGTGGGGTGCGGTGCCGGTGCGCCGGTGCGAGAGAGCGCGCGGCGCGGAGGGCGAGGCGCTTCGGTGCGAGGCGAGCGAGCGGCCCGGGCGGGCCGGGCAGCGCTCGCTCCCACCACCATCGCCGCGACCGGCCCCCCGGCGCGCGGCAGCTCCCACGCAGGCGCGGCCGAGCCCACCAGCGACAGGCACGCCGCGGTGAGCGCGACCCAGCGAGCGAGGGAACGGGAGCGCATCAGGGAGAGTGTAACCAGTCCCGGAGGGACGACAAGCTCACCTCACGTACAGGTAGTTGGCGGTGCAGGGCCCCTGGAGGGAGAGGCCGGGGGTGCTGTACCAGGTGCCGTTCACGACCGGGTTCATACGCAGGCAGAAGTTGGTGTCGTGGTCGGTATGGATGCTCCCGGTGAAGTAACCCACGTAGCCGACTCCGACGCTCGAGCTACTGTTGCCGCCCATGAAGATGACGGCGGCATCGGTCGCATCCGGCGCGTAGTTGAGCGGGCACCGATTCGTGTCGTTGGGGTCGCCTCCCATGAAGCCGAAGAACATATTGGCCGCCGCGACCGGGTCCGACGAGGCGATCTGCGGGCTCCCCGGGGCGAGGAGCGGGGCGGTCGCGCAGGTGGTGACGCCCGAGATGCGCTCGCGGAGTGACTTGCCCTGGAGGACCTGGTTGAACCGCCCCCAGTTGCCGGTTTCGTCCATCACCATCAGGTCGTTGGCGGCCAGGGTGACGAAGGCCGGGGACTTGTAGTCGCTGACCTGGAAGGCCTCGAGCGAGCCGAAGGTCCAGCGGTTGGTCCAGTTGGCAATGTTGGCCGGGCCGTTGGCGAACTGCGTCCAGCTATAGACCCCGTCGTCCTCCACCACGCTGGCGACCAGCGTCCAACCGCCGCCGTCCGTGGTCATGTCGCACTGGACCTGGATGGGCTGGGCGCCCGCGCTGCCGTCCGGGTCGATGAGGTAGGTCCCGTCCGGGAGCGACGGCCTGGCGGCCTTGATGTCCTTGCACGAGGCGAGCGGTCTCGCCAAGGCCGCGGTCGCGGTCTTCGAGCCGGCACTGGCCGTGAGCGTACCCGTGGCGGGAAGCGTGCTGCCGGAGGAGAGGGAGACGGACGCGCCACACGCGGCCCCGGCCGCCAGGGTGGACGAGCAACTGGTGGAGACGGAGAAGCCCTGGGACGCGGCGATGGAGAGCCCCGAGATGGCCGAGGGGCTCCGGTTCGTCAGGGTGAGCGGGACCCGGGTGGCGCCGGCCTCGCCGAAATCGATCGCCGTCAGGGTCCACTCCAGCACCTCTGGCGCGGAGGCGCCCTGCGGTCCCGCAGGTCCGGCAGGTCCCGGTTCGCCGGGAGGCCCCATGCAGGCCACCACGGTAGCCACAGCCAACAACCCACCCCACTTCGAGACGGCGTGCATGATGGAAGCCCCCTCGGGCAAAAATCGAAGGGGCCGAGTCTCCTCGGGTCGAAACCCATCCGCAACCAGTCACCCCGCGGCCTGGAGCACCTCGGCGAGCGCGTCCTTCCACGTGTGCCGCGGCGCCCACCCGAGTGCGAGGAGCTTCGCCGGATTCCCCACCAGGCTCGGCAGGTCCACCGGCCGGACGCGCGCCGGGTCCACCTCCACCTTCGCCGTCACTCCGGCGATGGCGATCATCTCGTCCAGCAGCGCCCGGATGCTCCGCCCCTCGCCGCTGCACACGTTGTACACCTCGCCCGGACGCCCCTTCTCCACCAGCAACCGGTACGCCTCCACCACGTCGCGCACGTGCGAGAAGTCCCGCACTGGTTCCAGATTTCCCACGCGCACCAGCGGCTCCGCGCGCCCGCGCCGGATCTCCGAGATCTGCGCCGCGAAGGCGGGCACCACGAACGCCGGATCCTGCCCCACGCCCAGGTGATTGAACGGCCGGGCGCACACCACGTCCGCCCCGTAGCTCCGGTGGAACTGGATGGCCGCCACCTCCGCCGCCACCTTCGACGCCGCGTACGGGCTCAGTGGCCGCAGCGGATGCTCCTCCGCCGCCCGCGTCCCCGGCGCGACCGCCCCGTACATCTCCCCGGATCCGATCACCACCACGCGCTTCCCGCGCGCGGCGCGCAACACGTTCACCGTGCCCACTGCGTTCACCTGGAACACCACGCCCGGCATCTCGTGGCTCTTCCCCACCGACGAGAACCCGGCCAGGTGGATCACCGCCTCCACCGACGCGTCCGAGAGCGCCGCCGCCACCGCCGCCGCGTCGGTCACGTCCACCATGGTCCCAACGGCCGCCGCAGGGCCCCCGACCCCGTCGCGCCGGGGCCCGATCAGCTCAACCGGCCGATCGCCCCGCTCGCGCAGCAAGGCGCAGAGGTGCTTGCCGACGAACCCATCCGCCCCGGTGACGGCGATCTTCACCGGCCGCCGCTCCGCAGCTTCTCCAGATCTGCGTCCACCATCATCTCCACCAGCTCCCGGAACCGGACCTTCGGCTCCCATCCCAGCTTCCGCTTCGCCTTGGCCGGGTTCCCCACCAGGAGATCGACCTCCGCCGGCCGGACGAACTGCTGGTCGACGAACACGTGCTTCTGCCAGTCCAGCCCGACCCGCGCGAAGGCGATCTCGCACAGCTCGCGGACGGTGTGCGTCTCCCCGGTGGCGACCACGTAGTCGTCCGGCTGGTCCTGCTGGAGCATCCGCCACATCGCCTCGACGTAGTCCCCGGCGAACCCCCAGTCCCGTTGCGCCTCTAGATTTCCCATCGCCAGCCGCTCCTGCATCCCCAGCTTGATGCGCGCCGCCGCGTGCGTGACCTTCCGGGTGACGAACTCCAGCCCGCGGCGCGGCGACTCGTGGTTGAAGAGGATCCCGCTCACCGCGTAGAGCGCGAACGACTCCCGGTAGTTCACGGTGATGAAGTGCCCGTACACCTTCGCCACGCCGTACGGCGACCGCGGGTAGAACGGGGTGCTCTCCGTCTGCGGCGTCTCCTGCACCTTGCCGAACATCTCGCTCGAGGAGGCCTGGTAGAAGCGCGCCTCCGGGCATGTCTCGCGCATCGCCTCGAGCATTCGCGTGACGCTGACGCCGGTGAACTCGGCGGTCAGCGTGGGCTGGATCCACGACAC
>DATBSS010000158.1:0-8670 GCA_036559665.1 Myxococcaceae bacterium
CCGGTCTAGCCGAGGCCTAGCCCCTCCTGGCGTGACAGGGCGGTGACAGGGCCCGGGATGAATCCAGGTAGGTCCGCATGTCGTAACGACTCACGCCTATACTGTGCCCGGGCCGACATGAACCAACCCTCCACCGAGACCGTCACCGTCGAAGCCGCCGCCCCTTCCACCGCCTTCAACCGCATCCCGAACTGGACGGAGTACGCGGGCGTGGCCGCGTTCTTCGCCCTCTGCATCGCGCTGAGCACGAAGGTGGTGGAGGCGATCCGGCTGGGGAGCTGGGTGTGGGTGGTGATGGCCGCGGCGGCCGGCTTCGTGGCGGCGGACTTCCTCTCCGGCCTGGTGCACTGGCTGTTCGACACCTGGGGCACTCCCGCGACGCCGGTGGTGGGCAAGACGTTCATCGTCCCCTTCCGGGTCCACCACAGCGACCCGCTGGACATCACCCGGCACGGCTTCATCGCCACCAACGGGCACAACTGCCTGGCCAGCGTGCCCGTCCTCTTCGGCGCGCTCTTCCTCGACATGCACGCCGGGTGGGGGGCGGGGCTGCTCAGCTTCCTGATGGCCATCTCCCTGGGGACCTTCGGGACCAACCAGTTCCACAAGTGGGCGCACCAGAAGGACGTGGGCCCGGTGGTGGCCTTCCTCCAGCGGCACCACCTGGTGCTCAACCCCCAACACCACGACCGCCACCACACCCGGCCCTACGACCAGCACTACTGCATCACCACCGGGTGGCTGAACCCGGTCCTGCGCGCCGTCCGCTTCTTCCGGGTGGTCGAGTGGGGGATCACCAAGGTGACCGGCGTCGAACCGCGCAAGGACGACCTGACGACGGCGTAGGCGGCGTAGGACACCGCGACCCGCTGCGCCGTGTCTTCCAAGCGCGTCCTGGGCTAAGACCGCGCTCCTGATGGACTTCGAGCTTCCCGAGAGCCACCGGGCGCTGCAGGCCTCCTTGCGCGCGTTCTGCGAGGAGAAGGTCAAGCCGTTCGCCCGCCAGTGGGACCACCAGGAGCGGTTCCCCATGGAGGTGGTGCGGGAGCTGGGGCAGCTGGGCGCGCTGGGCATCCTGGTCGCCGAGGAGTACGGCGGCGCCGGGATGGACGCCCTGGCGGTGGCCGTGGCGGTGGAGGAGGTGAGCCGGTACGACGGCTCGCTGGGCCTGACCGTGGCCTCCCACAACGGCCTGGGCACCAGCCACGTCCGCCTCTTCGGCACCGAGGCGCAGAAGCGCCGCTACCTCCCGAAGCTCGCCACCGGCGAGTGGCTGGGCGCCTGGGCCCTCACCGAGCCCGGCTCCGGCTCCGACGCCGCGGCCATGAAGACCACCGCGGTGCGCCGCGGAGACGCCTGGGTGCTCAACGGCACCAAGATGTTCATCACCCAGGGCACGGTGGGAGACGTGTTCGTGGTGCTGGCGATGACCGGGGGGGACACGAAGCAGCGCGGCGTCACCGCCTTCATCCTGGAGAAGGGCTGGCCGGGGTTCTCCCAGAAGCCCATCCACGGGAAGCTGGGGATGCGCTCCTCGGACACCGCGGAGCTGGTCCTGGAGAACGTGGAGGTGCCGGACTCGCAGCGGCTGGGCGAGGTGGGGAGCGGCTTCATCGACACCTTGAAGATCCTGGACCGCGGGCGCATCACCATCGGCGCGCTGGCGGTGGGGCTGGGGCGCGGCGCGCTGGAGGAGTCCACCCGGTACGCCAAGGACCGCCAGGCCTTCGGCCAGCCCATTGGCGAGTTCCAGGCCATCCGCTGGATGCTGGCCGACATGCGGATGGAGAACGAAGCCTCGCGCCTGCTGGTGCACCGGGCCGCGCGCGCCGCCGGGTCCGGCCGCCCCTACGGCAAGGAGGCCTCCATGGCCAAGCTGTTCGCCTCCGAGGCGGCGATGCGCGCTTGCAACAAGGCGGTGCAGATCCACGGCGGCTACGGCTACACGAGTGAATTCCCGGTGGAGCGGTACCTCCGGGACGCCAAGCTCTGCGAAATAGGCGAGGGCACCTCCGAGGTGCAGCGGATGATCGTGGCGAGGGAGATCTTCAAGGCGTGAGCGAGGGGCCCGAGGGCGCACGGATGAAAGAGCAGCTGGAAGGGCTCGGGCTCACGGTGGCGGAGGGCCCGGCCGGAATGCAGGCCGTGCTGGCGATGGCGCAGCTGCCGCTGCTCAACCCACTCACGCGCCGGGAGCTCAAGGAGGTCACCTTCACCGTGGCCGGGGAGCGCCTGGTGGCCATCCACCCGCCGGAGGTGGTGGGCATCACCCCCATCGCCATCCCGCGGCTCACCACCGGCGACGAGCTCCAGGCGCAGGTCCACGCCGCCTTCAACGAGCACGTCCAGCAGACCCAGCGGCGCTCCGGGCAGCTCCAGGCCATGGGCATCGCCGCCCGGGTGGAGCCGGGCACCCTGCAGCTCACCGCCGAGCTGGAAGGGTCCGGCTACGAGTTCCTGATCGCGCTCGACAAGCGCGGCGGATTCCGGGTCATCAAGGCGCGGCGGGACGGGGGCGAGGTGGACGTCTCCGCCGGCCACACCTTCGACCTCAACGAGTTCCGCGAACGCTCCGGCCTGGTCGGCTACCTGGTGGCGCTCTTCGGCGGCGAGGTGCACGCGGACCACGCCCCGCCCAAGGGCACCACGGCGGAGCTGGAGTCCCTGATCAGCTACGCCGAGGTGTCGGAGCGCTTCGGCCGCGGCACGCTCATCCCGCCCCAGAGCCCCATCGACATCCTGATGGTGCTGGAGGCGGGCGGGCAGGCCTACCGCTTCGCCGCGGCGCGGGTGGCGGGGCGCACCTTCCGCGGGCTGCTGGCGGGCGCCGCCGGCAAGGTGTGGGCGGGGCGCTTCGACCTGGACGACAACTTCCCCGGGCCGCGCAAGCTGCTCGCCGACCTGCTGGAGCTGCCGGAGTCGGAGGTCACGGTGGTGGCGGAGGAGGAGGCGTGACCTCGGCGCCGTCCCTGGCCGCGCGCGTCCTCCAGGGGGACGTGCGCGCCGCCTCGCGGCTGATGCGGTGGATCGACGACGGGCTGGAGGGCACCGCCGCCGAGCTGCGGGCCATCTTCCCTCACACCGGCAAGGCCTACGTGGTGGGCATCACCGGGTCGCCGGGGGCGGGCAAGTCCACGCTGACCGACCGGCTGATCGCCATCTGCCGCCAGCGCGGCCTCACCGTCGGCGTGCTGGCGGTGGACCCCACCAGCCCCTTCACCGGGGGCGCCATCCTGGGGGACCGGATCCGGATGCAGGACCACGCCGGGGACCCGGGCGTGTTCATCCGCTCGCTCGCCACCCGCGGGAACCTGGGCGGGCTCTCCCGCGCCACCGGGGACTGCATCCGGGTGATGGACGCCATGGGCCGGCAGGTGGTCCTGGTGGAGACGGTGGGCGTGGGCCAGGACGAGATCGACATCGCCCAGATGGCGCACGCCACCGTGGTGGTGGTGGTGCCCGGCATGGGCGACGACATCCAGGCGATCAAGGCCGGCATCCTGGAGGTGGCGGACGTCTTCTGCGTCAACAAGGCCGACCAGGACGGCGCCGACCGCACCGTGCGCGAGCTGCGCTCGATGCTGGAGCTGCGCCACGCGGTGAAGCCGATGCCGGCCTTCGACCACGACGAGCACCACCGGATGAAGGGCGCCCCGGCGAAGGTGGAGCCGAAGGATGACGAGTGGGAACCGCCCATCGTCAAGACGGTGGCGGCGCGCGGCGACGGGGTGGAGGAGCTGTGGCAGGCGGTGGAGCGGCACCGCGCCTTCCTGGAGCGCACCGGGCAGAAGCTGCTCAAGGAGCGGTCTCGCGCCGCGGCCCAGTTCGTGGCCCTGCTGCGCGAACGGCTGCTCTCGTCGGCCTTGCTGAAGCTGGAGCGGGAGCGGGGCCGGCTGGACGAGGTCGCCTCGCGGATCGCGGAGCGGTCGGCGGACCCCTACGAGCTGGCCGAATCGCTGGCCAGCCAGCTTGCGGAGTGACGGGTGGCGGAGAAGGCCGGGAAGGCGACCCCCGAGGAGCTGGTGGCGAAGCTGGAGGCCAGGCTGGGCGCCGGCTATGGCCCGGGCTCGCAGCTGCTGGCGGCGCTCACCCACAAGAGCTGGGTCAACGAGCACCGCGACTGGGGCGACCACAACGAGCGCCTGGAGTTCCTGGGCGACGCGGTGGTGGACCTGGCCATCAGCCACCGCCTGATGGAGCGCTTCCCGCGCGCCAGCGAGGGCGAGCTGTCCAAGCTGCGCGCGCTGCTGGTGAACGAGGACAGCCTGGCGCGGGTGGCGCGCGCGGTGGGCCTGGGCGAGCTGCTGCTGCTGGGCCGCGGCGAGGAGATGACCGGCGGGCGGGAGAAGAGCTCCGTGCTGGCGGACGCGCTGGAGGCGGTGATCGGCGCGGTGTACCTGGCCGGCGGCCTGCCGGCGGTGATGGAGCTGGTGGACCGGCACTTCCGCGAGGCGCTGGCCGGCGTGGCCGAGGGCCGCAACGGGCTGGACTACAAGACGCTCCTCCAGGAGAGCGCCCAGGAGCGCCTGCGGACGCCGCCGCGCTACCGGACCGTCGCCGAATCCGGCCCGGACCACGACAAGACCTTCGAGGTGGAGGTGGTGATCGGCGACGAGCCGTACGCCCGCGCCTCCGGGAAGTCGAAGAAGGAAGCGGAGCAGGCGGCGGCCCGCCAGGCGCTCGAGCGGCTCCGCGGAACCGGCGAGTAGCGCTCGAAGCGGCTAAAAAGGGCTTGGCGCCGGGAGGGCGGCTCACTACAAGACGGGACCCCGTATGACTCGATTCGCCGTCCTCGCCGCCGCCGCCGCCCTGGCGCTCACCGGGTGCAAGCAGGAAGCCCCCAGCCAGCCTCCTCCGCCGCCCCCACCACCCGCCGCCACGCCGCCGCCTCCTCCTCCGGCCCCGGAGGCCAGGGCCCCCGAGCAGCCCTCCGCGCCGGCCTCCTCGGGGGGCCACGCGCTGATGGACGCCGCCATGGCCGGCAAGCCCCTCACCGCCGTCATCCAGACGACGATGGGGGAAATCACCGTCGAGCTGTACGCGAAGGACGCGCCGAAGACGGTGGCCAACTTCGTGGGGCTCGCCTCGGGGGAGAAGCCGTGGACGGAAGCCCGCTCCGGCCAGCCGCAGACCCGCCCGCTCTACGACGGCACCATCTTCCACCGGGTGATCCCCGGGTTCATGATCCAGGGCGGCGACCCGCTGGGGAACGGCACCGGCGATCCGGGCTACAAGTTCGAGGACGAATTCCAGGGCGGGCGCGCGTTCGACCACCCCGGCATCCTGGCCATGGCCAACGCCGGCCCCAACACCAACGGCTCCCAGTTCTTCATCACCGTGGCCCCCACGGCGCACCTGACCAACCGCCACACCATCTTCGGCAACGTGGTGAAGGGGTACGACGTGGTGGAGCGGATCGCCAACACGCCGCGAGATGCGCGCGACCGGCCGCTGGAGACGGTGCGGATCAACCGGATCGTGGTCACCGACGGAAAGATCAACGCGAAGTAGCGCAAGAGAAGAGGAGAGAAGCCATGGGCATGATGGATGAGGCTCGCGCCGGGAACGACCTGTACGCGACGTTCGACACCACCGAAGGGACGATCGTCGTCAAGCTGTTCGCCAAGGACGCGCCGAAGACGGTGGAGAACTTCGTGGGGCTGGCCACCGGCGAGAAGCCGTGGACCCACCCCGGCACCGGCGAGGCGATGCAGGGCAAGCCGCTGTACGACGGCACCATCTTCCACCGCTGCATCAAGGACTTCATGGTCCAGGGCGGCGACCCGCTGGGAAAGGGCACCGGCGGACCCGGCTACCGCTTCGAGGACGAGTTCAAGAGCGGCCGGTCCTTCAACAAGCCGGGCCTGCTGGCCATGGCCAACTCCGGGCCTGGCACCAACGGCTCGCAGTTCTTCATCACCGTGGCGGAGACCTCCTGGCTCAACAACAAGCACACCATCTTCGGCGAGGTGGTGAAGGGCTACGAGCACGTGGCCCGCGTCGCCAACGTCATCCCCAAGGGCGGCGGGGACCGTCCCAAGACCGACGTGAAGATCAACAAGCTGACGATCTCCGCCCAGATGCCCGCGTGACCCGCGCCGGGTTCGCCGCCCTGATCGGCCGGCCGAACGTCGGCAAGAGCACGCTGCTCAACCGCCTCACCGGCGAGAAGCTGGCCATCGTCTCGCCCAAGCCGCAGACCACGCGCCACCGCATCATGGGCGTGGTCACCCTCGAGCGCGGGCAGGTGGCGCTGCTGGACACCCCCGGCATCCACGAGGCCAAGGGAGCGCTCAACCGCCGGATGGTGGAGGTGGCGCTCCAGGCCGCCGGCGAGGTGGACGTGGTGTGCCTGATCATCGAGGCGGCGAGCGATTCGAAGCCGGAGGTGGGCCCCGGCAACGAGCGGATCCTCGAGGAGCTGAAGCGACTGAGGAAGCCGGTGGTGCTGGCGATCAACAAGATCGACACCGTGCAGAAGCCGCTCCTCCTCCCGCTGATCGCCCTCTACCAGGAGCGTTTCCCGTTCGCGGAGGTGATCCCCATCTCCGCCCGGTCCGGCGACGGCGTGGACGCGCTGCTGGAGCTGATCCTGGAGCTGCTTCCCGAGGGCGAGCTGATGTTCGACCCGGACACCCTCACCGACCAGGCGGAGCGCGCGCTGGTGGCGGAGTACGTGCGCGAGCAGGTGTTGAAGCACTGCCGCCAGGAGATCCCGTACTCGTCCGCGGTCCGGGTGGACATCTTCGAGGAGCGGGAGCGCGAGCGCGGGCTGGTGAAGCTCGAGTGCTCCATCCTGGTGGAGCGGGAGAGCCAGAAGGCGATCGTGATCGGCAAGCGGGGGGCCATGCTCAAGGCCATCGGCACCGATGCGCGGAAGTCGATCGAACGGCTGCTGGGGACGCGGGTCTTCCTCTCGCTGAGGGTCCGCGTGGAAGAGGATTGGACGGATTCGCCCCAGGCGCTGCGCAAGCTGGGCTACGCGTGAGGTGAGATGAGGCCCCTGGTCGCCATCGTCGGGCGCCCCAACGTGGGCAAGTCCACGCTCTTCAACCGGCTGGTGGGGCGTCACCTGGCCATCGTGGAGGACGTGCCCGGCGTCACCCGCGACCGCCACTACGCGGACGCGGAGGTGGAGGGGAGGCCGTTCACCGCCATCGACACCGGCGGCTTCGTGCCCGGCGACGAGGACGAGCTGCTGGCGTCCGTCCGGGAGCAGGCCCAGCTCGCCGTGGAGGAGTGCCAGGTGGTGATCCTGGTGGTCGACGGCCGCGCCGGACTCCTCGCCGCGGACCTGGAGGTGGCCGGGTTCCTCCGCAAGAGCGGCAAGCCGGTGGTCCTGGCGGTGAACAAGCTCGACACCCCGGCCCTGCGCGAGGCCGTGGCCGGGGAGCACTACCGGCTGGGCTTCGAGCGGCTGTGCCCCATCTCCGCCGAGCACGGGCACGGGATGGGGGACCTGGCGGAGCAGCTGGCGGCCCTGCTTCCCGAGGCGGAGGAGGAGGCGGCGCCCGCCCCCGAGGAGCCGGTGCGCCTGGCCATCGTCGGGCGGCCGAACGTGGGCAAGAGCACGCTGATCAACTCGCTCCTCAAGCAGAAGCGCCTGGTGGCCAGCGCGCTGCCGGGCACCACCCGGGACCCCATCGACTCGGAGCTGGTGCTGGATGGCCGGCGGGTGGTCCTCACCGACACCGCGGGCATCCGGCGCAAGCGCTCCATCGCCCAGCGGCTGGAGAAGTTCGCGGTGGTGGCGTCCCTTCGGGTCATCGAGCGTTCCGACGTGGCAGTGCTGCTGATGGACGCCACCGAGCCCGCCGTGGACCAGGACGCCAAGATCGCCGCCGTGGCCGAGGAGAAGGGCCGGGCGCTGCTCCTGGTGGTGAACAAGTGGGACCTGGTGGAGAAGGACCGCCGCCAGGAGGAGGCCTTCCGGGCGTCGCTCAAGTACCACCTCAAGTTCGTCGCCTACGCCCCCATCATCTTCACCTCGGCGCTGACGGGCGCCCGGGTGCGCAAGGTGGTGGAGATCGCCGTGAAGCTGGGGGACCAGCTCCGCGTCCGCGCCCCCACGCCGCACCTGAACCGGCTCCTGGAGCAGGTCCAGGACGCCCACCCGGCGCCGCTGGCGGGGGGCCGGCCGCTCCGGCTGTACTACATGGCCCAGGTCGGGACCTCACCCCCGACCTTCGCCATCACCTGCAACCGCCCGGAGGCGGTCCCGGACGCCTACCGTCGCTACCTCAACAACCAGCTCCGACAGACGTTCGATCTCAAGGTGCCCATCCGCCTGTACTTCCGGCCCCGGCCCGGCCAGGCGAAGCGGGCCGCCCGCAAGCGAGTCCCTCGTTGACGCGGGGAGGGTCGCTCCGTAAATACCCCGCTCTCGCGCAGGACCCTGAACGAAGATCGAGGCATACGTGGCAGAGAAGCTGAGCAGGAAGGAACTGAAGCAGCCGGACGCCTTCATGAAGGCGGGCTCGGTGGCGCGCACCTGGTTCCAGGACAACGTGCGCCTGGTGGCCATCGTCGCCGGCGTGGCGCTGGTGGGCGTGGGCGTAGCGGTGACGGTCGGCTACGTACACGACCGCGAAGAGGAGGAGGCCGCCCGGAACCTGGGCGAGCGCCTGAAGACCCTGGAGCGCCCGATCTCCGAATCCGCCACCACCACCG
>DATBSS010000159.1:0-4282 GCA_036559665.1 Myxococcaceae bacterium
GTGCCTGAAGGCACGTCGAGCATCGCAAGCGACGAGGCTGCGCGTCGCAGCGAGAGGATCGGCCGCCGCAGTAGGCAGTACGCCCTGGGTGGAGCACTAGGCCAGCTTGACGTCGCCCCAGAAGCCGACCCAGTGGTCCACCTTCTTCATGGAGGGGCCGGGCTTCTCGTACGACCAGGCGGCGCGCTCGCTGCGGGTGCCGGCGTCCGCCACGTCGTAGAACTGGACGCCGTTCGGGCAGGCGTGGTCGTCCGCCGTCTTCGGCGCGGCGGCCAACAGGCCCATCCGGACCGCCTCGCGGGGAAAGTAGTGGTACCCACCCACCTCGAGCGTCTGGTCGCTCTCGGCGATCACCTGGCCGCGCCATGTCGCTTTCATGGGGCCGGAAGGTAACGCGTCGTGTGCCCGCCTGCCACGCATGGCACCTCCCGGGCGTTCAGTCGCGCCCGGCGCCGCTGAGGTCGATCCCCAGCGCCTCGCGCGCGAACTGGCCCATGCGCTCCAGGAGCTCGCGTTGGGCATCCAGCGCGCTGCGGCCTCCGCGGTTGGCGGCGTCCTCGATCTTCTCCTGGCAGCGGAGGTCCAGGCAGACGTTCACCCCGGCGCGCTTGCGCGAGTTCACGTCCGCGGTGAGCAGGCCGATCTGGTCCGAACCGCCCTGGGAATGGCACCACTCGCACATGTGCGCGGTGCCGGGCTCGCCGTGGGCGCGGCGGAAGAAGATCCCCGTGGGCACACCGCCGGGCAGGCCGAAGACCAGCCGGACACCGGCGCCGGACGGCTCCCTCCAGGCCAGGTAGTTCCGGATGAACAAGGGGTACGTGGCGCCCGGAGGCATCTCCATCCCCCCGCGATCCCTGGGGCGAAAGGTCTGGATCAGCTTCTCTTCGCTCGTCAGTTGGAACATGGGCCCATTCTCTCAGTCCGACGCTCAACCCCCAACAGCCACCCTGCCTTCCCCGGTAGGGCCGGATGCGCCACCGCGGGGCCATCCCTACAATGCCGGACCGAAGGGGGTGCGTATGAGTCGAATCGACGCCGCGTGCGTGGCTGTCCTGACGCTGGCCGGGTGTACGTCGCTCAAGGCGCTTCCGGCGGGGCCGCTCGGGCGGCCGGAGCCGCTGGGACTGGCGCAGTTGTCACAGCAGGCGCCCTCCTCCTCGGACCGGATGACCTGCGAGCTGGAGCGGACCACCGGATCGCACATCGCGCACCAGGTCTGCCGGACCGAGGAGGACCGCGAACGCGAGCGCCTCAAGGCGGATCATCTCCTCCACCGGGGGCTCCAGCAGGGCATCATCGTCATCCACTGACCACGGATTTCACGGAGGTGGAAGGCACATGATCGCGTTCCTGGGGACCGGGCTCCTGGGCTCGGGGTTCGTACGCGCGCTGCGCGGGCGTGGCGAGGCGGTGAACGTCTGGAACCGCAGCGCGGAGAAGGCGCGAGCGCTGGAGGCGATCGGCGCCCGGGCCTTCGACGACCCGGCGGAGGCGGTGCGCGGCGCCTCGCGCGTCCACCTGGCGCTCTCCGACGACGCGGCGGTGGACGAGGTGCTGGAGCGGGCGCGCCCCGGCCTCGCCCCCGGCGCCATCCTGGTGGACCACACCACGACCTCTTCCAAGGGCGCCGCGGCGCGGGCGAAGCGCTGGGCGGAGCGCGGGATCCGCTACCAGCACGCGCCGGTGTTCATGTCCCCGGCCAACGCGGCGGAGAGCAAGGGCGTGATGATGCTCTCCGGCGACCAGGCGCTCATCGACGCGCTCTCCCCCGAGCTGTCGAAGATGACCGGCAAGCTGCTCCCCCTGGGGCCGGACCCGTCGCGGGCGGCGGGGTTCAAGCTGCTGGGCAACCTGTTCCTGATGTTCATGACGGATGGGCTGGCGGAGATGCTGCGGCTGGCCAAAGCCCTGGACATCCCGCGTGAGGAGGCGGGCAAGCTGTTCGACGTCTTCAACCCCGGCCCCACCATCCCGGCGCGCATCAAGCGGATGCTGAGCGGGGACTACTCCCAGCCGTCGTGGGAACTGGGGATGGCGCGCAAGGACGCGCGGCTGATGCTGGAGGCGGCGCAGGAGGCGGGGATGCCGCTGCCGGTGCTGCCCTCCCTCGCGGAGGAGCTGGACCGGTGGATCGAGCGCGGCCACGCGCGCGAGGACTGGACGGTGATCGCCAAGGACGCGCTCTGAGCGGAGGTCAGGGCAGCGCGTGGAGGAAGGGGCCCTCGCCGGGGTTGAGCAGGAGGACGTAGGCCATGGAGCTGAGTTGGAGCACCTCCAGCGGCAGCGCCGGCGGCGAGGGGAACCGGATCATCTGGTCCGGCTTCGTGCCCGACAGCGCCTCTCCGGTCTCCAGCATCACCAGCCACTGGGATTGCAGCGGGCCGGTCCCGGGGACCCGCCAGGTCGCCGCGGCCTGCGTCACCTTGTCCGTCTTCTCGAGCGAAGCCACCACGCGCGTGGAGACCGAGGGCGCCTCCTGGTGCCCGGGGCCCGGGAACACGGCCTCGGCCAGCCGGAGCCGGACGCCCGCCGGGTGGTCGGCGCCGTACACCAGCGCGACCCGGGTGGCGCCCTGCTCGTCGACGGCGACCCCGGGCTCGGACTGGGCGAGCAGCTGGCCGCCGGGGACCTTCAGCGAGCGCAGCGGGCCCGCCTTGCCGCCGTCGCCCGCGTCGACCTCGGCGATGACCAGCCCGGACGCGTCCTGGGAGACCAGCACCACCCGCCTCGGGCTCCCCTGGGAGACGGCGCCCAGCGCGCCCCGCGCCGCGCGTGCCGTGAAGGGCAGCGGCAGCTTCCACTTGAGCGCGGGCGTCCCCGGAGGGCCGTCGAGATCCGAGTACGGGAAGTGGACCAGCCGGAGCTCGTTCCGGCCTTCGGACAGCACGAACTGGTCCAGGTTGCCGGCGGGCCCCGCCATCAGGGCGGGCCGCACCAGGACGGCCGCGGGGGAGCCCAGGTCGAACGACTGCGGGGCGGTCGCGCCCAGCTGCAGCGCCAGCAGCGATCCACCCTCGCGCCAGCCGTACCAACCCCACAGGCCCTCGGACGGATCGAAGTTGGCGGTGGGGAGGAACGGCTCCGAAGCGCCCGCGCCCACCGGCCGGATGGACTTCGAGCCGGAGACCTTGACCTCTCCAAGGTCCGGCCGCTTCTCGTAGATGAGCGTCTGCCCCAGCGCGCGCTTGCCGTCCGGCCCGGCCAGCCACGCGACGCGCACCGGACCCCGCTGGGCGATCCCGGGATTCACGCCCACCCCGGCCGCCGCCCAGGAGCCCGACTCCACGGTGAAGGTCACCACGTTGGAGGTCACCGTCGCGCCGTTCCAATCCAGCCGCGCCTGGAGGGTATATCGCCCTGGCTGGTCGAGCGACCTCCACTCCTGGAACCCGACCTTGGCCTTCAGGCTCTCCCCCGCCTTCACGCTGCGGACGGCCGGCGGGCTGGGCGGGATGGGACCCGGCTCCTTCCACTTCGCGGAGCGGACGCTGAACGTCTCGCCCTGGGACTGGCCCGGCCGCGTCAGCGTGTAGACGGGCTGGTCGTTGTCGGGGCTCAGCAGCAAGGGAAGGTCGGCGTCGCTCGAGCCCGCGTTCACCAGCTGGATGGTCAGCGGGACCTGCTCGCCGGGCAGGAAGTGGTCACTGGCGATCTGCAGCTCGATCTTCACCTTCCCTCCCGTCTTCCCCGTCTTCCCCGTCTTCGCCGGCGGGAGCGGCTTTCCACCGGCCTGCGCCGCGTCCGCGCACGCCAGGAGGAGGAGGACGCCCGCCAGGGCCACCGCCAGGTCAGGTCTTCTTGTTGTTCGCCCGGTTCTTGTCCAGGTTCGTCTGGTCCCAGCCGCGGAGCCGGAGCAGGCAGAGCCCGCAGAACTTCCGCTCCTGGCTGTAGTTGTAGGACATGGTGCAGTTGCCCCAGTGGGTCTCCTGGTCATGCAGCGCCTCGTCGGTGGCGCTCCCGCTGACCGACTTCGTGTGCGGGAGGAACAAGATGTGGCCGATCTCGTGCGTCGTCGTCTGCTGCATGTTGTTGTGGCCGCCTCCGTAGTTCAGGCGCGTCTGGAGGAAAGCGGCCTTCTTCTGGCTCCCCGACGGGAAGTCGGTCGAGGCGAACCCGTTGGTGCTGCTCTGCGTGCCGGCCGTGTCCTCCCAGTACAGGTTGAACTGGAGGATGGTGATCCCGTCCGAAGCCGGCAGGTACGAGTCGCAGGCCTTGGGGACCACCTTGTCCGCGACCGCCTCGAGGAAGTCGTCCCAGGCCGCGATGTTGGCGAGGGCCC
>DATBSS010000160.1:0-1922 GCA_036559665.1 Myxococcaceae bacterium
AGATGATGCAGGCCCAGCTGGCGGCGATGATGGCCGGCCGGCAGATGATGCCCATGGGGATGCCCCAGTATCCGCAGATGCCCGGGATGGCGCCCCAGATGCCGGCGCCCCAGCCCGCGGCTCCGGCCCCCGCGCCTGCCGCGACCCCGGCCGCTGCTCCCGCCGCCGCCAAGGCCGACAAGAAGGCGGAGGAGGACGGCGCGACCAAGAAGCCGTTCGGCGCCATCGCCCGCATCGCCCTGCACAAGGACGAGATGTCGCCGCGGATGAAGGGCCGCCTGGACGCGCTGATGGCCCGCTACATGGCGCGGACCAAGAAGTCCAAGGAGCACACCCAGGAGAACCGGTCGGTCAACGCCGACCCGCGCGTGGTCACCGGCTTCCGCCCGGCGATCAAGGAGCTCATCTACCCGGTCGTCATCGCCAAGTCGAAGGGCTCCAGGCTCTGGGACCTGGACGGGAACGAGTACGTCGACACGCTGAACGGCTTCGGCTGCAACCTCTTCGGCTGGCAGCCGGACTTCGTCACCGAAGCGATCAAGCACCAGCTGGATACCGGCCACGAGATCGGCCCCCAGACGCCGCTGGCCGCCGAGTGCGCGCGCCTGTTCACCGAGGCCACCGGCCACGACCGGGCGGCCTTCTGCAACACCGGTTCGGAGGCGGTGCTGGGGTGCCTGCGCATCGCGCGCACCACCACCGGCCGGCCGAAGACGGCCATCTTCACCGGCAGCTACCACGGCATCTTCGACGAGGTGATCGTCCGCGCCACCAAGACCAAGGCGGTGCCGGCGGCGCCGGGCATCACCCCGCAAGCGGCGGAGAACACCATCGTCCTCGACTACGGCACGCCGGAGGCGATGGAGGTGATCAAGAAGCGCTCCAACGAGATCGCCGCGGTGCTGGTGGAGCCGGTGCAGAGCCGCCGCCCGGACTTCCGCCCCCGCGAGTTCCTCCACGAGCTGCGCAAGGTGACCGAACAGTCCGGCTCACTGCTCATCTTCGACGAGGTGATCTGCGGCTTCCGCGCCGGGATGCAGGGCGCGCAGGGGTACTTCGGCATCAAGGCGGACGTGGCCTCGTACGGCAAGGTGGTGGGCGGCGGGCTCCCCATCGGCATCATGGCCGGCAAGCGCCAGTACATGGACGCGCTGGACGGCGGCCACTGGCAGTTCGGGGACGATTCGGTCCCCACGGTGGGCGTGACCTACTTCGCCGGCACCTTCGTCCGGCACCCGCTGGCGCTCTCCGCGGTGAAGGCCGTCCTCACCCACCTCAAGAAGGAGGGGCCGGGCCTGCAGAAGCGGGTGGACGCGATGACCGACCGGCTGGCCGGAGAGATGAACGCCTTCTTCAAGCAGGTGGGCGCGCCGCTGGAGATCCGCCACTTCACCTCGCTGTGGAAGACCTTCGCCACCCAGGACAACCTGCCCTGGCTGGACCTGATGTTCGTGATGCTCCGCGACCGCGGCATCCACATCCTCGACGGCTTCCCCTGCTTCAACACCACCGCCCACTCCGACGCGGACGTGGACCTGATCATCAAGGCCTACAAGGAGAGCGTGGCGGAGATGCAGGAGGGCGGCTTCCTCCCGCGCGGCGAGCAGAAGGTGCCCGCGGTGAACGTGTTCGACGCCCAGCGGCCGCCGGTGCCCGAGGCGCGGCTGGGCAAGGACCCTAGCGGCAACCCCGCCTGGTACGTCCCCAACCCGAACGAACCCGGCAAGTACATCAAGCTCGAGCAAGCGTGAGGCGGTCGTGGCCTACGGCATCCAGTTCGACGAGGCGCAGTTCGACCCGTACAAGGTTTCGGCGGTCAGCCACACCTGGGCGGACCATCCGCTGCTCCAGCTGGGGTCGCTGGTGGACCTGGCGCGGCGGCTCAACGAGCGAGGCTCCATCCGCACCCACGACGGCCAGGT
>DATBSS010000161.1:0-27742 GCA_036559665.1 Myxococcaceae bacterium
AACGTCTATCAGCCACGGTGGACTACTCGCCTGGGATTCCGGCTGGCCAGTTCGGCGAGTTGCTCCGCGACGTCTACGGCATGGTCCACGGCCCCGGCGCCGACCCGGATGCGCCGACCCGGATGCGCCGCCCGCGGATGGGCAGCCGCGGATCGTCGCCGGCGGCCTGGACTCGGGGCGGACGGACTGGCTGGACGGGGCGTTCGTGGACGGGACGCTGTACGCGGACGCGGTGGGCGTGCACCCGTACACCAAGCGCCCCGACGAGAACTACGACGCGGACGAGCCGTGGAACTGGACCGGCACGGCGGCGGACATCGCCCGCGACTACGGCCGCTTCGGCAAGCCGCTCGACTTCACCGAGGCGGGGGACCGCCGCGGCTTCACCGACTACATCCCGGCCTTCGCCGCCGCCGCCGGCCGGGAGGGGAACGTAGAGCGCACCTACTTCTTCTGGGGCGACCCGTACGACGGCGAGTTCGGCCTGACGGGCGGGCGGGACGAGAACGGCCAGCCCATCTACCGGCCCGGGGCCACCGAGCTCCAGGAACGGCTGCGGCAGTGGAACGAACCTTTGGACGAGGCCGGCGTCGCATAGACTCCCGCGCGCGGTGACGAAGTTCGGACCCTACGAGTTGCTCCAGAAGCTGGGCACGGGCGCCACCGCCGAGGTCCACCTGGCCACCGGACCGAACCGGGCCGGCGCCACGTTGTTCGCGATCAAGATCCTCCTCTCCCACCTCTCCGAGCGGAAGGACCTCCGCGCCCAGATCCTCCGCGAGGCGAAGCTGGCGTCCTTCATCCACCACCCGAACGTGGCGGAGGTGTTCGACGTCGGCGAGGCGGAGGAGCGCGCGTACCTGGCGATGGAGTACGTGCGCGGGCGCCCGCTCTCGGCGCTGCTGCGGAAGCTGCGCGAGGCGGGGGGCGGGGAAGGGCTGTCGGTCGCGGAGGCGTGCTTCATCGTGCGCGAGGCGGCGCTGGGACTGCACGAGGCGCACGAGGTGGCGGACGCGCGGCGGCGGCCGCTGGGGCTGGTGCACCGGGACGTGTCGCCGCAGAACGTGATGATCCGCGAGGACGGGCGGATCAAGGTGGTGGACTTCGGACTGGCGAAGGTCACCTCCTCCGAGGAGGCGATCGCGTTCACCGTCGGCGGGCCCGGCATCAAGGGGAAGCTCCCGTACATGCCGCCGGAGCAGGTCCGCAACGAAGGGCTGGACCGGCGGGCGGACGTGTTCGCCGCTTCGGCGGTCCTGTTCGAGCTGCTGTGCGGCCGGCGCCTGTACCCGGGAGAGACGGAGGCGGTGCTGATCCAGCAGGCGCTGTCGCTGCCGCAGCCGGATCCGGGCCAGCTCGCGCCCGAGTTGCCGGAGGACCTGGTGGAGGTGCTGAAGCGGGGGTTGGCGCGGGACCAGGGCCGGCGGACGGGCAGCGCGGCGGCCCTGGCGGAGTCGCTGCGGCCGTTCGTGGCGGACGGCGCGAAGGGGGCGCTGGCGGAGCGGATGGAGCGGTTCTTCGACCCCATGCCGCGCACCGTGGACGAGGCGCGGATGGCGGCGATGGCGCAGCGCACGTCCGGGCAGTCGCTGGGTGCCGTACGGCCGATCACCCGGAGCCGGCCCAGCGCCTCCTCCGATACCCGGCCGAAGGCGCCGGAGGTGCAGGAGCGGACCACGCTGGCGGAGGCGTTCCCGTCGAAGGAGCTGCTCAAGACGGACCCGGCCTCCACGGACCCGTCCGCCACCGCGCCGCACCCGGTGGTGCTGGACGCGGAGGCGAAGCCGGCGGCCATACCGCGGATCGCCTCGCGGGAGATGGAGCTGCCTACGGTAGCGGAGCTCCCCCCGCCGGAGCCGGAGCTCCCGCTCATCCGGGCGGAGGTGACGGGCCAGGTGTCGGACGCGATGCGGCTGCACGCGCTGGAGGGCCCCACGCGCGTGGAGCCGGTGGTGGATCCATCGACGGACGTGCGACCGGCGTTGGATCCATCGACGGATGTCCGGCCGGCAGTGGATGCGACGGTGGCCAACCCGGTGTCGGATCCGACGATCTCCAGGCCGGCGCCGGATGCGACAGTGCCCAGGCCGGTGCCACCCGCGCGCCGGGAGTACATCTCCGAGGAGCCGCCGTCGTTCACCGAACCGCCCTCGTTCACGCCGGAGCCGTCTCCACCGCCGTCTCGCCGGAGGGCGTCGTTCCGGCACCTGTCGCTGGCGGAGATCCAGCGATTGCCGCTGCTGTCGAGGCTGACCACGCAACAGACCGTGATCGCGCTGGCGACGGTGGCGGCGCTCGGGGGCCTGGGGGTGGGGTTCCTGCTCAAGCAGCTCACCGCGAGTGACGCTCAGCCGCCGCCCCGGCGCGCGGGGAGCGGGCCTGCCATGCCTGGCCGGGTCGATCGGCCAGGCGTGGAGCCGGCACGGCCGCCTCCGCGCGTGGCGGAGGCCCCCCGAGGGCAGGTGGTCATCCTCGCCGATCCAATGGCGGTGGTGACCGAGAACGGGCGCGACCTCGGCACCACGCCGTACGTCGGCGATCACGCCGCCGGGACGCACCAGTTCCTGCTGAGGGCGGTGGATGGGGTGGGGACGGCGCTGGTGGAGGTCACGGTCCACCCCGGCGAACAGGTCACCCGCCGCATCACCTTGCGTTGACGGCGCTGGACCCCGCTACGGGTGCGCGGCCTTCCAGGCGTCGACCTCGCGGAGCCGCTCGTCGTTCTTGAGCTGCGCGTACGTCGCCACCGCCGCCTTCACCAGCTCCCGGGCGCGCCCGCGGTCCTTCCCCACGTCCCACAGGGCACGCGCGGTGAGGAACCGCACGTCGGCGAGGTCGCCGGGCGGGATGCCCTTGGTCTCCTCGCGGATCTTCAGGGCCTTCTCCGCCATGGGCAGCGCCTCCGCCGCGCGGCCCAGCTTCATCTGCGCCAGCGCCACCCCGTACGCCGAGTTGGCGATGTCCCGGTGGCCCGCGGGCAACGCCTTCTCCCGGATCGCCAGTGACCGCTGCGCCGCCTCCAGCCCCTCCTTCGCCCGTCCCGACTCGACCAGCGCCGACGACAGCGTCACCAGCGACGCGGCGACGTCCGTATGCTCTGGCCCGAGCACCTTCTCCCGCAGCTTCACCGCACGCTGCATCAGCTCCAGGGCCACCGGGAAGTCCCGCATGTCCGAGTGCAGCGCACCCAGGTTGTGCAGCGCGGTGCCGGTGAACGGGCTCTCCTCCCCATACGCCGCCCGCATCACCGCCAGGTTGCGCTCCGCGTATGGCAGCGCCTCCTTGAATTTCCGCTGCACGGCGAACAACGCGGTGAGGTTGTTGAGCGAATACGCCAGGTCCGGGTGGTCCGGCCCCAGCGCCCGCTCGCGGATGGAGAGCGCCTGCAGGTGCAGCGGCAGCGCCTCCTCGAACCGCCCTGACGCCTGGTACAGCGTGGCCAGCAGATGTACCGCGTTGGCCGTCTCCGGGTGATCCGGCCCCAGCACCTTCTTCCGGATGGCCAGCGCCTTCTGGTCCGCCTCGATCGCCTGATCGATCTTCCCCAGCCGGAAGAAGCACTGCCCGACGAGGTACTCCGCCGTCGCCGTCTCCACCCGCTCCTCGCCGTACAGCCGCCGGTCCAGGTCCACCGCCTCCTGCACCACCTTGAGCGCGTCCGGGTATTTGCCCTCCCCCAGCAGCAGCCGCCCCTCGCTCAGCGCCAGCTCCGCGCGCAGCGTGTCCCGCCCACCCAGCCGCGCCATCGTCGCCTTCCCCATCGCCAGCGCGTCGTGCGCCGCCTCCCACCGCCCTTGCCGGATACCTACCGCCGACGCCAGCCACGACCACGCCCGCGCCCCCAGCTCGTCGTCCCGCCCCTCCTGCGCCGCCTGCGCCGCCGCGGTGAACGACCGCTCCGCGCCCTTGTAGTCCCCCGCCCCCTCCTGCAGCCGCCCCAGGAGCTCCTGCGCGTCCGCCAGAAGCGGCGCGTAGCCCACCGCCGCCGCCTCGGCCGCCGCCGCCTTCGCCGGCTCCAGCCCCTGCTTGTACTGCGCGGCCAGCAGCTGCGCCTTGGGCGCCGCCAGCTTCTTGCGGATCTCGTCCACCCGCGCGCGCGCCCGGGCATCCTCGGGCGGCGGCACCAGCGCCGTCAGCGCCGCCAGGTCCGCGCAGGCATCCAGGGAGGGCAGCCCGGCGATGGCGTCGATCGCCTTCTGCGCCACCTGCGCGTCCGCCGCCTCGAGCACCGACACCAGCGCGGAGACGCTCTCCAGCCGCCGGTCCAGGCAGGCCATCCGCAACGCCAACACGGACTCCGGCGCCTCGCCGCGGAGCCGCGTCGCCTCACACGCCTGCTGCCGCATCTGCGCCCATGCGCTCGCGTACCCGTCCAGCTGCCGGGAGGCGGCCCGCGCCGCGTCCGCGGCGAACGGCTTGGGCACCGCTGCGAAAGCCGACCGCACCGTCTCGCGCCGGGTGTCGTCCCACACCCCGCTCAAGTGCTGCTCCATCCCCGCGCACGCCCGCAGCCGCCGCGCCGCCAGCCCGTACGCCCCGCCCGCGCCGGCCAGCACCGCGACCGCCACCCCGGCCACAGCCATCGCCCGCCGCCGTCCCTTTCGCGGGTCCGCCCGGAGCGCGTCCAGCACCACCCGCATCGAATCGAACCGGGCCTCCGGTACCGGCTCCACGCACCGCAGCGCCACCTTGCGCAGCCACGCGGGCACCGGCGACCCCGCGGGCGCGTCCTTCACCCGCCACAGCACCGGGTCCGCCGGGCGCTCCGGGCCGAAGGGCCGCTCCCCGTACAACGCCTCGTACAAGGTGACGCCGAAGGAGAACTGGTCGGAGCGCTCGTCCGCCGCGCCTCCCTTCAGCACCTCCGGCGCCATGTACGCCGGGGTGCCGTGGACGAAGCCCGCCTCGGTGAGCTGGCTCTGCAACACACTCGCCGGCACGTCGAGCGGCGGCGACGCCGCCTCGGCAGAGGCGTGCGCCGCGCGCGCCAGCCCGAAGTCCATCACCTGCACCCGCCCGTCCTTCCCCACCAGGATGTTGTCCGACTTGAAGTCGCGATGAACGAGCCCCTTGGCGTGCGCCTCCGCCAGCCCCTCCCCTGCCGCCTCCAGGATGCGCAGCGCCTCCGCCCACGGGATCGGGCCCGCCTTGATCACCTGCCGGAGGCTCTTCCCCTCCACCAGCTCCATCGCCACGAAGACGCGCTCCGACCACAGCCCCACGTCGTGCACCGCCAGCACGTTGGGATGGGAGAGCCGGGCCATCGCCTGCGCCTCCCGGAGCAGGAGCTGCTGGCCGCCGGTGGTGCTGCTGGGGCTGGAGGCGGAGCTGCCGCCGCGGCGCGACTGGAGGAGCTTGATCGCCACCTTCCGGTCCAGCTCCGGGTCGTACGCGGCGTAGACGACGCCCATCCCGCCGGCGCCCACCCGGTCCAGCACCACGTAGCGGCCGATGCTGCTCCCGCGCGGCAGCTGGGCCAGCGCGTCCGGCTCCGGCACCCGCATCGCCGCCAGCTCCAGCTCGCTCAGCGGCGCTACCTTCGCGGTGGCCTCCCCTTCCGTATCGCCGGCGGACGCCCGGAAGAGGGCGCGGCTGCACTCCGAGCAGGAGGCGGCGTGCGCGCGCAAAGGTTCCGCCTCCTCCGCCGGAAGCTCCCCGCGCGCCAGCCGCTCCAGCGCCGAGGGCTCCGGGTGCCCCGGCGCCGCGCTCAAGGCCGGCTCCCCGGCGTCCAGGTCGCCAGCGCGTCCCAGAGTCCCTCCGGGGTGCGGTAGGCCATCTCCACCATGCCCATCTGGATCCTCGCGCCGTCCCGCACCCTCAACGGCGCGTTGTCCTGGAGCCGCTTCCCGTCCAGGAACGTCCCGTTGGCGGAGCCGGTGTCCAGCAGGTCGATCTCGCCGCCGGGGCGGAGGATGAACTGCGCGTGCAGCTTGGAGACGCCGTCGAACGGGAGCGCGATGTCGCACTTCACCTCGCGCCCCACCCAGATGAAGTGGGGGAACGCGTCGCCCGCCCGCTTCTGCACCTTCGCCACCGCCCAGCTGGCGGGCGCGAGGGCGGCGCGGTTGGCGACGATGAGGGTGCTGAAGCGCTCGGCGTCCTGGAGCGGGGAGAGCATGGGGACGATCAGCACCGGAGTGCCGTGCGCGGCGAGGAACTGCTCGCGCGACGTGGATTGCCGGTCGCGGGCGTAGTCGTCCAGGGGGCGGAGGCCGGGCGGGAGATCGGGCATGGTGAGCGGCGGCGCCTCTGCCGCCGAACGATAGCCTGTTCTAGCGGAACCCGACCCGGTCGAGCGCCCGCTCGCAGGCGATCAGCAGCCGCTCGTCGTTGAGGAAGAAGGGGGTCTGCCGCGACCTCCCCTCTCTCAGCGCGGAGGCGGCGCGCCGGTACTCGGAGGCGGCGTCGGCGAGCTCGCCGCGCTGCTCGAGCAGCATGCCCAGCAGGTAGCGCGCCTGCGCGAAGTGCGGGTCGAGGTAGAGGCACTTGCGCAGGCCCTGCTCGGTCTGCTGCTCCGCGTCCCCCGCGGCCGCCCACTCCAGCACCAGCTCGAAGATCTGCCGCGCCTCCACCGCGGGCTCCTCCGGCGGCGGCGGAGGCACCACGGCCCGCATGGGGATCTGCGGCGTCGACATGGCCGGCATGGGGGCCCGCGGCGTCTGCGGGGACACGGCCGCCAGCAGCGGCCCCCGCGGCGTCTCCACCGGCCGGGGCGTGGGGCCCCGGACCACGTGGAGCGGCGGCCGGGGATTGGGGGTGAGCCCGGGCGGGAGAGCGGCCGGTGGTCCCGGCTGCGGCGGCACCTGGCGCGCGTAGAAGAACGCCTCGTCGCACTTGATGAGCGACAGCCCCGCCTTCGGCCGGAGCAGCGGCTCGGCGGAGGAGAGCACCAGCGTGCCGCCCATCCGGATCCGTTCGCCCAGCCCCTCCACCACCCGGTCGAAGGCGGCGTCGGTGAAATAGATGAGCACGTTGCGGCAGAAGATGACGTCGAAGCCCTGGCCCGCCGGGGACACCGGGTAGGGCGAATCCATCAGGTTGTGGCGGGCGAACAGCGCGCGCCCGCGCAGCTCGGGGATGAGCTGCACCTGGCCGCCGCGGTTGATGAAGTAGCGCTGGCGGATGGCCTCCGGGATGCGCTTGAGCGAAGAGGGGTGGAAGGCCAGCTCGCGGGCCTGCCGCAGCGCCGGTTCGGAGATGTCCGTGCCCAGCACCGTGCTCTGCGCGTGCGCGCCCGCCTCGGCCAGGAGGATGAGCAGGGTGGCCACCTCCTCGCCGGTGGCGCATCCCGCGGACCACAGGTGCAGCGGGCGCGACGTGGCGCGCGCCTTGGGCTTCAGCACCGAGTGCTCGAAGGCGCGCAGCTGCACCTCGTCCCGGAACAGGTCCGTCTTGTGGACCACGATGGCGGACATCAGCTCCGCCAGCTCGGAGGCGCCCCCCGGCGTGCGGAGGTGGGCCAGGTACTCGTCCTCGGAGATCGAGCTCAGCCGGGCGTCGACGATCGCGCTCAGCCTCGACACCTGCTGGATGGAGAGGGAGGAGCCGGTCCGCTCCGCCACGTAGGCGGCCACCGGCGACAGCTTGAGCGCGTTCCCCCGGGCCATGCGCTACCTCGCCCCCGCCTGCACCGGTTCGCCCCTGGCCAGCCGGATGAACGCCTGCGAGAAGTCATCCCCGTGGACGACCTGGTCCACCACCTTCCGGGCGATCGCCGCGCCCGGCATCCCGAACACCACGCACGAGTCCTCGCTCTGGACCAGCGTCCGGCCCCCGGCGGCCCGGACCGCCGCCAGGCCGTCCGCGCCGTCGTTGCCCATCCCGGTGAGGACGACCCCCACCGTGCGCCGCCCGTAGACCTTCGCGGCGGACTCCAGCAGCGTGCTGCCGGACGGGACGTGCCCTTCGCGCGCGTCACCGCCGGCCAGCGACACCCGCCCGCGCGCCGGGATGATCAGGTGCTTGCCCGGCGGCGCCACCAGTACCTCGCCGGGCATCAGCGAGTCGCCCTCGCGCGCCAGCTTCACCTTCAGCTTGGAGGACGCCGCCAGCCACCCCGCCAGCGACTCGGCGAAGGAGGCGTTGATGTGCTGGACGATGACGATCGGCGCCGGGTAGTCGCCCGGCAGCTCCGAGAGCAGCTTGTAGATGACCTGCGGCCCGCCGGTGGAGGCGACCACCGCCACCACGCCGATGGGCGAGGTGGAGAAGGCCGCCGCCTGCTGCGGGCTGGAGACGGGCGGCGGCGCCGGGCGCTTCCTGTTGGCGCCGCGCAGGTGCCGGATCACCCGCACCGACGAGAGCAGCTTCACCTCCCGCGCCAGGTTCCACGCGTCCGGCCCGGCGTCCATGGAGGGCTTGACTTGAAGCGCGAGCGCGCCCACCTCCAGCGCCTTGCACGTCAGCTCCGGCGCCTGGTGCCGCGGGTCGGCGGTGAGCACCAGGATGGGCGTGGGGTTGTCCGCCATGATGTTCTCGACGGCGGTCAGCCCGTCCATCACCGGCATGTCCACGTCCATGGTGATGACGTTGGGGCGCAGCCTGATGGAGAGCGAGACCGCCTCGATGCCGTTGGCGGCGGTGCCCAGCACCTCCATGTCCGGATCCCTCGCCAGGGCGTCGCAGATCAGCTGGCGACAGACCGGCGAATCGTCGACGACCAGGACCCCGACGCGCTTGCCCATGCTCCCCCCGGTCTAGACCGGACCTCCAGCATAGCCGCGGTCGGGGGTCCCCTGCGTCCCAAGGGCCGTTACGGCGTCCGCTTGAGCAGGTCCGCCGGGCGCAGCACCCGCTTGCCGTCCCTGGTGCGCGAGACCACGAACCGCCCGTCCAGCGCCTTGCGGACGATCATCCCGGCGAACGTGCCGCGGCCCTGCCGGTACTGCACGTGGTCGCCCACGTCCAGCGGGCCGGTGCGCTTCCGCGCGGGCTTGAGCGCGGGAGATTCGGCGAGGGCGGCGGAGCGGGCCGCGGCGCGGGCGGCGGCGCGGGCCTGTCCCAGCCCCACACCGAGCGTGTAACCAATCGATTCGAAATAGGTGGTGGCGGTCATCAGGGAACCTCAGACGATTCCATAAACACGGGCCCGTCAAGTATGCAGCCCAGACTAACCTGTTTTGATGGATCTTGAACGTTTTACCCGAGAAGCCGGGCTACGACGTCCACCAGGTCCTGGCGCGCCAGGTCGCCCTTGGCCACGTAGCCGTCGGCGCCCGCCTCCATGCCGCGCCGCCGGTCGGCCTCGCTGCCGCGGGTGGTGATGATCACCACCGGGAGCGAGCGCAGCGTGGCGTGGCCCTTGAGGCGCCGGGTGAGCTCCAGCCCGTCCATCCGTGGCATCTCGAGGTCGGTGACCACCATGTCCACCGCCTCCTTGCCCACCCGGTCGAACGCCTCCTGCCCGTCGGCGGCGGGGACGACCTCGTAACCCACCGCCTCCAGCAGCGAGCAGATCAGCTCGCGCGTGAGCGGCGAATCGTCCACCACCAGGATGCGGTGGCGGCGCTCCTCGGGCGCGCGGGGCGCCTGGTTGATCCGGTAGGTGGCCACCCCGCGCGCGGTGGAGACCAGGTGCGCGGCGGAGAGCACCATGGCCAGCGTCCCGTCCGCCAGCGAGGTGGCGCCGGAGAGGTGACCGAAGCGCGCCAGCACGCCCTTGAGGGGCAGGATGGGCTGGACGCGCTCCTCCAGCACCCGGTCCACGGAGATGGCGGCGGTGGCGCCCTGCCCCCGCACCAGCAGCACCAGCTCGCCCTCGTTGGCCGGCCGCTCCGGGGCGATGCCGAGGATGGAGGCGATGGAGGCGAACGGCAGCACCTCGTCGGAGAGCCGCACCGCCGGCCGCCCCGCCAGCTCCTGGATCTGGTGCGCCTCCAGCTTCACCGCCTGCACCACGTGGGCGGCGGTGAGCGACAGCTTCTCCTCGCCCACCTGGATGAACAAGAGCGGCGCCACGGTGAGGGACACCGGCACCCGCAGCTCGAACACCGTCCCCCGGGCGGTGGTGGAGGTCACCGCCGCGTCGCCGCCCAGGCCCTGCATCCTGACCCGCACCACGTCCAGGCCGATCCCCCGGCCGGAGATGTTGGTGACCTCCTCCATGGAGGTGAAGCCGGGCAGGAAGATCAGGTCGCGGGCCGCCTGGTCGGAGAGCGCGTGCGCGGTGGCTTCGTCCATGAAGCCGCGCCGCACCGCCACCTTGCGCAGCAGCGCCGGGTCCAGCCCGCGCCCGTCGTCCTCCACGCGCAGGACGATGCGGTCCCCCTCGCGGGTGGCGCGCAGGATCAGCCGCCCGCGCGGCGGCTTGCCGGCCTGCACCCGTTCGTCGCGCGGCTCCAGCCCGTGGTCCAGCGCGTTGCTCACCATGTGCATCAACGGGTCGCGCAGCGCCTCCACCACCGTCCGGTCCGCCTTGTGCGCTTCGCCCTCCACCACCAGCTCCGGGGGCTCCTTGTTCAGCTTCTTGGCCAGGTTGCGGATGTGGACCGGGAACGGGTCGAACAGCACGGAGAGGGGCAGCATGCGCAGCCCCTGGATCTCCTCGGAGACCTGGGTGAGCGAGCGCAGCTCCTCGTTGGCCAGGAGCTTCGCCTGGCGGTGCAGCTCCGCCGCCAGGTCCTTCACCTTGTTGATCCGCGCGCCCAGCGCCGAGCCCGCCGGGCCCAGCTCCTCCGCGGCGCGGGCCATGGAGGCCAGCTCGCGCACCATGCCGATCCGGCGGACGGCCGCCAGCTCGCGGCGGCGGGCCACCTGGTTAAGGTTGGTCACCTGGGTGGTGAGCGCGTCCAGGGCCTGCAGGGAGATCCGGACGCTGTCCGCCTTCAGCTCCGCCCCGGTGGAGGTCTTCGCGGGCGGCTTCGCCTCCGGGGGCGGGGCCGCCGGCGGCTTGGGGGGGACGGTGCTCCTGGAAGGAGCCTCGTCCGCCTTCGGCGCCGGCTCCCGCTTCGCCTCGGACTGGACGGGAGGCGGCGGCTGGGGCGTGGCGGGCCGGTTGGTGGTCTCGGCGGTGGTGCGCTGCTTGAGCCAGTCGGTGAGCTTGGAGACCTCGGGCGGGGTGCCGGAGGTGGCGCCGGAGAGGACCGCCACCGCGTCTGCCGCCACCAGCAGCGCGTCGATGGAGCCGCCGGTGAGGCGGAAGCCGGAGGGCTCGGTGATCTTCACCAGGTCCTCCATCTCGTGGACCAGGGTGTTGATCTCCTGGAAGCCCATCATGCGGGCCTCGCCCTTGAGCCCGTGCAGGTCGCGCAGCGCGCTCCGCCCCGCCTCCGCGTCCGGCCCCTCCTCCAGGGAGATGACGTGCCGGGTGATGCGCTGGAGCCGTTCGGTGACCAGGTCCCGGAACTGCTTGAGCAGCTTCTCTCGGGCGGACTCGTTCATCACTGCTCCCGGATGTCGAAGCGGCTCACCACCGCCTTCAGGTCCAGCGCCAGCGCGGTGAGGTCCCCGTTGGCGGCGCTCACCTGCTTGGTGGCGGCCAGGCTCTGCTGGGTGACGCGGAGGATGTCCGCCATCGCCTCCGCCAGCTGGTCGGTGCCGGTCTGCTGCTGCTGGGTGGCCAGCGAGATGGCGCGCACCGCGTCCGAGGTCTGGCCCGCCAGGGTGACGATCTCCCTCAGGCTCTCCGACACCTGGGAGGCCAGCGAGCTGCCGGCCCCGGTGGCCTGCACGCCGGCGGTGGTGGCCTGGACCGCGGCGGTGGTGGCCTCCCGGATCTCGTCGATCAGCCCTTCGATCTCCTTGGTGGATTCGATCACGTTCTCCGCCAGGCGCCGGATCTCCTCCGCCACCAGCGAGAAGCCGCGGCCCACCTCGCCCGCCTTGGTGCCCTCCAGCTCGGCGTTGAGGGCCAGGAGATCCGACTTGTCCGCCACGCCGTTGATGAACTCGACGATCTGGCCGATCTGCTGGACCCGCTTGTTCAGCTTCTCCACCGCCTCGGCGATGGCCTGGTTGTCGTGCCGCATCCGGTCCATGGACTGGCTGAACGCGTCCGCCGAGTCCTGCCCGTCCTGCGCCGCGGCCAGCGTCTTCTCCGCGATCTCCGCCACCGAGGACGCGTTCTCGGCGATCTGCCGCGCGGACCGGGCCAGCTCCTCGGTGGTGGCGGAGGTCTCGTTGAGCGCGGAGGCCTGCTCGGAGGCGCCGTGCTCGTAGCGGGCGGAGGTGGCGACGATCTGCTCGGTGGTGCTGCCGATCTGGATGCCGGCGCGCTTGAGCTGGCTGAGCACGGTGGTCAGGTGCGACTGCATGGCGGTGAAGGCGGCGGACACCGCCCACACCTCGTCCTCGGCGGGGATGGCGCGCGGCGTCTGCACCCGCCCGTCGGCGATGGCGGTGGCCTCCTCGGCGATCTCCCGCATCGGCGCGGAGAGCGCGGTGCCGCCCAGCCAGGCGGTGAGGATGGCCAGGCCGAAGACCAGAAGGCCCATCCCCGCCACCTGACCCATGGCCGTGCGCCGCACCTCCGCCGCCGCCTGGCGCCGCGCGGACTCCGACCCGCCCTTCACCACCTCCGCGTAGCCCTGGCGGGCGAAGGTGGAGGAGAGGTCCGCGGTGAGCGCCGCCGGGCAGATGACGCAGATGGCGGTGAACAGCACCAGCCGGCCGCGGATCTGCGCCCGCCGGGGCGGGAACGCGGCGATGGCGTCGTCCGCCTTCAGGCCGGCGCGGCAAATCACGCGCACCAGCTCGCGCGCCCGCAGCGAGATCAGGCAGTAGCCCAGCAGCGACGTGGGCGGCCCGAAGAGCAGCGTCATGGTCACGAAGCGCCCGGGGACGGCCCAGGGCACCCCCTGGTGGAGCAGCTTCAGGCCGATGCCCACGGTGACCCCGCCCACCACCCAGACCAGCAGCGAGTACCGGAACAGCGTGTCGGGGACGGTGAGGGTCTCCTTCACGGCCTGCTGGAGCGACGCGGTCTGCGGCACCTCCTTGCCCCGGACCAGCGACAGCAGCGCCTTGAGGTTGCTCCGGGCGCGCCACTGCAGGCCGGCCAGGCACACCGCCACCGTCACCACCACCAGGAGCGCGAAGGTGATGCCGGAGCCGGGCGGCAGCAGCCGGGCGATGGTGAGGTAGGTGTAGTAGGCGGCCAGCACCGCGCCGGTCACGCCGCTGATCACCGCCGGGCTGATCAGCGTGCTGGCGCGTTCCCGGATCTCTCCGTGCAGCTGCGCGGGAGTGCTCATCAGGCGGCTCCTTCCTGCGGGCGGGCGGGCGGCGGCGCGGTGAGCGGCGGCGGCTCGCGCGGCTTCAAGGTCTCCGCCACCACCGCCAGCTCCCGAGCGAGGGAGGAGAGGTCGGTGGTGGCGCTGTTCATCTGCCGGGTGGCGTCCGCGCTCTGCTCGGTGACGCGGAGGATGTCCGCCATGGCGTCCGCCAGCTGGCTGGTGCCGGACTGCTGCTGCTGGGTGGCCAGCGAGATGGAGCGGACCGCCTCCGAGGTGCTGGTGGCCAGGCCCAGGATCTGCCGCAGGCTCTCCAGCACCCGGTCCGCGCTCTGGGCGCCGGCGTCGGTGGCCTTCAGCCCGGCCTCGGTGGCCATCACCGCGGCGTTGGTGGCGTCGCGGATCTCCTGGATCAGCCGTTCGATCTCCTGGGTGGAGCGCATCACGTTCTCCGACAGGCGCCGCATCTCCGCGGCCACCAGCGAGAACCCCTTCCCCACCCGCCCCGCCTTGGTGCCCTCCAGCTCGGCGTTGAGGGCCAGGAGGTCCGACTTGTCGGCGATGCCGTTGATGAACTCCACGATCTTGCCGATCTGCTGCATCCGCTTGTTGAGCTTGACCACCGAGTCCGCCACCGCCTGGTTGTCCAGCTTCATCCGGAGCATGGAGGCGTAGAACTGTTCGGAGCTCTTCTGGCCGTCCACCGCGGCGGCCAGCGTCTTCTGGGCCACCGCCGCCACCTCCTGGGCGTTCTCGGCGATCTGGGCGGCGGAGCGGGCCAGCTCCTCGGTGGTGGCGAAGGTCTCGTTGAGCGCGGAGGCCTGCTCGTTGGCGCCGGTCCGCTGCTCGTCGAAGGTGGAGGAGAGCTGCTGCCCGGTGGCGGAGAGGCTGGTGCCGGTCTTCTGCAAGCGGGCCAGGTTGGAGGAGAGCTCGTCCTGCATCTTGGTGAAGGCGGCGGACACCACCCAGGTCTCGTCCTCGGCCGGAATCACCGCCGGCCGGATGGAGGCGCCGCTGGCCAGCGCGAGCGCCTGGTCGCCGATCCGCTTGAGCGGCCGCCGCAGCATGCCGCCCAGGTAGAAGGCGGTGGCCAGGGAGGTCACCGCGGAGAACCCGAAGAGCACGTACGGCTGCCACACCGGCGTGTCCTCCAGTTCGTGCTGCAGCTGCTCGCGCCTGCCCGCGTCCGGCTCCCGCACCAGCTTCTCCACGCCCCGCTGGGCGACGGTGAAGGCGGCGTCGGCGGTGAAGAGGGCGGGGATCATCAGCGAGGTGGCCACGAACAGCACCAGGTGCCCGCGCAGCCGGTAGCGGTCCGGGGGGATGGCGCGGAACACGTCCTCCGCCGGGACGCCCTCCTCCATGAGGCGCTGGATGATGCGCCGGGTCCCGCCGGCCACCAGGAAGCGGGAGAGCACACCGGTGAACGGGCTCAGGCACAGCCCGGCCAACAGGAGCCTCAGCTCCGTCCCCGCCGAGGCGTTGCGGACGAAGAGCGCCATCGACCCGGTGACCAGCAACAGGGCGATGAACCACAGCTCGAAGTTCACCCGGAACTGGAAGGCGGGGTAGGTGCCCAGCTCGACCAGCGCCCGGCGCAGCTCCGAGCGCTTCGGCACGTGACCCTTCTCGCTCAGCGCCCACAAAGTGGGCAGCCGGTTTGCCGCGCGCCGCCAGATCATCCAGTTCACCAGCGCCAGCGAAGGGATGACGATGATCAGGAACTGGCGGAACACGCCGGCCTTCCACTCGCCGGTGACCCGGAGGTGGTAGCTGGCGCTGGGCGCGGAGAGCAGCGCCACCACGAAGATCGGCGAGAGCAGCCTCCAGCGCGCCCGGCGGAGGTCGCGCCACAGCTCCGGCGGCCGCTTCGCCTCCGGCTCAGCCATCCCACGCCTCCTCGGCCTGGATCCGGAAGGCCGCCGCGTTCTGCTGGAGGTCGACCGCCAGGGCGGTGAGCGTCGAGTGGTGCTCGGTCAAGGAGCCGGTGGCCTGCGCCTCCATGGTGACCCGGAGGATCTCCGACATCGCCTGCGCCAGCTGGGTGGTGCCGGACTGCTGCTGCTGGGTGGAGACGGAGATGGAGCGCACCGCCTCGCTGGTCCGGTCCGCCAGCTCCACGATGACGGTGAGGCTGGCCACCAGCTGGTCGGCCAGGATGGCGCCGGACTGCATGGCCTTGATGCCGGACTCGGTGGCCATCACCGCCGCGTTGGCGCGGTCGCGGATCTCGGTGATGAGCAGGACGATCTCCTGGGCCGAAGCCACCACCGTCTCCGCCAGCCGCCGCATCTCCGCCGCCACCAGCGAGAAGCCGCGGCCCACCTCGCCGGCCTTGGTGCCCTCCAGCTCGGCGTTGAGCGCCAGGAGGTCCGCCTTGTCGCCGACGCCCTGGATGAACTCCACCACCTGGCCGATCTGCTGGACGCGCTTGTTCAGCCGGGCCACCGCCGCGCCGATGCGGTCGTTGTCCAGCGTCATGCGGGCCATGGAGTAGGAGAAGGCCTGGCAGCTCCGCTGGCCGGCGCGCGCCGCGGAGGCGGTCCGCTCCGCCATCTGGGCCACCTGGGCGCCGTTCTCGGCGATCTGCGCGGCGCTGGCGGCCAGCTCCTCGGTGGTGGCGGAGGTCTCGTTGAGGGACGCCATCTGCTCGTCGGCGCCGGTCTGGTTGGTGGAGGAGACGTCGCCCAGCTGGTCGGTGGAGTGGGAGAGCTTGGACGCCGCGCCCTGCAACCTCGAGAGCGCCCCGGTGAGGCCGCGCTGCATGTCGGCCAGCGCGGCGCTGGCGGCCCACAGCTCGTCCTCGGCGGCGATCAGCGGTACCCGGCCGAGGTCGCCCGAGGCGATGCGCCGCGCCTCGTCGGTGATGGACCTCAGCGGGCGGCTGATGGTGCTGCCGGCCACGAAGGCGATGGCCAGCCCCATCCCCACCACCAGGGCGATGAAGACGGCCAGGTCCCACCGGCCCCCGGCGATCAGCTCGTCTGCCTTCTGCAGGCGCGCCGCCGCGTCCGGCACCGCCGCCACCGCGTTCATCCCCAGCCGCATCTCCCGCAGCCAGATGTCCGCCACCAGCAGCGACGGGGTGCCCACGCTCACCGCGGTGAACCAGACCAGGCGGGCGCGGAGCTGGCGGCGGCGGGGCGGCCAGGCGGCGGTGACCTGTTCGGTGGTGAGGCCCCGCGCGGCCAGCGCCCCCACCACCGCGCGGCTGCGCCCCACCAGCGTCAGGTACGCCAGGGTGGAGGTGATGGGCCCCAGCGCCAGCCCCATGGTGGCGATGCGGAGCCCGGACCCGGCCCAGGTGACGGAGGGCAACAGGCTGTAGGCGACGCCGGCGGAGAGCGTGCCCACCCACCAGAAGAACATGTTCACCAGGAACGAGCGGTCCGGGAACGCGAACGCCTCGCGCACCGCCTGGGAGAGGTGCTCGGGCGACGCCGGGAGCGCGCCCTCCCCCAGCTGCCGCAGCGTGCTCATCGCGCGCTGCTCCACCCCGTCGCCCAGGAAGGTGAACAGCGACACCGCCGTGACGGCGATCACCGCGAACCACTTCCCGGTGCCGGCGGGGATCTCCAGCGTGAGCAGCCCGTAGAACACCGCCAGCGCGCCGCCCCCCGCGCCCGCCAGGTTGGACGGCAGGGCGAGCCAGCGCGCGAGGCCCTTGAGCGGGACGGCGCCCGCGGGCGTCCCGGGCGTCACCGCGGCCCCTCGTGCGTCGCCAGGAAGCGGGAGAACTCCGACAGCCGGAGCAGGGGCCACAGCCGGTCGCGGGCGAACACGAAGCCGGCGATGCTCTTGCCCAGCGCGCGCTCCAGGAGCGCGGGCGTGGCGAGCACCGGGGAGGGCTCGGCGAAGACCGCCACCTCGTCCACGCCCACCGCGTCGCCCTCGGCGGAGACCAGCGCGCGCCCCGGCTGCGGCGAGAAACCGAACGCCAGCCGCGCGTGGGGCGAGCGCGCCGAGGCGGACCACGCCTCCACCGACACCACGTCGCGGGCGCGGAACGCCAGTCGGCCATCGGCGGCGCGGCAGAGCAAGAGCCCCGCCACCATCGCGCTCGGCCGTTCGCGAGAGAGGTCCTGGGCCTCCGGCATGCGGTGCGCCCTCCCTCCCTAGCCGCCCTGGCTCAGGAAGTCGAAGAGGCCCTCAGGGTCGATCACCGCCACCTCGCTCCGGGCGGTGCGCGCCGGGCCGCGCAGGTGCATCCGCACCCCGCTCCCTCCCAGGGGCTCCAGCTTGCCCTGGACCTGGCTCACCCCGGCCACCTTGTTGGCGGTGATCGCCAGCGAGCCCCGCGGCAGCCGCAGCAGCACGGCGCGCTGGGTGGACTCCGCCTGGGTGCCCACCAGCACCGCCAGGTCCACCACCGGGATGACCTCGCCGCGGTGGGCGAACACGCCCAGAAGGTGCGCCGGCGCGCCGGGGACCCGCGTCAGCTCCGGAAAGCTGACCACCTCGGAGGCCGCGTCCGCGGGGATGGCGAACCAGCTCTGGCCACAGGCGAAGACCAGATGGGACTGGCGCTGCTCGGACATGACGGCCCAGGCTAGCACCCAAGGCGCGATCCGGGGACTAACCGCGCGCTGGGGGCCCTCGCCCCGCCGGCCGCCTACCTCCCGGCCTTCCCGGCGAAGTCGACGCGGCGGTTGGTGGCCCAGGAGGACTCGTCGTGGCCGTCCGTGGCCGGCTTGTTCTCGCCGTAGCCCACGGTGTCCAGCTTCCCGGAGGACACGCCCAGGTCGGCCAGGTACTTCCTCACCGCCGCCGCGCGCCGGTTGGAGAGCTGGAGGTTGTACTCCTCGGTGCCGCGCTCGTCCGCGTGGCCTTCGAGGACCACCCTCCCCTTGATCGACTTGAGGCACTCCAGCGCCCCGTCGAGCGCCTGCCGGGCCTCGGAGGTCAGGACGATGTCGTTGAAGCCGAAGCGCACCGGCGAGAGCTTGCAGTCCTCGAGGTCGTCGTAGCGTGGTCCCTTGTTGGCGTCCGCGTTGGGGTCGGTCTCGGGCGGCTTCTCGGCGTTGGGGTCGGTCATGCACTTGCCGGCCACGCACTTCTTCTTGTCGCCGCACTGCACGTCCTTGTCGCACTCGGGCTTGGGGACGCACTTGTTCTGCTGGCAGACGAAGTTGGCCGCGCAGTTCGAGTCCACCGCACACTGCTGGCACTGACCCGCGACGCAGTACTCGTCGTGCTCCTTGCAGGCCGCGTCGTTCTCGCACTTCGGATAGGGCGGCGGGCACGCCGACATCACCGCCGCCATCCCCGCCACCGCCACTGCACTCCACAGCCGAATCAGTTGATTCCCGGTTCGCCGCATTGCGTAGACCCCTCTTGGACAGATGGCCTGTACTGGACGGTTCGCCGGGGGTCAAAGCAAATTCGCCCGGCAAGCCGGTTGCATTGAAGGTCCTCGAAGCACCGTGAACCCCTTGATCCACCGATGCATTTCCCAGAAAGTGCGGCCAAACAGCCACACCTGACCGGGAAGCGGAGACGCACCTCAATGCCCGCCACCATCCTCATCGTCGACGACGAGAAGAACATCCTCCTCACCCTCAGCCAGGCCCTTCAGCTCCAGGGATACCGGACGGAGCTGGCGGCCTCCGGGCAGATCGCGCTCGACGTGCTCTCCACGCGCCCGGTGGATGCGGTGCTGATGGACGTGAAGATGCCGGACATGGACGGGCTGACGGCGCTGGAGAAGCTGCACGCCCAGCGGCCCAAGCTGCCGGTGATCATGATGTCCGGCCACGGCACCATCGAGACCGCGGTCAAGGCGACGCAGCTGGGGGCGCGCGACTTCCTGGAGAAGCCCATCGCCCGCGACCGGCTGCTGGTGGCGCTGCGCAACGTGCTCGAGCACCAGGCGGTCATCGAGGAGTTGGAGGTCCTGCGGGACCAGGCCGGCCGGTTCGAGATGGTCGGCACCTCGCCCGCCATGCAGCGCATCTACGAGCTGATCCGCAAGACCGCGCCCACCGAGGGGCGGGTGCTGATTACCGGCGAGAACGGCACCGGCAAGGAGCTTATCGCCCGCGCCATCCACCAGCACTCGCGGCGGAAGGCGGGGCCGTTCGTGAAGCTCAACTGCGCGGCGGTGCCGCACGAGCTGATCGAGAGCGAGCTGTTCGGCCACGAGAAGGGCGCCTTCACCGGCGCGGTGAGCGTGCGGCGCGGCAAGTTCGAGCTGGCGCACGAGGGCACGCTGTTCCTGGACGAGATCGGCGACATGCCCCACGCGATGCAGGCCAAGCTCCTGCGCGTGCTCCAGGAGGGCGAGCTGGAGCGGGTGGGCGGGGCGGAGACCATCAAGGTGGACGTACGGGTGATCGCCGCCACCAACAAACAGCTCGAGCAGGAGATCGCCCGCGGGCAGTTCCGCGAGGACCTCTACTACCGGCTCAATGTGGTCCAGCTCCACTCGCCGCCGCTGCGCGAGCGGAAGGAGGACCTGCTGGACCTCGCCGCGTCCTTCCTCAAGGAGGCGTGCGCCAAGAACGGGAAGAAGCCGATGACGCTCTCCCGCGAGGCGCTGCTGGTGCTGGCCGGCCATGACTTCCCCGGCAACGTGCGCGAGCTGCGCAACCTGGTGGAGCGGCTGGCCATCCTGGGCGAGGGGCTGGTGATCTCCGGGAAGGAGGCGGAGGACCTGCTGCCGCCGCGGCGGAGCGGGGCCCCGGCGCCGGCGATCGCGCCGCAGCCGATCGCGGTCCCCCCGTCGTTCCCGTCCGAGAGCGCGCCCCCGCCTGCGCCGATGGCGGCGGCGATGGCCCCGGTCTCGAGCCCGAAGCCCGCGGAGCCCGAGCCGCCCGCCCAGCCGGCGCCGCGCGGGCGGGTGGACCGGCCATTCCGGGACCAGGTGGAGGAGGCGGAGCGGGAGATCATCCTCTTCGCGCTCAACCACACCAAGGACAACGTCACCGAGGCCGCGCGCCTGCTGGACCTGGAGCGCGGGCACTTCTACAAGAAGATGAAGTCGCTGGGCCTGCGCCGGGGCAACGGCAGCACCCACCTGGCCGCTCCGGGGGAAGGGGGCCCCGAGGGGCGTGAGGAGACCGGCGAGGCATGACCGGGGAGGGGGAGGCGCTGGCGCAGCACGTGGCCGCCGAGCTGCGGGACCCGGAGCCCAGGGGGTTCCAGTTCGACGAGGCGGTGCTGCGCCAGGACGCCGGCCTGCAGCGGCTGGCGGACCACCTGGGGGGGGAGCCGGAGGCCACCGTGGCGGAGGCGCTGGGCGCGCTGCTGGAGCAGGAGCGCGACGGCTGGGTGCAACTCAAGATCCTGGAGCTTTCGGACCGGCTGGCCCCGGCGGCGATGGCGCCGGCCCTGATGCGGTACGTGGAGGGGCGGATGGGCTCGGAGGAGCCGCGGGTGCGGTTCCTGGCCGCGCGCGCCTGCGAGGTGCTGCTGCGGCTGCCGCTCGATCTCGAGATGCGGGCCCGCGCCGCCGGGCTCTCGGGGGGGCCGCTGAAGGAGCTGGGCCAGGTCCGCGGGCAAGCCGTGCGCGCGCGCGCGACGCACCGGCCGCGGCGGGTGGAGTGGGCCATCCTGGTGGCGGTGATGGTGCTGGGGCTGGGCGGGTTGATCTTCGCGTTCCAGGCGCTGCGCTGACGGCGGCGGTGTGGCATCGTCGCGTCCGGGATGGGCACCGCTCGGGGTGAAGTCGGCTGGCTGATCGTCCGGGTGACGTCGGGCGTCGCCCTGGCGTTCTTCCACGGCTACTCGAAGGTCTTCCTGGGCGGGGCGTCCGGGCTGGTGGCCACGTTGGGCAACATGGGCTTCCCGGCGCCGAACGTCTTCGCCTGGTGCGCGGCGCTGGCGGAATTCGCCGGCGCGCTGATGGTGGCGGCCGGGCTGGCCACGCGCTACGCCGCGGCGGCGGTGGCCTTCACCATGGCGGTGGCGCTCTACAGCCAGCGCAACGACCCCATCCACCACATGGAGCTGGCCATCGTCTACCTGGCGCCGATGCTGGCGGCGGCGCTCATCGGCGGCGGGCGCTGGAGCCTGGACCAGTGGATCCGCCTGCGCTGGCCGATCGAGCGGCGCGGCTGAGGCCGACCTTGGTAGGGTGCGCCCCCATGCGCATCCTGGTCGCGGACGAATTCCCCAAGAAGCACCTGGAGAGCCTGCGCGCCCTCGGGCTGACGGTCGACTTCACGCCGGGCCTGAAGGGCGACCAGCTGGCCGAGGCCGCCCGCAACGCCTCCATCCTCGTCGTGCGCAGCACCGAGGTGCCGGCGGTGGTGTTCCAGGCCGCCAAGGGCCTCTCGCTCGTCATCCGCGCCGGCGCGGGGGTGAACACCATCGACGTCAAGGCCGCCTCCGAGCACGGCGTCTTCGTGGCCAACTGCCCGGGCCAGAACGCCATCGCGGTGGCGGAGCTGACCATGGGGCTCATCCTGGCCATGGACCGGCGCATCCCGGACAACGTGGCGCGCCTGCGCGAGGGGAAGTGGCAGAAGAAGGTGTTCTCCAAGGCGCGCGGCCTGTACGGGCGGAAGCTGGGGCTGGTGGGGACCGGCTCCATCGCCGTGCACACCGGGCGGCGGGCGCTGGCGTTCGGGATGAAGGTGCGGGCGTACTCCCGCAGCTTCTCCGACGCGCGGGCGGTGGAGCTGGGCTTCGACCGCGCGGATTCGGTGATGGCGCTGGCGCGCGACGCGGACGTGCTCTCGGTGCACGTGCCCGGCAGCCCGGACACCAAGGGGCTCATCTCGCGGGCGGTGCTGGCGGCGCTGCCGGACGGGGCGCTGTTCGTGAACACCTCGCGCGCGGACGTGGTGGACCAGGCGGCGCTGCTGGAGGAGGCGAAGGCCGGGCGGCTGCGGGTGGCGGTGGACGTGTTCGACAAGGAGCCCAAGGGCGGCGAGGCGGACTTCGTAAGCGAGCTGGCGCAGCTGCCCAACGCCTACGGGACCCACCACATCGGCGCCTCCACCGACCAGGCGCAGGACGCCATCGCGCAGGAGACGGTGCGGATGGTGGAGGCCTTCCTCCAGAAGGGCGAGGTCCCCAACTGCGTCAACGTGGCGAACCGGACCAGCGCGCGGTGGCAGATCATCGTCCGCCACCACGACAAGGTCGGCGTGCTGGCGGGCGTGCTGAGCGAGATCCGCCAGGCGGGGATCAACGCGCAGGAGATCGAGAACACGGTCTTCGAGGGCGGCGCGGCGGCGTGCTGCAAGATCCAGCTCGACCACCGTCCGCCGGACGAGGTGGTGGAGAAGATCCGCGCCCCTCAGGAGATCATCTTCGTGGACCTGGTCGAGCTGAGGTCTTAGCGCGCGGCGCGGCGGGGGCGTTCGCGGCGGCCGCCATCTTCTCTTCCCGCTGCTTCCAGCGGGCGCGGGCCTTCTCGCGCTCCCCTTCGCGCGTGCGGACGTTGCCGCCGTGGTGGAGCGCGGCGAGCAGCTTCTCGGTCGCGGCGGTCACGGTGCGCACCGCGGCGTTGAAGATGGCCTCGTCGTGGTGCGAGGGGTGATGGAGGCCGCTCACCTTGCGCACGTACTGGAGCGCGGCGGCGGCCATCTCTTCAGGGGTGGTGGGCGGGTCGAAGTTGTGGAGGACTCGGATGCTCCGGCACATGGTGGCCGGAGCTTACGTCACGGCCGCGGCTACGGCGCGCCCTGGCCGCTCTGGAGCTGGCTGACCGCGGTCTTGAGGTAGTCCGTGTAGTCGTGCCCGTTCCAGATGAAGGGCTGGGAGGGGTTGTTGAACCAGCCGGTGTCGTGGGCGTTCTGGATCAGCTCGGCCTGCTGCTCGGGGCTCTGGCCCTTCCAGTCCTTGCCGTTCTGGATGCCGGCCTCCCAGTCGTAGCCGCGGAGGTTGCCCTCGCCGTCGCCGGTGAGCTGCGCCGTCAGCGCCTTGGCCGCGTAATCCGGGCCGCCGTTCTGGCCCTGCCAGGCGTGGGCCATCTCGTGGACCAGCGTGGACGCGTACGAGGAGTCGGAGGTCCGGTCGCCGGGCATGTAGATGTCGTTGCCCAGGGTCATGGCGCGGTTGCTGCCCACCAGGCCGTCCTTCACGTTGTCGTGGACGCGGATCTGGCTGTAGTCGACGGTGTTGCCGAACACCTTGCGCAGCTCGGTGATCTCCTCCGGCTTGAGGCCGCGCGGCGGCGGGTCGATGCCCAGCTTCTCGCGCGCCTTGCCCACGCCGTTGAGGAAGTCGATGCCGGCCTGGCCGCCCGCGGTGTTGACCACGTCCAGCGCGGCCTGCTTCACGTCGCGGGCGAAGCCTGGGATGTCCTCGGTGACGAGCTTGTTGAGCGCGTTGGCGCCCTTGGCGGCCAGGTCCTTGGCGCCGCCCCAGACGTCGGAGACCGCGCCCTTCACCTTGTCGAAGATGTTGGTGACGCCGTGCCAGATGTCGCTGGGGCTGGGGAGGCTGAACCCGCCGCCGCTGCGCTGCGAGAAGCGGTCGGGGACGGCGGCGGCCTGGGGCGCCTGCTGCGGGGCCTGGGCCTGGTGGGTCTCGCTGGGCTGGTTCGCCTGGGCGGGGGCCGCGGTGGGCTGCTGCTGCTGGACGGCGGGGGATGCGGCGGAATCTGCGGGACGGACGGACATGGGGAGCCTCCGGGTGTTTGATTATCCCGTGCCGAGGGGCATGGTTACCAGGGATCCAGGGAATGAGAATTTACAAAGATTGGCCGCTGGAGAGGCTGGTCCGCCCGCCGGCGGTGATCAGCTGCGAGGAGGCCCGGGCGTTCTGGGAGGCGCACCGGGGGAGATCCGAGGGGTTGGCACCGCTCGACGCGGCGTTGGTGGGCGGGGTGAACGCGGATCGGCTGGGGTGGGCGTTCGTGGCGGGGTACCACGCGGCGCTGCGGGTGCTGGATCCGGCGTTGCCGGCGGGGGCGCTGGCGGCGTTCTGCGCCACCGAGGCGCGCGGGGTGCACCCGAAGGACATCGAGACGATGGCGTGCCGCGACGGTGGGTCGTGGGTGCTGGATGGGGAGAAGGTGTTCGTCACGCTGGCGTCGGAGGCGGACGTGCTGCTGGTGGTGGCGAGCGCGGGGCGCGGCGAGGAGGGGCGGAACCGGCTGGTGGTGATTCGGGTGGCGGCGGACGCGTCCGGCGTCGTTCGAGCGCCGTCGGGGAAGGACATCCCGTTCGCACCGGAGATCTCGCACCAGGTGGTGCGGTTCGTAGGGGCGCGGACGCCGGAGTCGGAGGTACTTCCCGGGGATGGGTACGAGGACGCGCTGAAGCCGTTCCGGTCGATCGAGGACGTGCACGTGTTCGCAGCGTCGCTGGCGTACCTGTGCGGCGTGGCGGGGCGCTTCGGCTGGCCGAAGGGTTTCCGGGAGCGCGCGGTGACGGCGGTGCTGGGGCTGCGGGCGCTGGCGTCGTCGCCCTCCGGGCTCAGGACGCCTGAGTCTCACGTGGCCCTGGGTGGTGCGCTGGCGCTGGGGCGAGAGGTGGTGGACGCGGCCGAGCCGCACTGGGAGCAGGCGGACGCAGCGGAGCGGGAGCGGTGGCGGCGGGATCGGCCGCTACTGGAGGTGGCAGGGAAGGCGCGGGCGGCGAGGCTGGTCGCGGCCTGGGAGCGGTGCTTGTGACGCTCATGCCCGGATCGTGGCGCGTCGGGCCAGATGGAGGAACCACGCTCCGCCGACGCCGATCGGGGGAGTATGAACAGAACTACGCCGCCTGGAGCTGCGGGGTCTGCGGCGCGGGGACGTACTTCGCCGCCAGCGTCAGGAGTTGGTCCCGCTCCGCGCCGCCGAGGCCGATCTGGTCCGCGGCCTTCTGCGCGTCCGCGCCGCCGCGGATGAGCCCCGTCAGCGCGGCCAGCCGCATCGCCCTATCGGAGTTGATGAGGCCGCCCGACGCGGTGAGGTCCTTCCACTGGGCCGAGACGTCGGTGGTGTCCGCCAGCATCCCCTTGATCTGCTCCGGCGTGAGCTTGTCGTCGAGCAGCAGCATCTTCGCCACCGCGTTCTCGAACGCCGGCGCCGCCATCGACGTCCCGCTCATCCGCTCGTACTGGTCGTTGTCCACGGACGAGAACACGTCCGTCCCGCGCGCCGCGTGGGTGGAGAACGGCGCGCCCCAGTTGGAGTAGTCCGCGATCGTCCCGTCGGCGTCCGCCGCCGAGATGATCGCCAGGTTCGGCAACTGCTGCCGCGCCAGGTACATGTTGGGGTCGTACTTCGACAGGTCGCCCGCATCGCCCGGCTTCGGCGCGTTCGTCCGGTTGTCCCCGTCGTTCCCCGCGCTCTTGACGAACAGCACCTCCGGGTGCCGCTTCATGGCCTCGATGATGGGCTTGAGGTCCGTGGCGTCATTCACCCGGAAGCTCATGTTCATCACCCTCGCCCCGTGCGCCGCCGCGTAGTCGATCGCTTCGGCGATCTCCTTCCCGTCCAGGTCGTTGTCGAACACCCGGTTGGTGATGGCGTTGATCCGGTCGGTGCCGCCGGTGGCGATCCCGGTCACGTGCGTCCCGTGCTCCAGCCCCTTCACGTCGCCGTCGCGCTGGGCGAAGTCCCAGCCGTGGACGTCGTCCACCAGCCCGTTCCCATCGTTGTCGATCCCGTCCCCCGCGACCTCGCCCTGGTTCGTCCACAGCTTCCCGTCCAGCTCGTCGTGCGTGACGTCGAACCCGCCGTTGAGGATGGCGATCGTCACCTCGTCCTGGCCCTTCCCGGTCGCCTCCGACAGGCGGTTGAGCTCCGCGTCCGCTTCCCCGACGTTGCTCTTCACCAGCGCGTCCAGGAACTGCGCCGACGTCTGGTTCGCCGGCCGCTGCGACGGCGCGTCGTAGCCGAACCCCAGCAGCGCGCCACGGAGCCCGGACCGCGCGCCGTCCTCCATGGTGAACTGGTCCGAGGCGAACAGCTCCGCCAGCGCGTGCGCGTCCCCGGAGGAGCGCTTGGGCATCGCCCGCACGTCGGGGATCAGCTTGGTCATCCACTCGTCGGTGGTGACCTTCCCATCCGCGGTGACGGTCTTGATGGCGTCGGTGATTCGGCTCACTGGGGGGATCCCTCCGTTTGCCATTGTCCGGGACACGGCTCCGCGGTTTCGGTTGCAAAAGTTCCGGCACGCGCGCGGAGGATTTGCCCCTCCGCTCTCTCGGCTTCTGAGCAAGCGGCGCAGGGCTTTCTTCGAGAACGGGACTGGCGCGGCCTGGTACCGTCACCTGACATCCCATGCCCCTCAAGGTCCCGGCATCGCTGGTCAGGCACCTGAACGAAGGTCGGTGCGTGCTGTTCGTGGGCGCGGGGCTCTCCGCGCAGGCGAGGCTGCCGAGTTGGGGGAAGCTCCTGAGCGACCTGGTCCAGCAGGTCGGCGCGGACGAGCAGGACGAGGAGAGCACCGCGGAGCTCAAGAAGCTCCTCGACGCGGGGCGGTTCCTGGACGTCGCCGACGAGTGCAAGGAGCGGCTGGGCTCGGGGTATGCGGAGTTTCTCTCGAAGGCGCTGCAGGTCGGGGCCGGACCGGTCCCGGAGGCGCACCGGCTGGTGATGCAGCTGCCGTTCGCGGCGTGGATCACCACCAACTACGACAAGCTCCTGGAGCAGTCGCACTTCCAGGTCCGCGGCAGCGTGCCGAAGACGCTCACCCACCTGGACGCGGACACGTTCGGGACGCTGCTGTTCGACGGCGCGCCGTTCATCCTCAAGGCGCACGGCGACGTCGACAAGCCGGAGAGCCTCATCTTCACCACGCGGGACTACCGGGAGATCATCCACTCCAACCCGGCGTTCCAGGCGGTGTTCTCCGCCATCCTGCTCACCCGGGCGGTGCTCTTCGTCGGGTACTCGCTCAACGACCCCGACTTCCGACTGCTGCTCGACCGGCAGCTCACCATGTTCAAGAAGTTCGTCCCGGAGCGGTACGCGATCATGGCCGGGGTCGGGGAGGTGGAGCGGGAGGTGCTGCGCCGGACCGCGCAGATCAAGGTCCTCTCGTATCCGGCCGGGCAGCACGAACAGCTCGTCGAATTCCTCCGCGCGCTCCAGGCGCAGGTCGCCGGCAACCAGGTCAGCAAGGAGAAGGGCGGCCCACCTGCTCCACCGGAGGAGCAGGCCAAGGCCGCGAAGGAAGCCTTCCCGCTCCTCGACGCCCTCGGGGCTGAGGCGGAGGATGCACCGCCGCAGCCCCAGGCACGGGGGGCCGGTGACGGCGGCCGGGCACCTGCGGGCGTTGATCTGAAGATCGCGCCCCCCTCGCCCCCAAGGGCGACGACGGCGCCACCGGTTGTCAGCGCACCCCGACCACCACCTCCGGCCGCGGCTCCGGCGGCTGTGAAGCCCGGGGGGCTCGGAGGCGAGGCCCCCCGCCCGGCCGCGGCGGCGCCGCCGCCAGTGCCCATCGTGCTCGACGAGCCGGAGGGTGCAGCACTCGTTTCGCCAGCCACCCGGCCCTTCGTGCTCACCCTCAAACTACGAGGGGATGGCGTCGAAGCGGCGTTCGACGACGAGGACACCAAAGAGATCGCGTGGAGATTATCCGGAACATTCTCCAACTCGTCGTTGATGAAGCTCCTCGCGCACGCGGGGAGCGTCCCAGACTATCGACGGATCGGCCGCGAACTGACCGGGTCCCTGCACCCCAGCG
>DATBSS010000162.1:0-1592 GCA_036559665.1 Myxococcaceae bacterium
CTGGTGATCAACACCACCACCGGGAAACAGGAGATCGCCGACAGCTTCTCCATCCGCCGGGAGTCGCTGATGCACGCGGTGCCGTACTTCACCACCGTGCAGGCGGCGCGGATGGCGGTGTCGGCGATGGAATCGATGAGACGGGAACCACTCGTGTACCGGGCACTTCAGGATTACCTTCGCCCGGGTTGAAGAAGGAGGTTTCGCGAGATGAAGGGTGCGCTGATCGCGGTCGCGGTGGCGGTGGTGCTGGTCGGGATCTGGGGGGTGTCCTCCAACAACTCGCTGGTGAAGCTGGACCAGGGCGTGAAGCAGTCCTGGAGCCAGGTGGAGAACGTCTACCAGCGGCGGATGGACCTCATCCCCAACCTGGTGGAGACGGTGAAGGGCGTCTCCAGCTTCGAGCGCGAGACGTACACCGCCGTGTCCGACGCACGCGCCCGCGCCGGCTCCATCCAGATCACCTCCGAGCTGCTCAACGACCCGCAGAAGTTCCAGCAGTTCGAAGCGGCGCAGAACCAGCTCTCCGGTTCGCTCAGCCGGCTGCTGGTGACGTCTGAGAAGTACCCGGAGCTCAAGGCCAACCAGAGCTTCGAGAACCTCCAGGCGGAGCTGGCCGGGACGGAGAACCGGATCGCGGTGGAGCGGCGCCGCTTCAACGAGACGGTGGGCGCCTACAACGTGGAGGTGAACAGCTTCCCCACGCGGATCATCGCCGGGATGCTGGGGTACCGGGAGAAGCCGTACTTCACCGCCGCCGCCGGCGCGTCGCAGGTCCCCCAGGTGAAGTTCTGATGCAGCGCGCGTTCTCGCGGTTGGTGCTGCTCGCGGCGCTGGCGCCGGTCGTCGCGCTGGCGTTCTCCCCGCCTCCCGCGCCGCCCCGGTTCCTCTACGACGGCGGCAACTACCTCTCCAGCTACGACCGGCAGCGGATCGAGGACCGGCTGATGCAGCTCAACGCCGCCGGCCAGCAGATCGGCGTGGCCGTCCTGCCCAGCCTGGACGGGGAGTCGGTGGAGGATGCCACCCTGCGCATCGCGGAGCGGTGGAAGCCCGGGTTCCAGGGTCGCGACGACGGGGTGGTGATCGCCGCGTTCATGCGGGACCGGAAGATGCGCATCGAGGTGGGCTACGGGCTGGAAGGCCGGATCCCCGACTCGGTCGCGCAGCGGATCGTCGCCGACCGGATGCGGCCCGCGTTCCGCGGCGGGCGCTACGCGGACGGCATCATGGACGCCATCGACGCCATCTCCGAGGCGGCCCTGGGCCGCAGCGCGCCTTCGCGGCCCACCGCCGCCCTGCCAATCCCGATCCGGGAGTTCCAGTACCGGATGGGGTCCGGCAACCCGTTGCAGTCGTGCGGGTGCGGGGGCCTGTGCTGCCTGGTGCTGGCGCTGATCGCCCTCTCCAACCTGATCCGGGGCTCCCGCCGGCCGCGCCACTACGGCTTCGGGCAGCAGGCGACGTACCGATCGCCGATGCCGTGGTGGAGCTGGTTTTTGCTGGGGAACGCGTTCAGCGGCCGGTCGCACCACCACCACCACCGGAGCGACTGGGGGAGCTCGGGCGGAGGCTGGGGCGGTGGCAGCGGC
>DATBSS010000163.1:0-2459 GCA_036559665.1 Myxococcaceae bacterium
AGTCCACCACGTGCACCCCGTGCTCGATGGCCTCCAGGTACGAGGCGATCCCGTTGCCCGAGGTGTCGTGGGTGTGGAAGTGGATGGGGAGCTTCGTCGTCGCGCGCAGACCGTCGATCAGCGCCCCCGCGGCGCCGGGGCGGACCAGCCCGGCCATGTCCTTGATGCAGAGGAAGTGCGCGCCGGCGTCCTCGATGCGGCGGGCCAGGTCCGTATAGTACTGGAGCGTGTACTTCGGCCGCTTCGGGTTGCTGATGTCGCCCGTGTAGCAGATGGAGACCTCGCACACCTTCCCGGTCCTCCGGATCCGGTCGATGGAGACCTTCATGCTCTCCAGGTCGTTGAGCGAGTCGAACACCCGGAAGACGTCGACGCCGGCCTCCGCCGCCTCGTCGATGAACGCCTCCACCACGTTGTCCGGGTAGCTGGTGTAGCCGACCGCGTTGGCGCCGCGGATCAGCATCTGGAGCAGGATGTTGGGGACGGCGGCCTTCAGCTTGCGCAGCCTTTGCCAGGGGTCTTCGTTGAGGAAGCGGTAGGCGGTGTCGAACGTCGCCCCGCCCCAGCACTCCAGGGAGAACAGCTCCGGCGCCAGGTGCGCGGTGGCGGGGGCGATCTTCAACAGGTCGTAGGTCCGCATCCGCGTCGCCACCAGCGACTGGTGGGCGTCGCGCATGGTGGTGTCCGTGATCAGCGGGTGCGCCTGCTCCAGCACCCACTTCGCCAGCCCCTCCGGGCCCCGCTGCTGGAGGACCTGGACCGTGCCGGAGGGCGGCGCGGATGACGGCACCGCCGGCACGCGCGGCTCCGTGAGCTCCGTCGCCGGCCTCCTCAGTTGTTTCTTGATGGTCGGGTGCCCGTTGACGATCACCTCGGCCAGGTAGTTGAGCAGCTTGCTGGCGCGGTCCCGCCGCGGCGGGAACCGGAACAGCTCCGCCGTCTCGTCCACCCAGCGCGTGTACGCGTCCCCGGACAGGAACGTCGGGTGCAGGAGCACGTTCTCCAGGAACGGGAGGTTGGTCTTCACGCCCCGGATGCGGAACTCGCGCAGCACGCGCAGTCCCTTCATCACCGCGTGCTCGAACGTCTCGGCGAAGGTGGTCACCTTGAGCAGCAGCGAATCGTAGTGCGGCGAGATGTACGCGCCCGTGTAGCCGTTGCCGGCGTCGATGCGGACGCCGAACCCGCCCGCCGCGCGCCAGGCGGTGATCGCCCCCGAGTCGGGGACGAACTTGTTGGTGGGGTCTTCGGTGGTGACCCGGCACTGCACCGCGAAGCCGCGCGGCGAGATGTCCTGCTGGCCCCGGATGCCGATCTCCGGCGAGTCCAGCGCGTACCCCTCGGCGATCCGGATCTGCGACTGGACCAGGTCCACGCCGGTCACCTGTTCGGTGACGGTGTGCTCGACCTGGAGGCGGGCGTTGACCTCGATGAAGTAGTGCGAGTCGCCCGCGACCAGGAACTCGGCGGTGCCGGCGCTGGCGTACCCGGAGCCGCGCGCCAGCTTCAGCGCGTCCTCGCAGATCCGGGCCTTCAGCTCCGGGGCCAGCTTCGGCGCGGGGGCGATCTCGATCACCTTCTGGTACCGGCGCTGGACGGAGCAGTCGCGCTCGTGGAGGTGCACCACCTGGCCGTGCTGGTCGCCCAGAAGCTGGACCTCGATGTGCTTCACCCGCGCGAGGTACTTCTCCAGGAACACCACCGGGCTGCCGAAGGCCAGCATGGACTCGCTGCGCGCCTCCCCCAGCGCGTCGTGGAGCCGCTCCTCCTCCGCCACCACCCGCATCCCGCGGCCGCCACCGCCGTGCGCCGCCTTCACCAGCACCGGCGCGTGCTGGCGGTAGAAGGCGCGCGCCTGCGCCTCCTGCGCGCCCGGGTCCCCCTCCAGGGTGAGGCCCGGCACGCTGGGGACGCCGCACTTCTGGGCCAGCGCCTTGGCCGCCACCTTGTCGCCCATCAGCCGGACCACCTCCGGCCGCGGGCCGATGAAGGCGATCCCGCGCTCCACGCACGCCTGGGCGAAGTCCGCGTTCTCGGAGAGGAACCCGTACCCCGGGTGGATGGCGTCCACGCCCGCCGCCTGGGCGATGTCCAGGATCTCCGCAATCCCCAGGTACGCCTCCACCGGGCGCTTGCCCCGCCCCACCAGGTACGCCTCGTCTGCCTTGTGGCGGTGCTCGTGGGTGCGGTCATCCTCGCTGTAGATGGCCACCGTGCGGATGCCCAGCTCGGTGCAGGCGCGGAAGACGCGGATGGCGATCTCCCCCCGGTTGGCGCACATGATCTTGGTGAAGCGCTTGGGACCCGCGGTCTGGGGCATGGGGGCCCAATGTACTGCCCTGGGCCCGCTCGCCGGTGGCGTTGGCCCGGTTTCGAAGGAGCCCTTTCGACTGTGGGAGAAGAACAGCGCAATGCCGGACAATCAGCGGTCGAGGCGAGGGCTCACCGCGCGAGGAAGC
>DATBSS010000164.1:0-46112 GCA_036559665.1 Myxococcaceae bacterium
CCACCACCGCCAGCGGCCGCTCCCGGCCCATCACCACGCACCCGTCGCAGTCCACCAGGAGCGGCAGCTTCCCGGCGGCCACGTTCCCGCGGGCGTCGCGCGGCCGCACCTCCTCCATCGCCGCGAAGGAGCCCACGTCGGACCAGCCGAAGTCGCCCGGCAGCACGGCGATGTTCTTCGCCTTCTCCATCACCGCGTAGTCGATGGAGATGGACGGCAGCTTGGGGAAGATCTTCGCCAGCTTCCGGCGCGAGGCGGCGATGGCGTCCAGGCCGCCGGCCAGGGCGGGGAGGTGCTGGCGGATGGCGTCCAGCATCGCCTTCGCCTGGAAGACGAAGATGCCGCCGTTCCAGAGGTACTCGCCGCTCTGGACGTAGCGCTGCGCGGTGGCGGCGTCCGGCTTCTCCACGAAGCGCAGGACGCGGCGCGCGCCGGCGTCGCCGGCCATCCGGTCGCCGACCTGGATGTAGCCGTAGCCGGTCTCGGGGCGCGTGGGCGACAGGCCAATGGTGACCAGCGACCCGGTCCGGGCCACCTCCACCGCGTTGGAGAGCACCTCCCGGAAGCGCGCCGAATCGCCCACGTGGTGGTCCGACGGGAGCACCAGCAGCACGCCGTCGGGGTCGCGGGCGGCGACCTCGATGGTGGCCAGGCCGATGGCGGGGGCGGTGTTGCGCGCGGCCGGCTCCACCAGCACGTTCTTCGCGGGGAGCTGCGGCACCGCCGCCCGGACCGCGCGGGCGTGGAGCTTCCCGCACACCACCAGCGTCCGGGAGAGCGGGGCCAGCCCTTTCAGGCGCGCCGCGGTGTCGGCAAGCAGCGGCCGGTCCGATGCCAGCGGGAGGAACTGCTTGGGGCGGCTGGTGCGGGAGAGCGGCCAGAAGCGGGTGCCGGAGCCGCCGGCGATGATGACGGGGTACGTGTCGTTCATGGGATGAGCTCCCGGAGGATGGCGAGGAGGTCCTTGAGGATGCGGGCGGTGGCGCCCCAGATGACGTGGGCGCCGTAATCGTAGAAGTACACCTCTCGCTCCTTCTCCATCACGTTCCACATCTCGACGCGGGGGAGCGAAGGCGAAAGGAGCGCGCGGACCGGGACCTCGATCAGCTCGGCGACCTCCTCCGGGCTGGGGCGCAGGGGGAGGTCCGCCGGGATGGCGCCGACGAAGGGGACGATGCGGAAGGAGGTGATGGTGGGGAGCTCGTCCAGCATCCCCAGCACCTCCACCCGCTCCTCCGGGATGCCCAGCTCCTCCTGCGTCTCGCGCAACGCGGTGTGGAGCGGCGTGGGGTCTTCGTCGTCGCGCGCGCCGCCGGGGAAGGAGATCTGCCCAGCGTGGCGGCGGAGCGTGGCCGGGCGCTTGGTGAACAGCAGCCAGGGCTCGCCGCCGCGGAGGAAGAGCGGCGCCAGCACCGCCGACTCCCGGAGCTGAAGGCCGGGGAGGCTGAGCGCCTTGCCGGGCGCCTGGTGCAGCCTCGCCTTCAGCCTCTGGAAGAGCTCGTCCACGGAAGAAGGTCCGCTCATCCCGCGCGCGGGCTCAAGACCCCCGCGAACAGGAGGGCCAGGAGCGCGCCGCCCAGGAGCAGCCGGTAGACCACGAACACCACCGTGGTGCGCGTGCGCAGGTAGCGGAGCAGGCCGGCGATGGCGGCCATCCCGGAGGCGAAGGAGACCGCGGTGCCCACCACGAGCGCGGCCAGCGGCGGCTTGTCGGCCGCCTCCAGCAGGTGCTTGAGCTCGAAGACGCCGGCCAGCCCGGTGGCGGGGATGGAGAGGAGGAAGGAGTAGCGGGCGGCGTCCTCGCGCCGGAGCCCCAGGGAGAGGCCGCCGGTGATGGTGGTGCCGGAGCGCGACGCGCCGGGGACGAGGGCCAGGCATTGCCAGAGGCCGATGATGGCGCCGTCCTTGATCGTCATCTCGTCCAGCGTGCGGCGGTGGGAGGCGGCGCGCTCGTAGAAGGCCAGGACCAGCGCCAGCACCATCAAGGACGCGGAGATGACGTAGAGCGAGCGGAGCTCCGTCTCGATGATCTTCTTGAACGCCAGGCCCACGATGCCGATGGGGAGGGTCCCCAGGACCACGAACCAGGCCAGCCGGCTCTCGGTGGTCTGCAGCGGCTGGCGGTCGCGGAGGCTTTTCAGCGCGGCGGTGGTGAGCGACCAGAGGTCGCGGCGGAAGTAGATCAGCACCGCCGCCACCGTGCCCAGCTGGATGACGGCGGAGAACGCCGCGCCCGGGTCGCCCCAGCCCAGCAGCTCCGGGACGATGCGCAGGTGCGCGGTGGAGCTGATGGGGAGGAACTCGGTCACTCCCTGAACGAGGCCCAGGACGATTGCTTCGAGCAAGCCCATCTCAAGGCGTGCTCTATCAGATCGGCCGCTGCCACAGGTCCCTCAGATCTCGCGGCAGCATGTTGACCACGTCCTCCACCTCCCCCTCGCTGACGCGCTCGCGGATGGTGGCGAAGACGGCGCGGATGACCGGCTCCACCTCGTCCGGCTGCATGTTGAGGTCCCCGGCCACCATCTCCAGCAGTTGCTCCCGGGTGTACTTCAGCGGGGCCGTCTGGCGGTGGCGCTCGCACCGGGTCAGGAGGTTCAGCAGCTTGATCGGGAGCTGTGCCTCCAGGTCCCTCGCCTCCTCGGGGATGAGCCGCTGCTCCAGCGCGCAGAGCACCGACACGGCCGCCTGCTCGGCGAACTCGGGCGCCATGGCGCCGATCCGGCAGAGGTCGCGGAGGAACGCGGTGTACGTCTGGTTGGCGCGGGACTCGCGGCGCTGGAGCCGGCGCTCGTCCAGCGGCCCCGGGGACTCCGATCGTCGACCTTCCGACATGGCAAGCCTCCTTCCTGACATGGACGTGCGCACCGGGGGCCGCCAAGAAAACCCCACGGCCCAGGTCCGCGGCGTAGGCTGCGGCCCCTCCCATGGCAGAGGGGCTGGCCACACTCGGGCGGTACCGGCTCGTCCGCAAGCTGGCGCAGGGCGGGATGGCGGAGGTGTTCCTCGCCGTCCAGAGCGGCGCGGCCGGCTTCGAGCGCCCGGCGGTGGTGAAGCGGATGCTCCCGGAGCTGGCGGCGCACGCCGAGTTCCGCGAGCTGTTCGTGCAGGAGGCCAAGCTGATGGCCGCGCTCTCCCACCCCAACGTGGTGGGCGTGCTGGACTTCGGCGAGGAGCAGGGGACGTACTTCCTGGCGCTGGAGTACGTGGACGGCGCGGACCTGGGGAGGTGCATCAAGGCGGCCGGGAAGATGAGCCCTCCCCTGGCGTCCTTCGTGGGGGGCGGAGTGCTGCAGGCGCTCCAGCACGTCCACACCCGGACCGACGCGCGGGGCGAGCCCCTGAACATCGTCCACCGCGACGCCACGCCCCACAACGTCCTCCTGGGGCGCGGGGGCGAGGTGAAGCTGGGCGACTTCGGGATCGCCAAGATGCCGCGCGGGCCGTCGCGCACCGCGCCGGGGAAGACGCGGGGGAAGCTCCGCTACATGTCGCCCGAGCAGGCGGCGGGACGGCCGCTGGACGCGCGGGCGGACCTGTTCTCGGTGGGGGTGCTGCTCCACGAGTGCGTGGTGGGGCGGAATCCCTTCGGGGCCACCAGCGACGCGCAGCTGCTCCGGCTGGTCAAGGACGCGACGGTGGGGCCGCTGGAGGAGGTGGAGAAGGTTGCGGGCGCGAAGCTCGCGGAGGTGATCGCCCGCGCACTGGCGAAGCGGCCGGAGGACCGGTTCAGCACGGCGGAGGAGATGGAGCGGGCGCTCGCAGCGGCCGCGCCCCCCGCCGGGCCGCGCGAGGTGGCGGCACTGGTGGGGACGGTGGTCGGGGCCGCGCCATCTGAGGCGGAGGGCGGAAACACGACGACGACGGAGAAGGTGGTGCGGAGCCCCCTGTCGGCGGCGCTCATGGGAGGGACGGAGGAGGACTAGCGTCCCGCGAGGTGTGTAGGCTGACCGGGATCGGCCATGCCCTACACCATCACGACCATCAAGCTACCGAGCAGCGCTTCCTGCGTCCGCATGGCGGGGAACGGCGTCATCAGCAAGGAGGACGCGGAACATGCGCTCACGATCGTCGGCCGGCGAGGATCGATGTTCGGAGCGCCGATCCTCCTCTTGACCCAACAGATGAAGTCGCTCTCGAAGGAGGCACGGGCCCTCTACGCGACCAACTTCGACAGCGGCGACGATATGCCCTGGTGCGGTGTGGTGGTGACCAATCCGCTGATCCGGGTGGCCGCCAACTTCATCAGTCGCGCCAGCGGGTACAACAAGCTGAAGATGTTCTCCACCGAGGCGGAGACCGTCCGCTGGCTGGACGAGCGGGCCCGAGCGGACGCGGCGAAGGCGACCTGAGGGGCGCGCCAGCTCCATGTCCTCCCTCGCCGAGGTCATCCGCACCGGCGAGACGCCCGTGGGCCTGCGGGTCCGGCGCGCGGTGCTGCGCCCGGCTCAGAAGCTCGCCGCGATCTCGAGGAGCCCGATGGAGAAGCCCAGGGCCAGGTCCGGTGGATCGAACCCGACGGAGGCGCCCAGCTCGAGCATGGAGATCTGGGTCTCCGCGACGTTGAAACGCAGGGGCGCGATCGCCAGCCCGATCGAGAACGCGGGTCCCCGGGCCGGCGCCGTTCGCTCCGGCAAGAGGAAGGTGAGCTGATCCCCGAATAGCACCGAGCCCACCAGCAACACGGCCGGTGCATACACCCCCCGGCGCTGCACGCCCGCGCCCGCGCGGACCGCCAGCACATTGCCGATCATCACCAGGTAGCTGGCGTCCGCCTGGAAGAGGAACCGGTCCTCCCACACGTCGCGCACGCCCGCCCCGCCGCCGATGCCGCCCATCGTGCGGCCGGCCGAGAGGTGGACCTGTCCGCCGCCGCGGAGGTACCCCGAGAGCTGGTGCTCGCCCGCGTTCGCGACCATGGCGCCGAGCAGCGCGCCGAGCAGGAGCGCGCGCCTCATCTCGGCCCTCCAGCCCAGTACGCCAGGCTGGCCGCGGCCACCTGGACGGCGCCGCGCAGGAAGGCCGGATCGAGCGTGTCCGGCGTGTCCGTGTCCCGGTGGTAGTGGGGATTCCGGAAGATCGCCGTGTCGGTCATGAACACGGCGGGACGGCCGTCCAGCCAGAAGGGGGCGTGGTCGCTATGCATCAGGTTGCCGGCGAGGGGCGCGGACCCATCGCCCGGAGCCACCAGGGTCAAGGAGGGGATCAGCGACAGCTCGTCTACGAGCGCGCGCACCTCGAGGGCCCGGGAGAGCGAGACGTCGTTGGCGATCACCGCCAGGAAGTCCCCGGTGTCGCGAGACGGGAGGCCCGGCACCGACATCTGCGAGCCCGGCACGGTGCTCGAGTAACCGATGCAGTCGAACACCAGCGCCGCGACGATCCGCTCCTCGCGGGGGAGGCTCGCCACGTACCGGATGCTGCCGGCCAGGCCAAGCTCCTCCAGGTCGAAGCCGACGAAGCGGACCGTCCGGTCGAAGGCGCGGCCGGAGAAAAGCCGCGCCAGCTCGAGGACCCCCGAGACCCCGGAGTTGTTGTCGTCCGCGCCCTGGTAGAACGCGTCGTAGTGCGCGCCCACCAGCACCACCTCGTCCGGGCGCGAGGTGCCGCGCTTCTCCGCGATCAGGGCCGAGGTGCTGAACAGCCCGTCCTCGGTGTCGAACGCGCTCACCTCGTAGCCCAGCGCCTCCAGCTTGCTGCGCATCAGCGCCCGGGCGTCCAGGTGGGTGAGGTGGCAGAGCCGGTCGGCGAAGTTGAAGTCGCGGCAGTCCAGAGGCGTCTCGGAGCCGTGGGCGGCGGCCAGCTCGCGAACGTCCTCCATCAGCAGGTCGCCGTCCACGGCATCGGCCAACTCGCGCAGCCCGGCGAGGTTCGCGCCCTCCAGCACGGGCCGTTGCTGGCACCCCGCAGACACCAGCAGAAGCAGCGAAGAGAGGACGGATCGGTTCATGGTGGGAGCCCTGCCGAGACGCGGATGAACCCGAGATGGAAACGCACCGCGGCGCCCGGCGGGACGAGCGTGGTGCCCCAGTGGAGCTCCAGCGCCGACAGCGTGAACCGGCCCAGGCGGAACCGCAGCGGCGCCGCGGCGATGGCGACGTAGAGCGGGCTGACCCGGAGCTGCTCGAGGTCGTTCAGCTCGGGAGGGAGGGAGTCCGGGAGCGCGCCAAGGTCCGTCAGACCGCTCACGCCCAGCTCGGGGCCGATCGCGGGCTCCCATACCCCGAGGACGGCCCGGAGCTGGAGCTGTGCATAGAGCTCCCCCGGCACCGGGGTGCGCTGGCTGGGCAGCGCGGCGCGAAGGCCTGCCCGGAGGAGCCAGCGGGGGGACAGGTCGCGCTCGTAGGCAAGGTCCAGCCCCGGACGCCAAGGGCTGCCGCTGAAGATGGAGACGTAGCTGACCGTGCCGATCCCCAGGCTGACGCCATGGGCCGGTGGTTCCGCGGCCAGGAGCGCGAGGAGCAGCGCGCAGGGAACGAGCATGCCGCCGAGCCTGCCCTACCGGGCTCCCTCCAGGCACTGCCGAAGTTTCGCGGCCAGGTGCTCGGCGTGAGGCCGCTGGAGGAGATCGCGGTGGCTGCCCGTCACCTCGTGCACGTCCACCCGCGCGCCGACCGCACCCCAGCCCAGCGTCTCCTCCCGATCGCGCTGCTCCGCCGTCGCCCGGAAGAGGACGATCCGATCAGGGTAGGGGGCCGGCACGTAGCCGTCGAGGGAGCGGTAGCGGGTCCGGGCCAGGTCGTAGGCCGTGCGGAGCCTCGGCAGATCGATCTCTTCCAGCAGCCCGAGCTGCCTCGCGCGCTCGAAGGCCTGGAGGAGCCGCTCGTCCGGCTCGAGCCGGCGCAGCTCCTCCGCGGCGAGCTGTCCACCGAGCAGGCCGGAGATCAGCCCGGCATCATCCAGCATCTCCTTCCGCGGGTCCGGAACCTCGGTATCCAGCAGCGCCAACAGGGCGACCGGTTCGCCTTGCTGCCGGACCTGCTGGGCCATCTCGAACGCCACGACACCTCCGAACGACCAACCACAGAGGTGGTAGGGCCCGCGAGGCTGGACGCGGCGCATTGTCTCGACCAGGGTGGCCGCGATCGCCCGCGGCGTCCCGCCGACAAACTCCTCCAGCCCATAGCAAGGCTGATCCGCGCCCAGGAGGCGGGCCACCTCCACGTAGCAGAGGACGTGTCCCCCCAGCGGGGGAACGAAGAACAGCGGCGGCCGGTTGCCGCGAGGCTGCATGGGCACCACGGGCGAGTGGTCCGGCTCGATGGCGCTCCGGCGGAGCAGCCTCGCCAGCTCGGCCACGGTCGGGCCCTGGAACAAGCTGGCCAGCGGCAGCTCCCGCCCGTAACGCTCCTGGATCCGCGCCACCAGGCGCACCGCGAGGAGCGAGTGCCCTCCCAGCGCGAAGAAGTCGTCCTCCGGGCCGACCTGCGTCGCGCCCAGGACGTCCTCGAACATCTGGGAGAGCTCCAGCTCCAGCCGACTCCGCGGCGGCAGGCGGGAGGTGCCTGTCCACGCTCCGGGAGGAGGCAGCGCGCTTCGATCGACCTTGCCGTTCTCCGTGAGCGGCAACCCGGCGAGCGCGACCCACGCCGCCGGCAGCATGTATTCCGGGAGCCGCCCCTGGAGGAACTGCCTCAGCTCCGGGCCCGCGGGCGCCGGGGCGCCCCGGCCGACCACGTACGCGACAAGCCTCGCCTCGCCGCCGTCTCCGCGGTGCAGCGCCACCGCCGCCTCCCGGATCGCGGGGTGCTCCGCGAGGGCCGACTCGATCTCGCCCAGCTCGATCCGGAAGCCGCGGATCTTCACCTGGCGATCGATCCGGCCGAGGTATTCGACGTCGCCGTCCGGCAGCCGCCGCGCCAGGTCTCCCGAGCGGTAGAGACGTGCTCCCGGCTCGGTCGAGAAGGGGTCGGGCACGAAGCGCTCGGTGGTGAGGGCGGGACGGCCGAGGTAGCCGCGCGCCAGGCCGCTCCCGCCCACGCAGAGCTCGCCGGGCACACCGGCCGGCACGGGCTGAAGGTGCCGATCCAGGACGTGGAGGGTGAGGTCCGGGATGGGCCGGCCGATCGCGCTCCCCGCTCCGGCGGTGTCGACGTCGGCGCGGGAGAGCGGGCGGTAGGTGACGTGAACGGTGGTCTCGGTGATGCCGTACATGTTGACCAGGCGCGGCCGCTGGTCGCCGTGTCGCTCCACCCAGGGGCGCAGCGAGGCCGGCTCCAGCGCCTCGCCTCCGAAGATGACGAGCCGGAGCGCGAGCCCGCCGGGAGGGCGTGACTCGTCCGCGGCGGCGAGCTGCCGGAAGGCGGAGGGCGTCTGGTTGAGCACCGTGACCTTCTCTGAGATGAGCAGCGCGCGCAGCGCTCCGGGCGTGCGGCTGACCAGGTTGGGCACGACCACCAGGCGGCCGCCGTGGAGCAACGCGCCCCAGAGCTCCCAGACGGAGAAGTCGAACGCGTACGAGTGGAACAGCGTCCACACGTCGCTCGGGCCGAAGTCGAACCAGGCGGCCGTCGCGTCGAACAGGCGCGAGACGTTGGCGTGCGTCACCTCCACGCCTTTCGGTTTCCCCGTGGAGCCGGAGGTGTAGATGACGTACGCGAGCTGGTCGGGCTCTACCGGCACATGGGGGCGAGTGCTGGGCTCGCCGGCGAGCGCCTCCAGGAGCACGACCTGTGTCCCCGGGAGCGCCAGCCGTTCGGCAAGCTCCGGTTGAGCCACCAGGACGCGCGCTCCCGCGTCCTCGAGCGTGAAGGCGAGCCGCTCGCGTGGGTGGGCCGGATCGAGCGGGACGTACGCTCCGCCCGCCTTCAGCACGCCCAGGATGCCCACCACGACCTCGATGGACCGCTCCAGGGCGAGCGCCACCTTGACCTCCGGGCCGACGCCGAGCTTTCGCAGGAGGTGGGCAAGCTGGTTGGACCGGGCGTCCAGCTCCGCGTAGGCGAGGCTCCGGCCCTCGAACGTGACGGCGAGCGCGTCCGGGCTGCGATCGACCTGGGCCTCGAACCGCGCGTGGAGCGGCGCGGAGGGCGGCAGCGCGATCCGGGCGGGCTGGCTGGCACGGAGCAGCTCCGCCCGTTCCTCCGGCTCCAGGACGGAGAGCTGGTGGAGGGGACGGTCCGGCGTGGCCGCGGCGGCCCGCAGCAGGTTGAGGAAGTGGCCGAGGATCCTGCGAGCAGTCGGGGCGTCGAACACGTCGGCGCTGTACTCGAGGGAACCGTCGAGGCCGCCGGCCGCGGGAGCGAGCTCCACGGTCAGGTCGAAGCGAGCGGTGTGGCGTTCGAACGGGCTCGGCGAGAGCCGGAGCCCCGGCAGGTCGATCCGCGGCGGCGGCGCGCTCTGGAGGACCAGCATCACCTGGAACAGGGGAGACCGCCCGAGCGCGCGCGCCGGCTGGAGCGCCTCCACCAGCTTCTCGAAGGGAAGGTCCTGGTGCGCGAAGGCGCCGAGCACCCGGTCTCGCGTGCGGGTCAGCAGCTCGCGGAAGGTGGGCTCGCCCGAGAGGTCTCCGCACAGGGCGAGCGTGTTGGCGAAGAGGCCGATCAGCCCTTCGGTGTCGAGCTGGGTCCTGCCGGCGATGGGCGTCCCGACGACCACCCGGTCCTCGCCCGAGTAGCGGTGCAGGAGCGCCTGCCAGGCGGCGAGCACCGTCATGAAGAGCGTGCACCCCTGGTCGCGGCCGAGAGCCTCGAGGTCGGCCACCAGCCCCGCCGGCAGCGAGAAGCCCAGGCGTCCGCCGCGATGGCTGGGGGCCGCGAGGCGAGGGCGATCCGTGGGGAGCTTCAGCTCGGGAGGAGCCCCGGCCAGGTGCTGGCGCCAGAACGAGAGCTGCCGCTCCAGGACGTCTCCCTGGAGCCACTGGCGCTGCCAGGCCGCGAAGTCCGCGTACTGGATGGGCAAGGGCGCCAGGCCGGGCGCGCGTCCCGCCCGGCGCGCGGCGTAGAGCTCCGCCAGGTCGCGGACCAGCACCCCCAGGGACCAACCGTCTCCCACGGCGTGGTGAAGGCCGATCAGCAGCAGGCTCACCTCGTCCTCGACCCGCCAGAGCGCCGCGCGCGCCAGCGGCCCTGAGGCGAGGTCGAAGGGCCTGTTCGCCTCGTCCGCCATGCGGCGCGAGGCCGCCGCGTTCCGCTCGGGCTCGGGCAGCGCGCGCAGGTCTTCGGTGAGGAACGGGACCGCCGCGGTGGCGGAAATCCGCTGGACGGGCTGCCCGTCCACGGACTCGAAACGCGTGCGCAGAGGCTCGTGCCGCTGCGCCAGCGCCTGGATGGCCTCTCTCAGCGCGGCGGCGTCCAGCTCGCCTTCCAGCCGGACCGAGACCGCCATGTTGTAGGCCGTGAGCCCGGGCTGCAGTCGGTCCAGGAACCAGAGGCGCTCCTGGGCGAAGGACAGGGGGAGCCGCTCCCCGCGCGGGGAGGCCACGAGCGGCGGCGCCGCGAGCGCGTGCTGGAGCAACTCCACCCGGCGCGCGAGTGCCGCCACCGTCGGGGCTTCGAAGATCGCCCTGAGGGGGAGCTCGACGCCGAGCGCCCGCCGGAGGCGCGCGACGACCTGTGTGGCCAGCAGCGAGTGTCCGCCGAGCTCGAAGAAGTGCTGGTGGCGCCCCACGCGCGGCACCCGGAGCACCTCGGCGAAGAGGCCGGCCAGCAACTCCTCCGCCGGGCTGCCCGGGACGGTGGCCGCTTCCTCTGGCTCGGCCTGGGCAGGAGGCGCCGGGAGCGCGCGGCGATCCAGCTTGCGGCTGGGGGTCAGGGGGAGGGCGTCGAGGGACACGAAGGCGGAGGGCACCAGGTGATCGGGCAGCCGCTCCAGGAGATGGTCCCGGAGCGCACCCGCCGGGATCGAAGCGCCGTCGCGGGGGACCACGTACGCCACCAGCCGCGCCTCACCCGCGCCATCGTCCCGGGCGATCACCGCGGCGGCCCCGAGGGAGGGGTGCTCGAGGAGCGCCGCCTCGATCTCTCCGGGCTCGATGCGGTGGCCGCGGAGCTTGAGCTGCTCGTCCGCGCGGCCGGCGATCTCCACCTCGCCGCCCGGCAGGTAGCGGCCGAGGTCCCCGATCCGGTACATCCCGGCGAGGAACCGGCGCTCCGTCAGCGCCGCATCGTTCAGGTATCCACGAGAGAGGTAGGGGGTGCGGACGTGGATCTCCCCCAGTTCGCCAATGCCGGCGAGGCAACCCACCGCGTTGAGCACCAGGAGCTGGGCGCCCTCGATGCCTCGGCCCAGAGGGACCCGGCCGCGCGGCACGTCGCCCCGCACCACGTGGTAGCCCATCGCCTGCGGTGTCTCGGTCGCACCGTAGAAGTTGACGCAGGTCACCTGCGGAGCCAGGGCACGGAGCCGCGCGACGTCGGCGCGGTCGAGCACGTCTCCACCGAAGAAGGCGTAACGCAGCGAGGGCACCGGCCCGTCGAGGAGCCGGCTGGTGGCGGGCGTGAGGTGCGCTGCTGTAATGCGCTCCCGCACCATCCAGTCGGAGAGTTTCCCGCCGAGCAAGGTGTCCGGCTCGGGGATGCAGAGCGTGGCTCCTAGCCACAACGGGGTGAAGACGTCGCGCAGCAGCGGGTCGTGGGCGAGGCCGGAGAGCAGGCTGAACCGGTCGGAGGACTGGAGCCCGAAGGTCGCGCAGTGCCAGCCGAGGAAGTGCTCCAGCGGTCGCAGCGTCGCGGCGATGCCCTTGGGCTCACCCGTGGAGCCGGAGGTGAAGGAGACGTACGCCAGGCCCGAGTGCTCGCGGGAATCGCGTTGGGATACGGGCGGCGGAACGCCGCTCCCGGACGTGGACGCTTCGCCGGAGAGCCGGATCCGGCAGCGGAGTGCCAGCTCTCGCACCGTGTCCTCGAGCACCGGGGCCAGCGGGCCAGCCGCCTCCAATTCGATGAGCGCTTTGGGCGCGACTGCGCGGAGCCGGCGCGCCAGCCGGGCCGGCGTGTCGGCCGGGTCGAGGACGGCAAAGGCGGCACCGGACTCGAGCACGCCCAGCAGAGCCACCACCAGCGAGGCATCGCGGTGGGCGTGGATTGCGACCACGTCCCCGGGCCGGATCCCCTGCGCTTCGAGCTGGGCCGCGAGACGACCACTCTCTTCACCGAGGCGCCGATACGTCCAGGCCCCGCGGCCATCGACCACCGCAATCCGGTCGGGCGCTTCCTCGACCTGGTGGGCGATCCGGTCGAGGAGCGACGCGCCCCCGCCGTCCGGCAGCGGCCGCTCCGGGTCGGGGAGCACGGAGGCGGCCTCCGGCGTCACCAGGGAGAGCCGGTCCACGCGTTCGCCGGGCTCGCGGGCGACCTGCGCCAGCACGTGCTCGAGCTGGCGCAGCAACTCCGCCATCCGCTCCTGCTCGAACAGGTCGGCGTTGTAGACGAGGTCGAGGTGGAAGCGGCCGTCCCGCTCGGCAACGTACAGGGTGAGATCGAGCTTCGAGCCCGGCTGCGCTTCTGCGGCGGCGGTCCAGTCGAGCCCGGGGAGCTTGAGGCGCTCCGGATCCAGGCTGAACAGGTTGAGCATCACCTGCACCAGCGGCGTGCGCGACAGGTCGCGCTCGGGCTGGAGCGCCTCGACCAGCTTTTCGAACGGGAGCTCCGCGTGCGCATACGCGCCCACGCAGGTCTCCCGGACGCGGGCGAGGAGCTGGCGGAACGTGGCCTCTCCAGACAGCTCCACCCGGAGGACCAGCGTGTTGATGAAGAAGCCGATCAGCGGCTCCCACTCCGCGCGGCTCCGGTTCGCGGCGGGCGCGGCGACGAGCAGGTCGGTGGCGCCGGCGAGGCGCCCGAGCACCACGCCGAACGCCGCCAGGAACGTCATGAACGGGGTGGCGTCCTCGCGCTGCCCGAGCGCGCGGAGCGCCTCCGACAGCTCGGCGGTCAGCTCCCGCGACATCCGCTCGCCGCGGTAGGCCTGGACGCGCGGCCGCGGGCGATCGGCCGGGAGCTCCAGCACCCTGGGCGCGCCGGCCAGCCGCTCCCGCCAGTACGCGAGCTGCCGGTCCAGCACCGCGGCGTGGGCCTCTCCCCGCTGCCAGATCGCGTGGTCCGCGTACTGCGCGGGGAGCCCGGGGAGCGGTGATGGCTCTCCGCGCGCGAACGCCTGGTACAGCGCGCCCAGCTCGCGCAGCAGGACCTCGATGCTCCAGCCGTCGGAGACGATGTGGTGCATCGTGAGGAACAGCGCCCGGTCGCGGTCTCCCAGCTCCACCACCGCCAGGCGCAGCAAGGGAGGGCGGGCCAGGTCGAAGGGCCGGCCGTTCTCCTCCGCGGAGATCTGCCGGAGGAACGCCTCGCGCGCCCCGGCCGCGACGTGCCGGGCGTCGATCCGCCGGATCGGCACCTCGACCGCCGGAGCGATGCGCTGGACCGGCGCACCGTCCTCGGCGGCGAACCCGGTGCGGAGGACCTCGTGCCGCCGGACCACCTCTCCGAGCGCGCGCTCGAGCACGTCCAGGCGCAGCTCGCCCTCCGCTCGAAGGGCGATCGGCATGTGGTACGCGGAGCTTCCGGGCTCGAGCTGGTCCAGGAACCACAGCCGCTGCTGGGCGAAGGAGAGGGGCACGCGCTCGGGCCGGTCCGCTCGGAGGGGGGCGGGCTCCGCCACCGTCCCCTTCGCGCGGGCCTCGATCACCGCGCGGGCCATCCCGGCGACCGTCGGGGCGTCGAACAGGCTGCGGACCGGGATCTCCAGCCCGAACGCCTGGCGCAAGCGGGAGATCGCCCGCGTCGCCAGCAGCGAGTGCCCGCCCAGCTCGAAGAAGCTGTCCTCGGCTCCGACCCGGTCGAGCTCCAGGATCTCCGCCCAGATGGCGGCGATCAGCTCCTCGACGGGAGTCCTCGGGGGCACGAACGTCCGGTGGAGCGGGGCTGGCGGGGGGGCGGGAGCGGGCATCGCCTCCACCTCGAGCTTCACCTCGTCCAGCCGCCGCTCCGGACCGGACGCGAGTTGCTCCAGCAGGACGCGCAGGTGCTCCAGCGACCCGCGGGCGCGCTCGCTCCCCACCCGCCGTGGATCGGAGAGCAGGCGAAGGACCAGCTCGCGCCCCGGCACCGCGATGAGGACGAGCGGGTAGTGACCTTCCTCGGCGCTGGCGATGTCCCGGACCGTCAGGCTCTTGAGCACCTGCGCGATGGCGGCGTCGGCCGGGTAGTTCTCGAAGACGACCAGCGACTCGAACAGCGGCGTCCCGGGAGGCACCTGGCTCCACCGCTGGACCAGGGCCAGGGGGCTGTGCTCGTACCCGGACATCTCCCCTTGCCGCTCCTGGATCTCCTTCAGCCACGCGGCCACGGGCTGATCGCCGGAGAGCCGCACGCGCAACGGGAGCGTGTTGATGAAGAGGCCCACCATGGAGCCGGCGCCGGGCAGGGTCGCCGGCCGCCCCGCGACCGTGATGCCGAACACCACGTCGTCCCCACCTCCATACCGGGACAGGAGCAGCGCCCAGGCGCCCTGGATCACCGTGTTGGGGGTGAGCTGGTGCCGGCGGGCGAACCCCAGCACGAGCGCCGTCACCTCCTCCGGGAGGCGCAGTTCCGCGGAGGCCTGGCGCGCGCTCCGCCCCGGCCCGGGCGGCCGCCGGTCCTCCATCCCGAGCCGCGTCGGCGCGGTGAAGCCGTGGAGCAACCGCCGCCAGAGCTCCTCGGCCGCGGCTGGACCCTGCCGTTCGAGCCAGGCGACGTGCTCGCGGAAGCGCGGGGGCGGCGGGCGTGGCGGCGCGCCCTCGTAGGCGGCGAACACGTCGGCCAGGAGGATCGGGAGCGACCAGCCGTCCCAGAGGAGGTGGTGGTTGGTGAGGGCGAAGCGATGCGCGCGCTCGCCGGTGCGGAGCAGCGCCACCCGGACCAGCGGCGCCTCCGACGGGATGAAGCCGTGCGCGCGCTCGCGGTCGAGGAGCGCCTGGAAGCGGAGCTCCTGCTCGGCGGCGTCCATCCCCCTCCAGTCCTCCAGGGCCAGGGGCACCAGCGCGCGCCGCCAGACGGCCTGGAGTGGCTGGTCCAGGCCCTGCCAGTGGAACGACGTGCGCAGCGCCGCGTGCCGCTCCACCGCCTCCCGCCACGCGCGCTCGAAAGCGGCGGCATCGAGCAGCCCCTCGATGGTGCAGCTCAGCTGGGACACGTAGACGGCGGAGTTGGGCGCGCTCAGGGTGTGGAGCAGCATCCCGTGCTGCATCGGCGTGAGCGGGTACAGGTCCTCCACCTCGCCGGGGATCGACGCCACCAGCCGGTCGAGGGGCTCCTGCTCCAGGCGCGCCAGCGGGAAGTCGGAAGGCGTGAAGCCCCCCGCCCCGGCGGAGAGGCAGTGCCGGACCAGCTCTCGGAGCGAATCGGCCAGTTCCCCGGCCCACCGCTCGATCGTCTCGGCGCGATGGAGCGCCTCGCTGTAGCGCCAGGTGAACGTCAGCTTCCCGCCCGACACCGCGGCGCCGAGGTCGACGGCGTAGCAGCGGCGGTTTCGTGGGCCATGGGCGGGGCCGATGGGCTCGGCGGCCAGCGTCCAGGGGACGTCCGGTGGGACCGCCGCGTCCAGCCGTCCCAGGTTGTTGAAGCTGATCTGGCTGGCCGGGAGAGACCGGAGCGACGCCGCGTCCCCGGCGGCGCCCAGGTACCGCAGCAACCCGTAGCCAAGGCCTGCGCCGGGGACGCGGCGGAGTTGCTCCTTCACCTTCCGGATCGCCTCCCCCGGCGACGCGGAAGGTGGGACCTCGAGCACGACCGGGTACAGGCTGGTGAACCAGCCCACGGTCCGCGAGACGTCGAGCCCGGGCGCCACCTCCTCGCGCCCGTGGCCTTCGACGTCGATCAGGACGGCCGGGGACCCGGTCCAGCGCTCGAGCACCCGCGCCAGCGCCGCCAGCAGCAGGTCGTCGATGCGGGTCCGGTAGGCGCGGGGCGCCTCCTCCAGGAGCCGCCTCGTCTCCTCGGCGTCCAGGGAGATCTCGAGGCTCCGGCTCGAGCCCTCGGTGTTCTCCCCGTCCGGGGTATCCACCGGCAGCCGGCCGATCCGCTCCCAGGGCAACCCTCGCCAGTACGCCAGCTCCCCGCGCACCTCCGGGGAACGCGCCCGCCCCTCCAGGGCGCGCGCCCACTGGCGGAACGAGGCCGTCCTGGGCGGGAGCGCCGGCGGAGCGCCGCGCTGGAGCTGCCGGTAGAGCGACAGCAGGTCCTCCAGGAGGATGCGCCAGGAGACGGCGTCCACGGCGAGGTGGTGGATGGCCAGGACCAGCCAGCCCGGCGCGCCGGGGCCCCGGTCCACCAGCGCCGCGCGCAACAGCGGGCCACGGGCCAGGTCGAGGCCGCCCTGCAGAGACGACCCGGCACGGACCGGATCCATCCGTTCGATCGACGGCGCGACGTCCGGAGGCGCGCACCGCTGCTCCCAACCGCTCGCGGTGCGCTCGAAGCGCAGGCGCAGGGCATCGTGGTGCTCGATGGCGATCGCGAGCGCCCGCTCCAGCAGGGAGGCGTCCAGCGGCTCCCGCACCTCGAGGACGACGGACTGGTTCCAGTGGTGCAGCTCCGGGAGGTCCTGCTCCTGCTCCACGAGCCACCGCTGGATCGGCGTGAGGGGCACCGGGCCCACGACCGGACCCGGCTCGGCGGCGGCGGAAGCCTGCGCACCCACCACCTGCGCCAGCTCGGCGATGGTGGGGTGCTGGAAGACTTGCCGGGGCGTGAGGGGGTGACCCGCCTGGGTGGCGCGGCTGGCGATCTGGAGGCCGAGGATGGAGTCGCCGCCCAGCTCGAAGAAGTCGTCATGCACACCCACCTGGTCGACGCGGAGCACTTCGCGCCAGAGCGAGACCAGCACCTCCTCGCCAGGCGTGCGCGGCGGGACGCGGTCCCGAAAGAGGCGGGGGCGCGCCCCGGAGGGCGCCGGCAGCGCGCGCCGGTCGATCTTCCCCTGCGCGGTGAGCGGCAGCGCGTCCAGCACCACCAGCGTAGAGGGGACGAAGTGCTCGGGGAGATCGCGCGACAGCCACGCCCGGACCTCCGCCGGCTCCAGCGAGGCGCCGGCCCGCGGGCTCGCGTAGGCCACCAGCCGCTTCTCCCCGGGCGCGTCCTCCCGCGCGACCACCACCGACTCGCGCACGCCCGGGTGCTGCGCCAGGCGGGCCTCGATCTCCCCCAACTCGATCCGGAAGCCGCGGATCTTCACCTGATGGTCGAACCGGCCAAGGTACTCGACGTCCCCGTCCGCGAGCCTGCGCGCGCGGTCGCCGGTCCGGTAGAGCCGCGCACCCACCGCGCCGCCGAACGGGTGCGGGATGAAGCGCCCGGCCGTGAGCCCCGGGCGGCCGAGGTACCCGCGCGCCAGCCCGGGGCCACCCACGTACAGCTCCCCGGGGACACCGGCCGGCGCCGGCCGCCCCTGCGGATCGAGCACATGCAGCTCCAGGTCCGGCAGCGGCTGGCCGATCACGCTGCCGGCCCCGCCTTCTACGTCCGCGCGGGTCAGCGGGCGGTACGTGACGTGGACGGTGGTCTCGGTGATCCCGTACATGTTGACCAGGCGCGGCCGCTGGTCGCCGTGCCGCTCCATCCAGGGCCGCAGCGAAGCCAGCTCCAGCGCCTCGCCGCCGAAGATGACCAGCCGGAGCGCCAGCGCGCCGGGGGCGCGCCGCTCGTCCTCAGCGGCGAGCTGCCGGAACGCCGAGGGCGTCTGGTTGAGCACCGTGACCCGCTCGGTGGCGAGCAGGTCGTGAAACGCGTCCGGCGAGCGGCTGGTCCAGTGCGGCACCACCACCAGGCGGCCGCCGTACAGCAGCGCGCCCCAGAGCTCCCAGACGGAGAAGTCGAACGCGTAGGAGTGGAACAGCGTCCAGACGTCATCCGGTCCAAAGTCAAACCAGCCGTGCGCCGAGTCGAACAGGCGCGAGACGTTGCCGTGGGTGACCTGCGTGCCCTTGGGCCGCCCGGTGGAGCCGGAGGTGTAGATGATGTAGGCGAGGTGGTCGGGCCCCACCGCGACGCCGGGGCGCTCGCTGGGCTCGCCCGCGAGGGCGGTCCAGCTCGAATCCAGGAGCACGCGCTGCTCCTCGCCCCGAGGCAGCCGGTCGGCGAGCCCCGGCTGCGCCACCAGCACCGGCGCGCGGGCGTCCGCGAGCATGAAGGACAGCCGCTCCCGCGGGTAGGCGGGGTCGAGCGGCACGTAGGCCCCACCGGCCTTCAGGATGCCCAGGATGGCCACCACCAGCTCCAGGGACCTGTCCATCGCGAGCGCGACCGGGACGTCCGGGCCCACGCCCAGCCTCCGCAGCCGGTGGGCGAGCTGGTTGGCGCGGGCCTCCAGCTCCCGGTACGAGAGGCTCCCGCCCTCGAGCGTGACGGCGGCCGCCTGCGGCCTTCGCTCCACCTGCGCCTCGAACCGCCGGTGGACCGGCTCCCCGGGGGACGCCGGGCGGTGGACGGCGCGGCCGGCACGGAGCAGCGCGGCTTCCTCCTCGCCGGAGAGCAGGGAGAGCTCCTCCAACCGCCGCTCGGGTCCGCCCGCCATCTGCGAGAGCAGCGCCGCCAGGTGACCCAGCATCCGCTCCACGGCGTCGCCGTCGAAGCGCTGCCGGTCGAAAGCGATGCGCAGCTCCAGCGTCCGGCCGGGGACGGCCACGAGCATCAGCGGCAGGCTGTTCTCCTCCACCAGCCGCACGCCGCGCACGGTCAGCGTCGCCAGCCCGTGCCGGAGCGCCTCGTCGGCGGGGTAGTTCTCGAAGACCACCAGGCTCTCGAACAGCGCCGCCGCCGGCGGGACCTCGCTCCAGCGTTGAATGCGGGCCAGCGGCGCGTGCTCGTGCTGGCGAAGCTCCACCTGCCGCGCCTGGATCGCCTCCAGCCAGGGGAGGAGGACCGCGCCGGGAGAGACGCGGACCCGCACCGGCACGGTGTTGATGAACAGGCCGATCCGGGACTCGACGCCGGGCAGGTCCGGAGGGCGTCCGGAGACGGTGGCGCCAAAGACCACGTCCTCCTCGCCTCCGTAGCGCGAGAGCAGGAGGGCCCAGGCGCCCTGCACCCAGGTGTTGAGGGTGAGTCCCCGGCGCCGCGCCTGCGACGACAGCGCCGCCGTCACCGCCTCCGGCAGCACCCGCGACCGCTCGCCCTGGCCTTCCTCGCCCCCCGCCCGCCGCGCCCGGTCGACGCCGAGCGGCGTGGGCGCTCGGAAACCCGCCAGCTCGCGCCGCCAGAAGGCCTCCGCCGCCGCCATGTCCTGCCGGCGCAGCCACGCGATGTGGTCGCGGTATGGGAGCGGGTGGCCGGCCGGCGGCGGCCGCCCCTCCACCAGCGCCTCGTAGCGTTCGAAGACCTCTCGCAGCAGGAGCGGGAGTGACCATCCGTCGAGCAACAGGTGATGGTGGCTGAGGAGGAATCGGTGCGTCGCGTCCGCGGTGCGGGCGAGCACCAGGCGCAGGAGCGGAGGGGCGGCCAGGTCGAAGCCCCGGCGGCGGTCGCCGGCGAGCAGGCGCTCGAAGCGTTCGGAGTGCTCGGCCGGTGGAGCGTCCCGCCAATCCAGCCGGACGAGCGGCGGCCGCGCGCTGCGGAGCACCGCCTGGAGCGGCGCGCGCAGGCCCTCCCAGACGAACGCGGTCCGCAGCACCGTGTGCCGCTCCACCACCTGCCGCCACGCGCGCTCGAACGCGCCGGGGTCCAGCAGGCCCTCCAGCTCGCACGCGAGCTGGTTGAAGTACACGCCGCTCCCGCGAGCCCCGGCGTCGTGGAAGAGCATCCCCTGCTGCATCGGGGAGAGCAGGTAGAGATCCTCGAGATCGTCCCGGAGGGCGCGCGCGTCCCTCCCGAGCCGCGCGATCGCCCGGTCCAGCGCTGCCTGGTCCAGCTCCGCGAGGGGGAAGTCAGACGGGGTGAAGCCCCCCGCGTCTCCGGAGCGGCAGTGCGCGATCAGGCCGCGGAGCTGCTCGACGAAGTCGGCGGCGAGCCGCTCCACCGTCTCCGCGCGGTGGCGCCCGGAGTGGATCCAGGTGACCTCCAGCCGGCCTCCCACGATGGCCGCGCCGATCTCCAGCGGGTACCGGCGCCTGGCGCGCGGGCTGCGGGTGGGACCGCACGGCTCCGGGGCGAGGGAGACGGCGCCCTCGTCCGGCACCGCGTGGTCGAGCTGGCCCAGGTAGTTGAAGCTCACCTCGGCGCGCGGCACCGCCGCCGCCAGCCGCTGCGCGTCCTCCTTAAGTCCGTTATAGCGGAGTAGACCGAATCCGGCCCCACGGCGTGGGATGCGCCGGAGCTGTTCCTTCACCGCCTTCAACACCTCGGCGGGAGCGGCCAGCTCCGGCCGCTGGAGGAGCACCGGGTAGACACTGGTGAACCACCCGACCGTCCGGGAGACGTCCACCCCCGAGAGCAGGTCCTCGCGGCCGTGCCCTTCCAGGTCCAGCCTGATCGTGGCCGCTCCGCTCCAGCGCGAGAGGGTCTGGAGCAGCGCCGCCAGCAACACCTCGTCCACCTGCGTCCGGTAGGCGCGCGGGACCTCGCGCAGCAGCGAGGCGGTCTCCTCGGGCGTGAGGGACGCCGACACCGGGCTCGCCGCTCCCTCCAGGTCGTCGCCCGCGGTGGGCAGGTCGAACGGCAGCGGGGCCGCGGTGTGCCAGGGCTGCTCCGGCCACCAGGCCAGCTCGGCGCGCGCGGCCTGGGAACGGCCGTGCTCATCCAGCCGGCGGGCCCAGTCCCGGAACGAAGTGGTCTTGGGAGGGAACTGCACCGGCGCGCCGGCCTCGAGCCGGCGGTACGCGGCCAGCAGGTCCTCGAGCAGGACGCGCCACGAGACCCCGTCGACCACCAGGTGATGGATGACGAGCAGCAGGCGGCTCGACCCGGTCCCGCCCGGCTCGAAGAGCGCCGCCCGCAGCAAGGGGCCTTCGCGGAGGTCCAGCGAACCCTGGAGCCTCGCGGCCACCGCGGCGATCCGCGCGGCCTGCTCGGGCCCTGGGAGCGACGAGAGGTCCACGCGCTCCACGCGCGGCGGAGCCACCGCGGCGTTCGACTGCTCCCAGCCGGACGCGATCCGCACGAAGCGCATCCGGAGCGCGTCGTGGTGCGCCAGCAACGCGGCGAGGGCTTCCTCGAGGTGCCCGGGCGCGAGCGGCCGGCGCACCTCCAGCAGCAGCGCCTGGTTCCAGTGGTGGGGATCCGCGGGTTCGTCCTCGAAGAACCAGCGCTGGATCGGCGCGAGCGGCGCCGGCCCGCTCACCAGTCCCTGCTCGGCCACCACCGCGGGAGCGGAGCCGGCCGCGGCGGCGAGCCCGGCCACCGTGGGGTGATCGAACAGCGCGCGCGGAGTGAGCCGGATCCCCGCCTGGGCCGCCCGCGAGACGACCTGGAGGCCGAGGATCGAGTCGCCGCCCAGCTCGAAGAAGCCGTCGTGCACGCCGACCCGGGGCACGCCGAGGACCTGGCTGAAGATTCCGGCGAGCGCCGCCTCCACCCCGGTGCGGGGCACGTCGTGCCCGGTGTCCGCGGGGGCGGCGGGAGCGGGGAGCGCCCGGCGGTCGATCTTCCCGCTCGGCGCGCGCGGGAGGAGGCCGAGCGCGACGATCGCCGAAGGCACCATGTGGGCCGGCAGCTTCTGCCGGGCGAAGGACTGGAGCCGCTCCGCCAGCCCGCCCTCCTCCGCGCCGGCCACGTAGGCCACCAGCCGGCGCTGGCCCGGGACGTCCTCGCGAAGAACCACGGCCGCCTCGCGTACCTCGGGATGGGCCGAGAGCGCGGCCTCGATCTCGCCCGGCTCGATCCGGAACCCGCGGAGCTTGACCTGTGCGTCCAGCCGGCCGAGGAGCTCGATGCGGCCGTCGGGGAGATGACGGCCCGAGTCGCCGGTCCTGTACATGCGGGCGCCGGCGGCGCTGGAGAACGGATCCGGCAGGAAGCGCTCGCCGGTCAGGCCCGGGCTCGCCTGGTAACCGCGGGCCACGCCCTCTCCCGAGACGTACAGCTCGCCCGCGACGCCTGGGGGGACCGGCCGGAGCCGGGAGTCGAGCAGGTAGACGCGGCTGCCGGGGATGGGGCGGCCGATGGAGACGGGGCCAGGCGCCGGGACGCCTACCTCGTCAACGGTGCTCCAGACGGTGGCCTCGGTAGGGCCGTATTCGTTGAACAGGCGCGCTCCGGGCGCGGCGGCGCGGTGGCGCTCGACCAGCTCGGCTGGGCACGCCTCGCCCCCGACGAGGACGGTGGTCAGGGACCCGAGCGCCTCCGCGGGCGCTTCGGCCAGGAAGGCCCGGTAGAGCGACGCCACGCTCAGCCAGTGCGTGACGCGCCGGGTGGAGATGAGGTGGGCGAGGGCGGCCGGGTCGAACGTGGTCTCGTCGCCCGGCAGGACCAGCTCCCCTCCCTCGCACAGCGTCCAGAAGATGGCCGCCACCGAGCTGTCGAGGGCGAAGGAAGGCAGCAGGACCAGGCGCCCGGGCGGCGAGCCGTAATACCGCGAGCGCGCGCGCGTGGAGCCCACCAGGTTGCGGTGCGAGACGGCGACGCCCTTGGGGGCGCCCGAGGAGCCGGACGTGTAGAGGACGTAGGCCAGGCCGTCGGGTGCGGCGGGCCGCCGCGGTCCAGGCTCCTCCGCTCCAAGGGGACCCGCCGCGTCCAGGAAGACGAGGTGCGCCTCGAGCGCCGGGAACGCATCCGCCAGGGACGGCCGGGTGACGAGGACCCGGATGGAGCTGTCCCGGAGCACGAGGGCGAGCCGCTCCGGCGGATGGCCCGGGTCCAGCGGCACGTAGGCCCCTCCCGCCTCGAGCACGCCCAGCAGGGCGACGAGCATCTCCGGCGAGCGCTCGAAGCACACGCCGACCCGGACGTCCGGACCCACGCCCAGCGCCTGGAGCCGCGCCGCGAGCGCCCCGGCTCGCCCGCGCAGCTCGCGGTAGGTGAGCGTGCGCCCCTGGTGCCAGATCGCCACCGCCTCCGGGGTTCGCTCCACCTGGGCCGCGAACAGGTCGTGGATGCAGGCGCCTGGAGGGGGCTGAGGCACGGGCTCCCCGGCGCTCCAGTCCGAGAGGAGCCTCCGCTCCCCGGCCGCGAGCAGGTCGACCTGGTCCAGCCGCCGCTCCGGATCCGCCGGGAGCTGCTCCAGCAGCAGGCGCAGGTGCTCCAGCGCGCGTCCAGCGGCGGCGCCGTCGACGCGCTCCGCGTCGTGGAAGATTCGCAGCAGCAACTCCCGGCGGGCCCCGGCCACCAGGGCCAACGGCTGGTGGCCGCGCTCGTGCGTCCTGACGTCCTGTACCCGGAGACCCTGGACCCCGTCGCCGAGCGAGGCGTCCAGTGGGTAGTTCTCGAACACCACCAGGCTCTCGAAGAGGGGAGCGGGAGGTGGGACGCCGCTCCAGCGCTGGATCCTCGCCAGCGGCGCGTGCTCGTGCGCCTGCGCTTCGAGCTGCCCGCGCTGGAGGGCCCGGAGCCAGTCGCCCACCCGCGCGGCGCCGGGCACCGGGACCCGGAGCGGAATGGTGTTGATGAACAGGCCAACCATCGCGCCCGCGCCGGGGAGATCCGGCGGCCGGCCGGAGACGGTGGTCCCGAACACGACCTCGCTCCGGCCGGCGTAGCGCGAGAGCAGCAGCGCCCAGGCGCCGTGGACCACCGTGCTGATGGTGACCTGCTGCTGCCGCGCGAACGCGAGCAGCCGCGCGGTCGCCTCGGGCGAGAGGGAGGCCTCCCGCTCCTCGCGGCGTTCGCCGGCGCGAGGGCGATCGATCCCCAGGGGCGTGGCCGAGTCCACGTCCGCCAGGCGCGCGCGCCAGAACGTCTCGTCGCCGCCGGCCCCCCGCTGCTGGAGCCAGGCGATGAAGTCCCGGAAGGGCGGCGGCCGGGGAAGCGCCGGCGGCCGGCCCGCCCGGTGGCCCTGGTAGAGCGCGAACGCCTCGCGCAGCACGATGGGCAGCGACCATCCGTCGAGCAGCAGGTGGTGATGGCTGAACACGAAGCGGAACGACGCCTCGCCGGTCCGGATCAGCGCGAGCCGAACCAGGGGGGCCTCGGCCAGGTCGAAGCCCCGGCGCCGGTCCTGCTCCAGGAAGGAGGCGAGGCGCTGCGGGTGCTCGGCGGCCGGCAGGTCTCGCCAGTCCAGCCGCTGGAGCGGGAGGGGCACGCCGCGACAGACGACCTGGAGCGGCTCCTCGACCTCCTCCCAGGCGAAGGCGGTGCGGAGCACCGGGTGCCGGTCCAGCACCTCCTGCCAGGCGCGCTCGAACGCGGGCAGGTCGAGCGCGCCTTCCAGCTCGCAGCTGAGCTGGTTGAAATAGAAGCCCGCGCCGGGGGACTGCAGCTCGTGGAAGAGCATCCCCAGTTGCATCGGGGAGAGCGGGTAGAGGTCCTCGATGGAGTCCTGGCTCATCGGCCCTTGCGGTTGAACCGCGCCGCCAGCTTGTCCAGTTGCTGTTGAGAGACCTTCGCCAGGGGGAAGTCCGAGACGGTGTGGCCCCCGGTCTCGGGTGACAGGCAGTGCGCGATCAGGCTGCGCAGCGCCTCGATGAAATCGCGCGCGAGCGTCTCGATCGTGGAGCGGGGGTGAGCGGCCTCGCCATACGTCCAGACCGTCCGCAGCTCGCCCGCGCTGACCACTCCGGTGATCTCCAGCAGGTAGCGCCGGGCGCCCCGGGGCGAGCGCTGCGGCCCCGCCGCCCCGTCCGCCAGGATCCGCAGGTCCGGGCCGGCGGCGAGCTCCTCCACCTGGCCGAGGTAGTTGAAGCTGACCTGCGCCGCCGGCAGGGCGCGGAGCTGGGCCCGGGCTTCGTCATCGCCGAGATGCATCAGCAAGCCGTAGCCGGCGCCGCGCCCGGGGATGCGACGGAGGTGCTCCTTGATCCGCTTGATCGCCTCTCCCGCGCCCTCCGCCGCCCGGTGCTCCAGCAGCACCGGATACGTGGTGGTGAACCAACCCACGGTGCGGGAGATGTCCGCTCCGGGCACCAGGTCCTCGCGGCCGTGGCCCTCCACGTCGACGAGCACGGACTCCGCGCCCGTCCAGCGATGGAAGGCCTGCGCCAGCGCCGCGAGGAGGAGCTCCTGGATCTGCGTGTGGTACGCGCGCGATGCCTCCTGGAGGAGTTGCCGGGTCTCGGTCGCGGAGAGCGCCGCCTCGACCTTCCGGGCCAGTCGCTCCTCGCCCGGGCCGGCGGTCGCCGGAAGGGGAGCGACCTTCGCCCAGGCCTGCTCCAGCCAATGCGGGAGCTCGCCGCGCGTCGCCTCGGAGCGGGCGCGCTCCTCCAGGCCGCGGGCCCACGCCAGGAAGGACGTGGTCTTGGGCGGGAGCGCCACTCCCCGATAGGCGAGCGCGAGATCCTCCAGGAGAACCCGCCAGGAGATCGCGTCCACCAGCAGGTGGTGGATCACCAGGAGGAGCCGCTCCGGTGGACCCGCGCCAGGGCGGAGGAGCGCACAGCGGACCAGGGGGCCGTTCGAGAGATCCAATCCCGCCTGGAGCTCCGCGGGATCGACCTGCTCGACGGAGACGGGAACCGGGTCCCCGGGCGGGACGATCTCCTGCCGCCAGCCGTCGCCTTCCCTGGTGAAGCGAAGGCGGAGCGCGTCGTGGTGCTCGACCACCCGCGCCAGCGCCCGCTCGAGCGCGGCCGGATCCAGCGGAGTCCGGGACTCCAGCAGCAGGGACATGTTCCAGTGGTGCGGGTCCACCGGATCCGCCTCGAAGAACCAGCGCTGCGCCGGGGTCAGCGGCGCCGCGCCCGTGACCGGCCCCTGCTCCACCTCCGGGCCGCGGGTGGCCTGGGCCACGGCCGCCAGCCGTGCGATCGTGGGGTGCAGGAGGATGTCCCTGGCCGCGACCGAGAGCCCGGCCTGCTGGGCGCGCGCGACGATCTGGATGGCGAGGATCGAGTCGCCTCCCAGCTCGAAGAAGTTGTCGTGGATGCCGACCTCACCGGCGTTCAGGATCTGCTTCCAGATCTCCACCAGCGTCTCCTCGACGCCGGTGCGGGCGGCGACGAACGCGTGGGCGGAGCGCTCCGGGGCCGGGAGCGCCGAACGGGCGACCTTGCCGTTTGGCGTCCGGGGCAGCGCCTCCAGGACGCTCCAGGCGGTGGGGACCATGTACTCCGGGAGTCGATCGCGCAGGTGCGCCGCGAGCGCCGGCAGGAGGTCCGGGCCCGCCTCCGCGGCGACGTAGGCTACCAGGCGCTTGTGGCCCGGGACGTCTTCGCGGGCGATCACCGCCGCCTCGCGCACCGCCGGATGCGAACCGAGCGCGGCCTCGATCTCCCCCGGTTCGATCCGGAAGCCACGGATCTTCACCTGCTGGTCGGTCCGGCCGCGGAGCTGGATCTCCCCACCCGGGAGCCGGCGTCCCAGGTCTCCAGTGCGGTAGAGCCTCGCGCCGGGCCGCGCGCCGAACGGGTCGGGGACGAACCGCTCGGCGGTGAGGTCGGGCCGGTCCAGGTACCCGCGCGCCACGCCCTCACCGCCGACGTACAGCTCGCCCGTGGCCCCGATGGGGACCGGTTGGAGGTGCCGGTCGAGGACGAGGACCTGCGCGGTCGGGATCGCGACTCCAACCGGGAGCGGGCGCGGAGAAGCGGCGGTGCAGGCATGGACCGTGCTCCACACGGTGGCCTCGGTGGGGCCGTACTCGTTGTGCAAGGTGGCGCCCGGAAGGGCCTCCGCGTGATGCCGGAGCAGCTCGTCCGGGAAGGCCTCGCCGCCGAGCAGGACGGACCGCAAGCCCGACAGCGCGCCCGGATCGGCCGCGGCGAGCAGGGGCGCATAGAGCGACGGCACCGCCACGAGGTGCGAGGCGTGGCTGGCCGAGATGAAGGCGGCCAGGCCGCGCGCGTCCTCCCGAAGATCGCGGGGAGGGAAGCACAGCGTCCCGCCGGAGCAGAGCGCCCAAAAGATCGCCCCGGTGGCGGCGTCGAAGGTGAACGGGGAGAGGCAGATCAGCCGCGGGCGCTCCGCCCCGTACACGCTCATCCGGGCGAGGGTGGACTGGACGATCTGCGCGTGCTCGACCACCACGCCCTTGGGCCGGCCGGTCGAGCCGGACGTGTAGAGGACGTACGCGGCCGATCCGCTACCGGAGGCCGGGAGCAGCTCCAGCACCGCGGCGTCGCCCTCGTCGCCGGGGACGGCGTGGTCGGGCGCGGCGATGACCCGGCGGATGCCCGCGTCCTCCAGCATCCAGGCGCGCCGCTGTGGAGGAGCGGCCGGATCCAGCGGGACGTACGCGGCCCCGGCCTGCATGACCGCCAGCATCGAGACGACCTCGTCGATGGGGTCGTCGGTGAGGAGGCCGATCCGCGCCTCCGGCCCCACGCCTTCCGCTCGAAGGCGGCGGGCGAGCCGGTGCGCGCGCTGCTCCAGCTCCCGGTACGTCAGCGTTCGTCCGCCCGCGGCGAGCGCCACGGCCTCCGGCGAGCGCCGGGCCTGGGCCTCGAAGAGCCCGTGCAGCGTATCGGCCTCCGCCGGCAGCCGGCGCGGCGTGCTCCCGATCACCGATCGCCGCTCGTCCTCACCCATCAGCGGAAGGTCGGACAGGCGCCGGTCGGGATCCTCGACGACGCCCTCCAGCAGGCGGCCGAGGTGCTCGGCGAAGCGCTGGACGGTGGGTCCGTCGAACAGGTCGGTGTTGTACTCGATGCCGCCGCGCAGGCCGCCTTGGACCTCGCGGAGCTCGAGCGTGAGGTCCAGCTTGGAGGTGCCGTTGTCCACCTCCATCGCGTCCAGCGCCAGCTCTCCCAGCTCCACGCGCGGCGCCGGCGTGTTGTGGAGCACCAGCATCACCTGGAACAGCGGGGTGTGGCTGAGGTCGCGCGACGCGTGCAGCGCGTCCACCAGCTTCTCGAACGGGGCGTCCTGGTGGGAGAACGCGCCGAGCGCCGCTCCGCGCACCCGGTCCAGGAGCTCCAGGTACGTGGGATTGCCCGACAGGTCCGTCCGCACGACCACCGAGTTCACGAAGCACCCGACGAGCGGCTCGATCTCCGGCCGGCTCCGGCCGGCGACGGGCGTTCCGACCGAGATGTCCTCCTGGCCCGTGTAGCGATGGAGCAGCGCCTGCAGCGTGGCCATCAGCGCCATGAAGGGCGTGGCCCCGCGCTCGCGGCCGACCGCGGCGAGCCGGTCCATCACGCGCTTCGGGATGGCGAACGGGAGCCGCGCGCCGCGGTACGTCTGCACCGGCGGGCGCGGCCGGTCGGCCGGGAGCTCCAGCGCGGGCGCCCCGGCCAGGCGCTCGCGCCAGTACGCGAGCTGCGCCTCGAGGGCGGCGCCCTGCATCCACTCGCGCTGCCACACGGCATGGTCGGCGTACTGGACCTCCAGCTCCGGCAAGGCCGCGGGGCGTCCCGTCGAGTAGGCCCCGTAGAGTAGCGCCAGCTCCTGGAGCAGCACCCCCGCGGACCAGCCGTCCGAGATGATGTGATGCATCGTGACCAGCAGGAAGTGCTCGCGCGCCCCCAGCCGGAGCAGCAGCGCCCGGAGGAGCGGCCCCCGGGCGAGGTCGAACGGGCGGGCCGCCTCCTCGGTGAGCCGCCGCCGCGCCGCCGCGTCCCGCTCCGCACCGCCGAGCGCGCTCAGGTCCTCGAGCGGCAGCGGCACCTCCAGCGAAGGTTCAATCTCCTGCGCGGCCCGTCCGTCCCGCGTGACGAAGCGCGTGCGGAGGACCTCGTGGCGGCGGACGACTTCTTCCAGGCTGCGCCGCAGGGCGCCCGCGTCCAACGGCCCGGTCATCCGAAGGCCGGCGGGGTTGTTGTAGGCCGCGTTGCCCGGCTCGAGCTGGTCCAGGTACCACAGCCGCTGCTGGGCGAAGGACAGCGGCAGCTCGCGGCTTCGCGAGACGCGGGCGATCCGGTGCGGGCTCGCCTTGCGGGGAGCGGCCGACGGCTTCTGGACCTTCTCGATGGAACCGTCCGCGCGACGCCGCGCCCGCGCCAGCGCCCGCCCGGGCCCCTCCGCGGAATCGACGAGATCGCCGACCACGCCGATCGGCACCGGACGCCCGAGCGCGTCGACGACCCGCGGGGACGAAGGCTCGGCGATCTCCGGCGCGGGCGGCGGAAGGTCCGGCGGCGCGCACTTCTCCCGCAGCGCGTCCAGGTGCTCCAGGCTCCGCAGCGTCGCCGCCAGGTCCACGCCGAAGTCGATCAGGCATGCGACCTCGTCCACGCCGAGCCGCTGGAGGCGCGCCACCGTCCGCAGCCCATCCTCCAGTCCGCCGAAGAGCCCACCGACCTCGAGATACCGGTCCAGCCCGTGCTCCAGGAGCGCCTGCATGTCCTGCTCGGTCAGGGACGCCGCGTCCACCTGGAGCCCCTGGGTCGCCGCGAAGGTGCTGAAGATGTCCACCGAGCTCCGGAAGTACCGGAGCAGGGGCTGCCGGACGGCCTCCCGCACCGTCCGGAGATCGCTCCCCAGGAAGGTGTGGAGCATCAGGCTGACGTGCCCGTGGCCGCGGTGGCCCGCCGACCTCCACGCCGCGCGGTAGGTCGCGATCTTCCCGGCGAGGGAGTCCAGCTCCTGGCCCATGAGGTTGGTCAGCACGCCGGCGCCGACCTGGCCCGCCAGCCGGAACGTCTCCGCGCTGCCGGCCGCCGTCAGCCACACCGGCAGCTCCTCCTGCACGGGGCGAGGGCGAATCCGCACCTCGATCTCCGTCCCGTTCCCGTCCTTCCGGCGGACCGGTTCCCCGCGCCAGAGCGCTCGCACCGTCTCGATACCGCGGAGCATCAGCTCCTTCCGGCGCGCGTACCGCTCGGGCGCCAGGACGAAGTCGGAGGCGTGCCAGCCGGACGCGAAGGAGACGCCCACCCGCCCCCGCGACAGGTTGTCGATGACCGCCCACTCCTCCGCCACCAGGACGGGGTCGTGGAGCGGCAATACGACGCTGCCGGCGCGCAGGCCGATCCGGCGCGTCGCCGTGGCCAGCGCGCCGCCGATGGCCGCCGGGCTGGGATAGAGCCCTCCGAACGAGTGGAAGTGCCGCTCGGGCGTCCAGACCGCGGAGAAGCCGTGCGCATCCGCGAACCGGGCGCCCTCCAGGAGAAGGGCGTACTTGTCGTCCCCCGCCCGATCTTCGTCGTTGGCGAAGTAGGAGAGGCTGAATTCGAGCGACGGACGGGCGGGGGACCGGGAGGGCCGGGTGCCCCGCGCCGGCTCCGCCGGGTGAAGCTCCAGCGGCAGCTCGGAGAGGCGGAGCGCGGGATCGGCCACCGCTCCGGCGACCAGCGCGTGCAGGTGCTCCAGGAACCGGGAGATGGTCGCCGGCTCGAAGCGGTCCGCGTCGTGCTCGAGCGCGCCGGTGAAGCCGCCGGGGCCCTCGTTCAGGAAGATGGTGAGGGGCGAGAGCGTGGTCCCGAACTGGGCCGGGAGATCCGGGACATCGAGCAGGCCCAGGCTCAGGCCTGTGTCCGGAAGCTCCAGGGTAGGCGCGATCCCCTCGTGCAGCACGAACGCCGCGTCGAAGAGGCGGGAGCGGGCGGCCTCGGGCCGAAACGCGGGGACCAGGTGCTCGTAGGGGACGTCCGGGTGGGCGTAGGCGGTGAGGACTTCTCCGCGCGTCCGGGAGACCAGCTCGCGGAAGCTCGGATCGCCCGAGAGGTCCAGCCGCAGTGGGACGGCGTGGGCGACGTAGCCGATCAACGGCTCCAGCTCGGGCCGGCTGCGGTTGCCGATGGGCGTGCCGACGGCCAGGTCATCCTGGTCCGTGTACCGGTGGAGGAGCGCGCCGTAGGCGGCGAGCAGCACCATGAAGGGCGTGGCGCCCTCTCGCCGTCCCAGCTCCTTCACTGCCTCGCTCAGGCGCGCCGGCAGCGAGAACGCCCGCCGGAGGCTCCGGAGCCCTGGCCGCGATGGGGGCGGCCGATCCGCGGGCAGGCTCAGCGCAGGTGGCGGCGCTTCCAGCCTGGCCTTCCAGTGCGCGAGCTGCCGCTCGAGCTCGCCCCCCGCCAGGGCGCGCCGCTGCCACGCGGCGAAGTCGGCGTACTGGACCGGAAGCGGGGACAGCGGGCTGGCGCGGTCCAGGGCGAGCGCGGCGTAGGCGGCGCCGACCTCCTGCGCGAGCACCACCATCGACCCCGTATCCGAGACGACGTGGTGGAGGGTCAGCAGGAGGACGTGCTCGCCGTCCTTCAGGCGGAGCAGGGTGGACCGGAGCACCGGACCGCGCGCGAGATCGAAGGGCAGCGCGGCCTCTTCGCGAGCGATCCGCAAGGCTTCCGCGCCCGCGGCGTCCCCGAGCGCACCCAGATCGATCGTCTTCAGGGGCACGCGCGGCGACGGCTCGATCCGCTGCTCGTGGCTGCCTGACCGCTCGGAATAGGCGTAGACGGCCCTCAGCGCTTCATGGCGGCGGACCACCTCGCCGATCGAGCGTTCCAGGACGTCCGGCCGGAGCGGACCCACGAGCCGGAGGGCGAAGGGCATGTTCAGCGCCGGGTTGCCGGGATCGAGCCGCTCCAGTTCCAGAACCCGCGTCTGGACGCAGGACAAGGGGAGCGGTTCATCCCCGCGCGCGATGGGTAGGATGCGAGACGGCGCCGGGCCGTCGCCGACCACCTGCGAGGAAGCCAGCCGGGCCTCGATCCGCGCCGCCACCCCTGCCACCGTCGGCGCCTCGAACAGGTCGCTCAGGGGGATCTGGACGGGAAACGCCGTGCGCAGCCGGGTCAGCATCTGTGCCGCCATCAGCGAGTTGCCGCCCAGCTCCAGGAAGCTGGTGTGGATGTCGATCTCCGGCAGCTCCAGGCGCTCCTTCCAGATGTCGGCGACTCGCCGCTCGATCTCGCTGGTCGCGAGCGCGCGCACCGGCGCGGGCGCAGGAACGGGCGCGGGCACCGCCACGGGCGGCGCTTCCGCGAGCGGGGGCCCGAGACGACACGGGCTTCGCTGGAAGGGATAGGTCGGGAGCGGGACGTGGAGCCGCCGCTCGCCCGCGAAGAGCGCAGGCCACTCCACTGCCAGGCCTGCTCGCCAGAGCTCGCCGAGCGACTTGAGGATCTCCGGGAGATCCGAGCCCGCCACATCGCGGCGGCGGAGCGACGGGACGGCGACCGGCGTCCCCGGTCCGCGGGGGAAGTGCTGCCGGCACAAGGCGGTGAGACCCTGGTCCGGGCCGACCTCGACGAACGCCGTGCAACCGCCGGCGCGCAGCGCGTCCAGCCCCGCCGCGAACCGGACCGGCTCGCGCATCTGCCGGACCCAGTAGTCGGGATCGGTGGCCTCCTCGGCGCGGATCCACGTGCCGGTGAGGCTGGAGACGTAGGGCCGCTCGGGGGGCCGGAGCCGCAGCCGGGCGACCGCCTCCCGCATCTCCGGCATCAGCGGTTCGACGGCGCGGGAGTGGAAGGCGTGGCGGGCGGGCAACGGGAGCAGTCCGACCCGGCGGGCCGACCACCGGCGCTCCAGCTCAGCGATCTCCTCCTCGGGACCGGAGACGACGCACCGCTCGGCGCCGTTGACGGCGGCGATCGCCAGCGCGCCGGACAGCAGTGGGCGCACCTCGTCCTCGGCCAGCCCCACCGCGAGCATCCGGCCCGGCGGCATCCGCGCCATCAGCCGGCCGCGCGCCGCCGCGAGCGCCAGTCCTTCCTCCGGCGAGAGCACGCCCGCGAGGCAGGCCGCCACGTACTCCCCGAAGCTGTGTCCCAGCAACGCGTACGGGGCAATGCCCCAGCTCATCCAGAGTCGGGCGAGCGCGTGCTCCACGGCGAAGAGCGCGGGCAGCGCGGCGGCCGGCGACGACAGGTCCTGCCCGGCGATGGCGGCCGGATGGAGCCGGTCCAACTCGCGGCGGAACACGGGCTCGGTCTCGTGGAGCTCGCGGGCCATGCCGGCCGACTGGGCGCCCTGGCCCGGGAACAGGAAGGCCACGCGCTGGCCGCGCGCCACCTCGACGTCCGGCACGTGGGTGGCGGCCGGCGGGTGGCGGAGCGCTTCGAGCAACTCCTCACGGCTGCCGGCGACGAAGGCGCGCCGGTGCTCGAAGGCGCGCCGGCCCAGGCTCCGGGAGAACGCGACGTCCGCGAGCGCCACTTCGGGATGCGACTCCAGGTGCTCGGCCAGCTCGCGCGTGAGCGCGTCGAGCGCAGGCAGCGTCCGCGCCGAGAGCGTGACCAGCCGCCGCGCGCGAAGGCTGGGGCCGCTGGTCCGGGCCGGGGCTTCCTCCAGGACCGCGTGGGCGTTGGTGCCGCCGATGCCGAAGGAGCTGACCCCCGCGCGGCGGGGCTTCGGCCCGCGCCGCCACTCCCGCAGCTCGCGGTTCACGAAGAAGGGGCTCGAGTCGAGCTCAAGGCCCGGATTGGGGCGTTCGAAGTGGAGGCTGGAAGGGATCTCCCCGTGGTGGAGCGCCAGCGCCGCCTTGATGAGCCCGGCGATGCCGGCCGCCGTGTCCAGGTGGCCGATGTTCGTCTTGACCGAGCCCACGGCGCAGAACTGCGACCGCTGCGTGGTCTGCCGGAACGCGCGGGTCAGCGCGGCGATCTCGATGGGATCTCCCAGCACCGTGCCGGTGCCGTGCGCCTCCACGTAGCCGACGTCGTCCGCGGAGACCTCGCCGAATGCCAGCGCCTGGCCGATCGCGTCCGCCTGGCCCTCGACGCTGGGGGCGGTGTATCCGACCTTCCGGCCCCCGTCGTTGTTGACGGCGGAGCCCTTGATGACCGCGTACACGTGGTCGCCGTCCCCGACGGCCTCGTCCAGCCGCTTGAGCACCACCACGCCCGCCCCGCTGCCGCTCACCGTGCCGCGCGCGCGCGCGTCGAAGGCGCGACAGCGCCCGTCGGGCGAGAAGATCATCCCCTCCTGGTAGAGGTAGCCGGTCCGCTGCGGGACGGCGACCTTCACTGCGCCGGCCAGGGCGAGGTCGGACTGGTGCAGCAGGAGGCTCTGGCAGGCCATGTGGACCGTCACCAGGCCGGTGGAGCAAGCCGTGTGGACGGACAGGCTCTCGCCGCGGAGCCGGAGCTTGTGGGAGACCCGCATCGCCACGTTCTCGGCCGTGTTGGCGCCCAGCGCTTCGAACAGCGCCGCCGGCTCCCTCGGGACGTGGCGAAGGACCTCGAGCAGGTGGCCCGACTGGCCCGCGCCCGCGTAGAGGGAGATCCTCCCCGGGTAGGAGTGGGGATCGCAGCCGGCGTCCTCGAGCGCCGCCCACGCGGTCTCCAGGAAGACGCGCTGCTGTGGATCCATCCAGCCCGCTTCTCGCAGGGACATGTCGAAGAAGCCGTGATCGAACGCCTCGGCGTCCTCGAGCACGCCGCCGGCCAGCACGAAGTCCGGATGGCTGCGCGCCTCGGGCGGCACGAAGGGCGACGGCTCCAGCTCCTCCGGAGCGAAGCGGGCGATGGACTCCACGCCCTCCCGGAGGTTCCGCCAGAACGCGGGGAGGTCGCGGGCCCCGGGGAAGCGCCCGGCCATGCCGACGATCGCGATCTCGTTGCCGGTTCGCTGCTCGGCCTCAGTCATCCTGCCGGCCTCCCCGCCGTCTGGCGCGCTGGAGCGCGCTCTTGCGGTCCTCCGCGCGGGCTTGATGCATCCGCTGCGCGTCCTCCGGCGCCGCCGCCGGCTCACCGTCGAGGCTTGCGCCCAGCGCGTGGATGCTGGGGTGCTCGAAGAATCGGGTGATCGGCAGCTCCCTCCGGAGCGCGTCGCGGAGCCGCCCGTGCGCTCTCACCACGGAGATGGAGGTCCCACCCAGGTCCTCGAAGAAGTGGTCGTGGATCCCCACCTGGTCGTGCCCAAGCACCTCGGACCAGATCCGTACCAGCAGCTCCTCGGTCGCCGTCCGCGGAGGCGCGAGCCCGGTGGCCGCCACGTCGCGGGCAGGAGGCGGCGGCAAGGCGCCCCGGTCCACCTTGCCGGCCGGGCCCAGCGGCAGCGCGTCGAGCGTCACCAGGTGCGACGGCACCATGTGCTCGGGCAGCCGTCGCCGCAGGTGGTCGCGGAGCTCCGGTGGCCCGGAACTGGCGCCCGGGTGGAGCGCGACGTAGCCCACCAGCACGCGCTCGGCGCCCCGCGCGTGGACGGTCGCCGCCGCGAGCCTCACGGCGGGGTGCTGCGCGAGGTGTGCCTCGATCTCGCCGAGCTCGATGCGGTAGCCCCGGAGCTTGACCTGGTTGTCCCCGCGTCCCAGGAACTCCAGCCGCCCGTCCGGCAGGTAACGGCCCACGTCCCCCGTCCGGTACAGCCGCGCGCCGGGCTTGCCCCCGAACGGGTCCGGTACGAAGCGCTCCGCCGTCAGCCCGGGCCGCTTCAGGTACCCGCGAGCCACTCCCAGTCCGCCGATGTACAGCTCCCCCGGGACTCCCCACGGCGCAGGCTCCAGCCGGCCATCCAGCACGTACACCTGCTCGTTCGGCAACGGGCGGCCCAGCGTGGGGAACGCCGGCTCGACATCCCGGTCGAGCGTGCAGCAGACGGTCACCTCGGTGGGGCCGTAGGCGTTGAGCATCCGCCGCCCCGGTTTCCACCGGCTCGCCAGCTCCGGCGTGCACACCTCCCCCCCGGAGACGACCGTCCTCAGCGCGGGCAAGCCGTCCGCGGGCGTGTGCGCCAGAAGAGACGGAGTCGCCGTCAGCGTCGTGATGCCTTGCCGCTCCAGCAGTGCCCGGAGCTCGGGCCCAGGCGCCAGCTCCTCGCGCCGCGCCAGGCAGAGCGTCCCCCCCGACAGCAGCGTGGAGAACATCTCCCAGACGGACGTGTCGAAGCCCAGCGCCGCCGCCTGGAGCACCCGGCTCCCGGGTCCCAGCTCCAGTGCCTCAATCGCCGTGAGGGCGATGTCGCACAGGCCCCGGTGCGTCAGCAGCGTCCCCTTCGGCCGCCCCGTCGAACCCGACGTGTAGATGACGTACGCCAGGCCATCCGGCGAGCCATCCGGGAGTGGACCCTCTGGTCCCTCCGCGTCGAGCCGCACCTTTCGCACCTCGGGCGGCAGCAACGACTCCATCCCTTCCTGCGCGAGGACCAGGGGCGGCGCGGCCTCGCGCACCATCAGCGCCAGTCGGTCCGGCGGATAGGACGGGTCCAGCGGCAGGTAGGCCGCCCCTGCTTCCAGCACCCCGAGGATGCCAGCCACCAGATCGAACGAGCGCTCCGCGCAGATGCCGACGATGGTTTCAGGCCCCACGCCCAGCGCGCGCAGGTGGTGCGCGAGCTGGTGGGCTCGGCGGTGGAGCTGGCCGTAGGTGAGCTGGGCGCCGTCCAGCTCCAGCGCCACGGCGTCCGGCGTGCGCCGGGCCTGAGCGGCGAACAGGTGGTGCGCGCAGGCTTCCGGTCGCGCGGCCCCAGGTCCGGCGCTTCGAGCCACGAGCTCCCGTCGCTCGGAATCACTCAGCCACTGGAGCCGGGAGATGGGCGCATCGGGTTCAGTGGCCGCCGCGGTGAGCAGCGCCTCCAGGTGGTCCGCCACGCGGGCAGCGGTTGCCGGCTCGAAGAGATCGGCGTCCATCTGGAGCACCCCTCCGAGCGCGTCTCCGTCCTCGACCAGCGTGAGCGTGAGGTCCATCTGGATGGCCCTCGGCTCGACGGAAAAGGGCGACAGCACCAGGCCGCCCAGTTCGACGCGGGCGGCGCCGTGGCCCAGCACCAACGCGGCGAGCGGGCGGCCCGCCGCCTGTGCCTGCTCCAGGACAAGCATCACCTGAAAGCCGGGAGCGCGGCCCGGGTCCCGCGGGAGCCGGAGGCGCTCTGCCATCGTGGCGAAGGGGTACTCCTGGTGCTCGATCGCCTCGAGGAGCGAGCGGCGAGCCTGGGAGATCGCGGTCGAGAAAGTCGCGTGCGGGTCGATGCGCGCGCGCAGAGGCACGGGGTTGACCAGGTACCCGACCAGCCGATCCCGATCGGCGCGCGACCGCCCGGCGATGGGCGCCCCGACGGTCACGTCCCGCTGGCCGCTGTAGCGCGAGAGCAGGAGTTGGAAGCCCGCGAGCAGGACCGCGAACAGGGTGGTCCCCTCGCGAGCCGCCAGCGCGCGAAGCCGGGCGGTCAGGTCCGCGCGTAGGGCGAAGCGGTGCGCGACGCCGCGGTGGCTACGCACGGCGGGCCGAGGTCGATCGGCGGGCAGCGCGAGCGGCTGAAGGTCTGCCAACTGCTCGCGCCAGTAGCTCCAGTGGCGCTCCGCCTCGGGGCCGTCCAGCCAGGCGGCCTGCGCCGACGCGAGCGCCGCCACGGTCGTCACCGGCGCCGGGAGGGCCGCGGAGCGTCCCGAGCATTCGGCCGGGTAGAGCGCACCTAACTCCTCCAGGAGGACCGCCAGGGACCACAGGTCCAGCGCGATGTGGTGCGCCGAGAACAGGAGGACGTGCTCGCGCTCGCCGCGCGAGAACAGCGCCAGCCGGACGATGGGTCCCCGCTCGAGGTCGAACGGGCGGTGGGCCGCGTCCGTCACACGGGCCTCCAGCTCACCCGCGCTCCAGGTCGAGGCGTCAACCTCCGTCAGGTCCACGGGCGCGGTGGGGTGGATCCGCTGGTACGGCTCGCCTCCGCGAGCGTGGAACGTGGTGCGCAGGGAGTGATGGCGGTCCACGAGCGCCTGGGCGGCCCGGCGGAGCGCGCCATGATCGAGCGCCGATTCGATCCGGATCGCGGCGTGTACCCCATATGCCGCGCTCTCCGGCGCGAGTTGCTGGAGGTACCAGAGGGCGCGCTGGCCCACCGTCAGCGCGTGGTCTCCCGGCGCATCCACGGCGGCGGCCGGCGACCGGGACGCGTCGGCGTGAAGCCGATCCAGGAGCAGGGTCGAGAGCGCCTCCAGACCCTCGCATTCGAGCAATCGGGAGGCGGACTCGGCGATGCCCAACTCCCGCTCCAGCCGGTGGGCGAGCGCCGTCGCTTTCAGTGAGTCGAGACCCTGGGCCGCAAAGCTCCGGCCCGCGTCCACGCGCTCGTGGGTTCTCTCGAGCGCCTGCGCGAGCACCGTCCGGAGGTAGCGATCGAGGAGCGCTCGCCGCTCAGCCGCCGGCGTGGAGACGAGGCGCTCGCGGGTCAGCGCGACGTCCGGCGGCAGCGCGGCGTGCTCCGCTCCAGAGGCTTCGAGAACGCTCGATCCGATCGCGGTCAGCGCTTCGGCGAGGAACGCCCGCCGGCACGCGTACCGCTGGAGCTTGCCGCTGGTCGTCCGGGGCAAGGTGCCGGCCTTCACCAGGGCAATCGCGTGCACCTGGATCTCGTGCTCGATGGCGACCGCGGACCGGATGGCCGCCGCGAGCTCCTCCAGCCCCCCCTCCGGGCCCGGACGCCAGCGCCGCTCGACCTCCACCGCGGCGGCGAGCCGTTCCTCGCCCTCCATCTCGATCGCAAAGCAGGCGGTCCCTCCCGGGTTGAGCGCCGGGTGGCTCGCCTGGATGGTCTGCTCCAGGTCATGCGGGTGCAGGTTCCTCCCGCGGATGATCACCAGGTCCTTGAGGCGATCCACCACGAAGAGCCGGCCGTCGCCGAGGAAGCCCAGGTCCCCCGTGCGCAGGTAGGGGCCGCCACCCGTATCCGCCCGCCGGGCCCCGAAGGTCTCCTCCGTCTCGCCCGGACGGTGCAGGTACCCGCGCGCGACGCTGGGCCCGGCCACCCAGATCTCGCCGACCTCACCCTGAGCGCGCGGGAGTCTGGAGACGGGATCGACGACCAGGACCTCCTGACCGCCCAGCGGTTCGCCGACCCCCACCAGCGTCCGGGAGCGGGCCGCGCCCGCCGAGGCCGCCACGGCGCGGCCCTGCTCGAGCGCCGATGCGTCCACCAGGCAGGAGACCGGCAAGGAGCCCTTCGTTCCGCCGGAGACGATGAGCGTGGCCTCCGCCAGGCCGTAGCACGGGTAGAACGCCGAGCGCCGGAAGCCGCAGGGCTCGAAGGCGGCGGCGAAGCGATCGATCGTCGCGGCCCGGACGGGCTCTGCGCCGTTGAAGGCCACTTCCCAGGAACTGAGATCGATCCGGGCCCGCTGCTCGCGATCCACGGCGCGCGCGCACAGGTCGTAGGCGAAGCCCGGCCCTCCGCTGGTCGTCGCGCGGAAGCGCGAGATGGCCTCGAGCCAGCGCTGCGGGCGCTGGAGGAAGGCCATGGGCGACATGAGCGTCACCGGGAACCCGGCGTAGAGCGGCTGGAGGATGCCGCCGATCAATCCCATGTCGTGGTACGGCGGCAACCAGATGACGCCGCGGCTCTCGGGCGTGTGCCCGAAGCTCCGCTGGATGAGGCGCGAGTTGTGGACGAGGTTGGCGTGCGTGAGCATCACGCCCTTGGGCTCGCCGGTGGAGCCGGAGGTGTACTGGAGGAGGGCCAGCGCGCCGGGATCGCCGCGGGTGCGGGGCCACGAACCTGGATCCGGGCCGAGCGGTTCGTCGGCGATCAGCCACCGGAGGGCGCGAAGCGCGGGGACCTCCCGGGCCAGCGCCTCGATCTCCGGGCGGATCGCGGCCGTGGTGATGCCAAGCCCGGGCCGGGCGTCCGCGAGGACCTGGAGAAAGCGCTGGTTCGCCTTGGCGGCCCGGCCGGCCCGCGGGGGGTAGACGGGGACGGCGACCCCACCGCCCGCCAGGCAGCCGAGGAAGGCGGCGACGAAGTCCAGCCCAGGCGGCAGGGCCAGCACGACGAGGGTGCCCGGCGAGGCGGCTTCCGCGACGGCCGAGCCGAGCGCGCGCGTCCGCCGGCCGAGCTCCGCGTAGGTGAGCGGCTCCGACGGAGTCTCACCGCCGGCCAGGAAGACGTAGGCACCCCTCTCTGGTTGGCGCAGCACCCGACCCTGGAGAATCTCCAACAGGGTCGGGGCTTCCTCGGCCCAAGAATGATCGGTCATGCTCGCTGGGGGTCTGCGAGGTGAAACTATCAACCGCCGCGAGGAGGGATCCACCATCCGCCCGTACGAGCGGTCTAAGATGGCGGACCTCCATGTCCTCCCTGACCGAGGTCATCCGCACCGGCGAGACGCCCGTGGGCCTGCGGGTCCGGCGCGCGGTGCTGCGCCCTCCGTCGGGTGAGCCGGTCGCGTCCGCGGCGGAGCGGATCACCGTCGGCTCGCAGGAGGGCAACGACCTCGTCCTCGCCGATGCCACCGTCTCCCGCTTCCACGCGGAGATCACCCGCGAACCGGACGGCTGGCGGCTGCGCGACCTGGACAGCACCAACGGCACCCGCGTCAACGGCGTCCGCGTCCTGGAGGCGTACCTGGGCGAGGAGTCCACCCTCACCTTCGGCAACGCACCGGTCCGCTTCGCGGTGGCCCAGGAGCAGGAGGAGGTCCCCCTCCACCCCGAGCCCCGTTTCGGCCGCATGGTCGGCGACAGCGTGGCGATGCGCGCCCTCTTCGCCCAGCTCGACCGCCTGGCCCGCTCCGCCGCCACCGTGCTGGTGCTGGGCGAATCCGGCACCGGCAAGGAGCTGATCGCCGAGGCCATCCACGAGCACTCCGCCCGCGCGAAGAAGCCGTTCATCGTCATCGACTGCGGCGCCATCCCGCCGGAGCTGGTGGAGTCCGAATTGTTCGGCCACGAGCGCGGCGCCTTCACCGGCGCCTCCGGGGAGCGCAAGGGCGCCTTCGAGGCCGCCGACGGCGGCACCCTGTTCCTCGACGAGATCGGCGAGCTCCCCCTCGCCATCCAGCCCAAGCTCCTCCGCGCGCTGGAGCGCCGCCAGGTCAAGCGCGTGGGCGCGGACCAGCACCGCCCGGTGGACGTTCGCTTCATCGCCGCCACCCACCGCGACCTCCGCCGTGCCGTGAACCAGGGCTCCTTCCGCGAGGACCTCTTCTTCCGCCTCGCCGTCGCCATGGTCCGCGTCCCGCCGATGCGCGAGCGCATCGAAGACCTCCCGATGCTGCTCCAGTACCTGTGGGTCGAGACCTTCCGCGCGCTCGGGCTGGAGCCGCGCCCGTTCACCCCGCCCTCATCGGAGACGCTGCGCCAGCTCGCCTCGCTCCCCTGGGAAGGCAACGTCCGCGAGCTGCGCAACTTCGTGGAGCGGTCGGTGGCGCTCTCCGGCGCGCTGGACACCTCCAAGCTGAGCCTCTCCGGCTCGGCCGGGCGCGCCGCGGACGGGGCCGCCGCCGTCCGCCACGACCTCCCCTACCGGGAAGCCAAGGACGCCTGGCTGGAGATCTTCGAGAAGGCGTATCTCTCCCGCCGCCTGGAACAGGCCGGCGGCAACGTCAGCCAGGTGGCCCGCGAGGCCGACATGGACCGCGCCCACCTCATCAAGCTCCTCAAGAAGTACGCCGTCCGGTGACCTGAACCATGGCGCGCTGCCTGACCTGCGACACCACCTACCCCGAAGACGTGGCCTTCTGCCCGAAGGACGGCTCGGCGCTCGGCGACCGGCTGCTGGAGAACCGCTACCGCATCCTCTCCAAGCTGGGCGCGGGCGGGATGGGCACCGTGTACGTCGCGGAGCACGTGGCGCTGGGCAAGCGCGTGGCGGTGAAGATCCTCAAGGAGGAGGTGTCCCGCGATCCGGCCATGGCCAAGCGCTTCGAGCAGGAGGCGGTGGCCGCCAGCCGCATCGGGCAGGAGAACATCGTCGACGTCACCGACTTCGGGCGGACGCCGGAGGGCTCGCTCTACTTCGTGATGGAGCACCTGGAGGGCCGCACCCTGGCGGACCTGCTCCAGCGCGAACGCGTGCTCCCGGTGAGCCGCACCTGCAACATCCTGGCGCAGATCTGCGAGGCCATCGAAGCCGCCCACGCCCGCGGCATCGTCCACCGCGACCTCAAGCCCCACAACATCGTGCTGCTGGACCGGCCCGGCCGGCCGGACTTCGTGAAGGTGCTGGACTTCGGCATCTCCAAGATGGGCTGGCGGCAGGAGCCGATCACCGAGCAGGGCGCCATCCTCGGCACGCCCGAGTACATGGCGCCGGAGCAGGCCTCGGGGGAGTCCGTCGACCCGCGCACCGACGTCTACGCCATCGGCGTGATGGCCTACGAGCTGCTCACCGGGACGCTGCCGTTCCGCGGCGACCATTCGGTGGCCACCATGCTCAAACACATCAACGAAGCGGTGGAGCCGCCGCGCAAGCGCCGCCCGGACCTGGGCATCCCGGAGGAGCTGGAGGTCGCCATCATGCGCGCCCTCTCCAAGAAGGCCGACGACCGCCAGCAGACCGTCACCCAGCTCCGGCTCGCCATCGCCCGGCACATCGCCGGCCCCATCCCGCTCTCCACCGCGGTCTCCACGGCACCCACGCTCCCCAGCGAACCGCCGACGGAGTTGGAGGCGATGGCCACCCCGACCCGGGCCAGCGGCCCCCAGCGGGCCCCCTTCACGCCGCCGCCGCCGTCCAGGGCCCGCCCCGCTCCCGCGGCGGTGGCCGACGAACCCTTCGCGGACACCCTCTACCGCGTGCCGCGCCGCAACCCGTGGCCGATCGTCGGCGTCTTCGGCGGGCTGGCCGCCATCGTCGGCGTCGTGGTGCTGATGGCCACCCGGAGCGGCCCGGGCACCACCGGGCTGGAGGATTCGAAGCCGCCGGAGAATCCGCCCGTCGAAGCGCCGGTGGCCCAGACCGCCAAGCCGGTGGAGACGCCCCCGGCCGAGCACCCGGCCCCGGCCGCTCCGAAACTGGCGGTCCACTCCTCCCCTGCGGGCGCCTCGGTCTTCCGCGGGCAGGAACGCCTGGGACAGACGCCGCTCGACCTGGAGGCGCCCGCCGCCGCCACCGACCTCCGCTTCGAGCTGGACGGCCACGATCCACAGGTGCGCCGCGTCACGCCCGGAGAGGCGCAGGTGGAGGTCACGCTGGTCAAAAGCCGCGGCAAGCGCCAAAGTCGAGACCGGCGGAACGACAAATCGAAGCAGCCCTTCGACCAGGCCGAGGATCTGAAGGCCAACCCCTTCTGAGGCTTATGCGCGCACGCGACTGGACGCTCCCGCTCTCGCTGCTCACCCTGGTGGCGTCCTCGGCGCTCGCGGCCAAGCCGGCGTCCACGATGTCCCCTGCGGACTCCGCGGCCATGGCGGAGGCGAAGCAGCACGTCGACACCGGGCAATCGCTCTACAAGGAGGCCCGCTACCAGGAGGCCATCACCGAGTACGAGCAGGCCATCACCCTCTCCATCAAGGTCAAGCCCGAGGCCGCCGGGGTGGTCAATTACAACCTGGGCCAGGCCTACGAGAAGATGGGCGACATCGCCGCCGCGGTGAAGGCGTACAAGGAGTACCTGCGGCTGGCCCCGAAGGCGACCGACCGCCCGGCGGTGCAGACCATCGTCGGGAACCTCGAGGCCCGGCTCGCCAAGGGGCTTCAGGAGCTCTCCGTCAGCTCGGACCCCACCGGGGCCAACGTGTCGGTGGACGGGAAGCTGCGCGCCACCACGCCGGTGACGATGGAGTTGGGCTACGGCGCGCACGAGCTGGAGCTCACGCACGAGGGGTACGAGAGCACGAAGCGGACGGTGGAGCTGACGCCGCAGTCCACGATGAAGCTGGACGTCTCGCTGGCGAAGAAGGCCGCGCCGACTCCGCCCCCGGCGCCCGCACCGGCCCCGGCGCCGGTGGAGAAGCCGCGGATCTGGACCTGGGTGGCGGTTGGGGGGACGGCACTGGCGGTGCTGGGCGCGGCGGCCGCCGGTTCGCAGGCGCGGGACAAGGCGAAAGAGCTCAAGGACAGCCTGCACCAGCCGCCGGAACCGGACGCGCTGTACGACGCCTCGGTGAAAGCCCAGCAGACGTCCAACGCGCTGTGGGCGACCGCCGGGATAGGCGCCATCGCCAGCGGCGTGCTGTTCATGGTGGAGGGCAAATTTTGAACCGCGTGCTCATGGCCGGAGTGGTGGGGGCGCTCGCGGGCGTGGCGGTCTCCGCCTGCTTCGTGGAACGCGAGGGCGCGCCCTGTGACACCGACGACAACTGCCCGAGGTCCCAGTACTGCGACCTCGAGAACAAGTGCGTCGAGCACAGGCCGTCGCTGGACCAGGACATCGCCTGCGAGCTGGTGCTGATCACGGTCTCGCAGAAGCTCTCCGCGTGCGCGGGCGGGCGGGCGGTGGACTGGAAAGAGGGGGTCTTCTGGGAGGAGATCTGCTCCTCGGTCACCAAGAGCATCACCGCCGGACGGATGGGGTACGACCCCATGAAGCTCAGGGCCTGCCGCGCCAGCGTGACCGAAGCCGACTGCGCCGACCTGGCCACGCGGAAGGCGGGGCAGTACCTGGCGGACTGCCCGATGCTGACCGGGTCCGTGGCCTCCGGTGGATCGTGCGCCACCGACAAGGACTGCGCCGCCGGCTATTGCAACACCAGCGCCGGGTGCCTGGGCTCCTGCCGCGCCTTCGTCTCCAACAACGTGGCCTGCACCGCCACCGACGTGTGCGAGCCCGGGTCCGCCTGCACCAACGGCACGTGCAAGCCCTACATCACCAGCGGCTCCTGCAGCGACGGGGACGCCGGCCAGTGCCAGCCCTGGTCCCACTACTGCCCTGGCGGGCAGTGCACGCCGCGGCGGCCGGCCGGGACGTCGGGTTGCGACTACACGGGCGGGGGCTTCTTCTGCGAGTCCAAGCTGAACTGCGCGGGGGCCCTCCTCGGGACCAGGGTCTGCCAGCCGGGGGGCTCGCTGGAGAGCATCTGCACGCCGTTCACCAACCAGTGCGACAAGTTCACCTATTGCCAGACCCACGACGGCGGGAACTTCTGCACGCTGCTGCCGGGGCCGGGTGACGGATGCGGGCTCCAGCCGCCGCAGGGCGCGCAGGACCTCGTCCTCACCTGCCTGAAGTCCCGCTGCGACGGCCTGCGCTGCGTGAACTACAACGCGCAGGACACGGGGTGTGGCGACAACACCGTCTGCGGGCCGCTGGCGCGCTGCGTGGGCGGGGCCTGCCGCTCGGAGTTCTGCCGGTAGATGAAGGTCTTCATCAGCTACGCGCACGACGACCGCGCGCGCATGCTGGTGATCGCCGACGCGGTGCGCGCGGCCGGCCACCAGGTCGAAGTGGATGAGGGCATCCTGCGCGGCGGCGACGACTTCGCCCGGCACATCGAGGCGGCCATCGGCGCGTGCGACGCCTGCGTCGTGCTGTGGTCGCCATCGTCCGCCGGCGGCAAGCCCTGGGTCCCCGCCGAAGCGAACCTGGCGCTCCAGAAGGGCAAGCGCGTCATCTCGGTGAAGCTGGCGGAGTGCTCCCCCCCGCTGCCGTTTTCGACGTACCACATGCTCGACTTCACGAAGTCGAGCGACCCGGCTCCATTGCTGGCGTCGCTGGTCCCCCCCGGCACCATGGCGGGTATTGCGAGGTCGCTGACCCCGGGGCCGCCGCCGCGGCTGGCGCGCCGGACCACGATCCTTGCGGGGGCGGGGGTGGCGGTGGCCGTGCTGTCCATCGGCGCCTGGCTGGCGATCCCCACGCTCCAGAAACCGGCGACCGTCGCGGAAACGACCCCGGACGCCGGCCCGGCCCTAGTCCCAGCCCCGTCGCCCATCGTGCCAGCGGCGGCGGTGGTGCCGGCACGTGCCCCTGACGCCGGCCGCGCGCCCGACGTGAAGCCGAAGCCCAAGCAGCCCCCGCCCGCGGCGGACCCGTGCACCTCCCTGGTCAAGGCCTACGAGCCCATCCAGGAGCATTGCCGGGAGTCCTGCGATCTCGACCACTACCCGTTGCGCCAGGACCTGGAGCTGTGCCGAGCGTGTGACTCGGCGCGGACCCAGCTCCAGCACTGCCGAGGAGCCAGATGAGCTTCGCCCTGACCATCACCGCCACCGCGCTGCTCGCGGCGCCCGGCGGCTCTGCGCTGGTGTTCATGCAGGTGAACTCATCGGTGGAGCCGGCCGCCAAGCCGCTCCTGGAGGAGAGCCTGCGCCAGGCGTTCTCCACCCGGATGCCGGTCATCACCTGCAAGGAGGCGACGGAGGACGAGACGGCGCTGAAGAAGGTCCTGGAGAACCGCGACATCCGGTCGACCGCCGACGCGCCGAAGAAGGTCGGGCTGCTGGCGGACTTCTCGAAGTACGACTGCGAGATTCCCACCGACGCGGACCTGTGGGCGGCGTGGCTGACGGCATACGTGGACAGCCGGAGCGGCCGGCGCGAGGTCTCGCTCCGGATGCGCAACATCAAGGACAAGGAGTCCAAGCCCACCTTCGCCAGCCTGGCCGAGCCCGAGAACACGCACCTGTCCTGGAGCGAGCTGGTGGAGCGCTGCGTGCGCCGCTACTTCGAGGAGGACGAGTCGACCCAGGTCCAGGTGGTAC
>DATBSS010000165.1:0-6000 GCA_036559665.1 Myxococcaceae bacterium
GGCCAAGGGGACGTGCAAGGAGGACTGCTCGCTGGACTACGGGATGTCGGAGGCCACCCGCGCCAAGGTGCCCAGGTGCCTGGCGGACTGCGAGCAGGCGGAGGTGATCTGCCTGGCGCGCCACGTCGCCAAGCGGCACACCGGCCAGGCGAAGGCGGACCGCGACCGCTTCGCCGCGCCGTCGGACGAACCGGCCGCCGTGCCCATGGACGACGACCTCCCGCCCGTCCGCAAGCGGACCTCGACGAAGGCCTCGGACCTCAAGGCGGCCCAGGACAAGACGCCGGAGGGCTACCAGGAGAAGGTGTTCGCCAAGCCGGTGCCGGAGGAGACGAAGGTGGAGACCGCCCCGGCCCCGCCGCCGCCGGCCGAGCCCGCCAGGCCGCCGCCCTCGTCGAAGAAGAAGCCGCCGAGGAAGCGCGCCCCGGCCCCGGCTACGACCGCTGAGTGAGCCGGACGCCCAGGAGCACCAGCGTGCCGCCCGCCACCAACTCCCAGTGGATGGGCTCCTGGAGCAGGGCCAGCGCCGCCAGCGCGGTGAAGACCGGCTGGAGGTTGGAGAACACCGCCACCTTGGATGCTTCCAGCCGCGAGAGCGCGAAGTACCAGAGCAGGTACGAGATGACCGAGGTGATGACGCCCAGGTAGCCCAGGCACAGCCACGTCGCCGTCGAGAGGTGGGCCAGCATCCCGGCGCTGACGTTGAACGGCACCAGCGGCAGCACCCAGAGCGCGCCCGCCACCATGCTCCAGGCGGTCATCCGGTTGGGGCCGTAGGTGGGGATGAGCTGCTTGCCCTGGTCCGTGAAGATCACCCACGCCACCACCGCCACGAGGATCAGCAGATCCCCCCACAGCGGGCTGGCGGCGGCGCGCAGCCCCCGCCCCAGCAGCAGCACGACCACCCCTGCCAGGGCGGCCACCAGCCCGATCACCGCGCCCCTCCGGAGCGACTCGCGCCCGCGCCAGAGCGAGAGCAGGTACACGCCGGTGGGGGTGAGCGCGTAGAGCAGCGCCGCGTGCGCGGGCGTGGAGTGGTCCAGGCCCACGAAGAAGAAGCCCTGGTTGATCGGTCCGACGAGGAAGCCCATCAGCACCAGCCGCGGCCAGAGCGCGCGCGGGGGAATGGACGCCCGGCCGCCGGCGGCCAGCATGGCCAGGAAGATGGACCCCGCCACCGCGAAGCGGAGCGCGAGCAGCGGCACCGGCGGGATCTCCACCAGCGCCCGCCGGGCCACCAGGTAGGTCAGCGACGAGATGATCGCCTGGACCGTGACCGCGGCGTAGGCGACGGTTCTGCCGCGGGGCGCGCCCTCCACGCGTTCCGCAGGCTAGTTGGGCTTCGCCGCGGGAGCCCCGGCGGCGGTCGCCTTCGCCTCGGCGATCTGCTTCTGCACCGAGACCATGTCTAGCTCCCGCGCCTTGCCGATCAGCTCCTCCAGCGCCGGCTGGGGCAACGACCCCGGCTGGGCGAAGAGCAGCACGCCGTCGCGGAACAGCATCACCATGGGGATGGACCGGATCTCGAACGCCCCCGCCAGCTCCTGCTGCTCGTCGGTGTTGATCTTGGCGAAGGTCACGTCCTGGTGCTGTTCGGACGCGGCCTCGAAGATTGGCTTGAAGGCGCGGCATGGACCGCACCACTCCGCCCACCAGTCGATCAGGACGATGCCTTCCTTGGTGACGGTGTCGCGGAACGTGTCCTTTGTCAGGTCGATGGTCGCCATGCCCTACCAGTTAGCCTCGACCTGGCCTGGTCTCAACCCCCATCACCCGCGTCCTAGAAGAACCGGATGTAGGTGGCCCAGAACATGACGGCCGCCGTCACGTACCCCATGACGATCAGCGCGCCGTGCGCCTCGAGACTGTTCAGCTCCCACGCCCTCTTGATGGTTTCCATGACTGCTCTCCTTTGCGCTCAGGAACATCACACCGCCAGGAGAGGAGGCAAGGCCTTGGACTAATGCGAGTGCGTTTGTGAATTAGATCTTCTAAGTTATGTGACCAGTCGCGTCAGCGCCCACCGCGCCGCATCGGCCACCAGCGGGGGCGCATGGATTGCCAACCGCTCCAGCAATTCCCGCGCGCCGGCGTCGCGCGCGGCGCCCAGCGCATAGGCGGCGTTCCGGCGGAGCCCGTCGTACTTGGCGCGGGCGAGCGCGGTGCCGGGGACGAGCCGCTGGTAATCCTCGGGCGAGAGCGCGGCGAGGTCCCGGGCGGAGAGCTGGGCCACCGCGCGCGGGAGGAAGCGGTCGCCGCCTGTCAGCGGCGCGGCGTTGAGCGGGCAGATGTCCTGGCAGAGGTCGCAGCCGAAGGCCAGGTCGCGCATCGCCGGGCGCAGGGGCTCCGGCACCGGGCCGCTCCGGTTCTCGATGGTCTGGTAGGAGAGGCAGAGGCGGGCGTCCACGCGCCGGTCGGCGACGATGGCCTGCGTGGGGCACGCCGCCAGGCAGAGCGTGCAGCTCCCGCACCGGTCGGGCGCGGGGCCGTCCGCGTACGCGTCCACCGCCGCGTCCATGGCCAGCGTGGACAGCACCACCCAGGAGCCGAAGCGTTCGGTGACCAGGCACCCGTTCTTCGCCACCGCGCCCAGCCCGGCGCGCGCGGCCCACACCTTCTCCATCATCGGCCCGGTGTCGGTGGTGGCGAAGGTCTCCACCTCCGGCCAGCGCGCCAGGAGGCCCCGGCGAAAGGCGCGCAGGCGGTCCTGCATCGTGTAGTGGTAGTCGCGGCCGCGCGCGTAGCGGGCGATGGGCGGCGCGTCGGCCGCCCCCTCGGGGTCCGGGTGGAAGTAGTTGCAGGCGAAGGAGAGCACGGTGCGCGCGCCGGGGAGCAGCCGGCGGACGTCCAGCCGCTCCGCCACGCGCTCGCGCATCCAGTCCATGTCCGCGCCCATCCCGGCCTCCAGCCAGGAGACCAGGTGTTCCTCCGGGATGGGGTCCGCGCGGGCGAAGCCGCAGAGGTCGAAGCCGGCCTGGGCGGCCAGCGCGCGCAGCTCGGACGACGGGAGCGTCAGGGCTTCGGCGGCACCCACTTCACGTCCTCCACCCTGGCCCGGTGGTTGGCGGCGCGCGCCATGGTGAAGAGGAGGTCGGAGAGCCGGTTGAGGTAGCCGATCACCAGGAGCTCGATCTTCCCGGCCCGGTAGAGCGGGACCGCGCGGCGTTCGGCCCGGCGGCAGACGGTGCGGGCCACGTGGAGCGCGGACGCCGCCGGGGTGCCGCCGGGCAGGATGAAGGCGGTCATCGCCGGCATCTCCTTGTCCATCCCGTCGATGGCGTCCTCCATCGCCTTCACCCACTCGGGGCGGACCTTGGGGATGTGCTGCTCCGCCTTGCTCCCCTGCGGCGTGGCGAGCATCGACCCCACGGTGAACAGCTCCTCCTGGAGCCTGGCGGCCACCGCGTCCATCTCCTTGTCCAGGCCGTGGCTCCGCGCCAGGCCGATGCAGGCGTTGAGCTCGTCCACCTCGCCGTACGCGTCGACGCGCGCGTCGTCCTTGCCCACGCGCCCGCCGCCGAACAGCCCGGTCTCTCCGGAGTCTCCGGTCTTGGTGTAGATGGGGCTCACGGCTTGGCCTCCTCGGTGGCCGGCGCCTCGTCACGCTCGGCAAAGGCGGAGACCTTCCAGTCCTCGCCGTACTTCCGGGTCCGCAGCACGACCGTCTTCTTGAAGCGCACGCCCGACGAGTCGATGCTCACCTCGTAGGTCAGCTGGTCCGTGTCTTCGCCCTTCTGTTCCCGCTCGAGCTTGTAGAACACCCGCGGCTGGACGCCGTAGTCGCCGCCAGCCTCCGCGCGCAGCGACTGCTCCTGCTTCAAGCGCGCCGCCGCCGCGTCCGCGCTCACCGCCAGCGCGCGCGCGTGGTCGCGCTCCACGTAGTACGCGTCCAGGAACGCCTCCGCCGCCGCCACGGGGCTGGCCGTCTTGCGGCAGCCCACCAGGGAGAACGGGAGGAGGAAGCTGGCCCGGCGGCCGAGGTTCATCCCGGCAGCCATACCACGGCTACGTATAGGACGCGGGCGCGGCAGACGCGGACTTGCCGTACATCCACTTGGCCGCGCCCCAGCCGACCAGGATCGTTCCCGAGAGGAAGATCCACCCCTCGTCGTCGCCGTACCAGGTCGGGAAGTGGTTGCTGACCATGGTGAGCATCAGCGGCACGGACATGTACGTGTTGTGCTTGGAGCGGAGCCCGGCCAGGGCGGGCACGGACGGGTCGACCGCCGGGCCGCCCGCCGCAGCGGCGATGATCTTCTTCTGGCTGGGCCAGATCCGCATCCACACGTTGGCCGCCATGATGGTGCCGAAGAGCGCGCCGAGGTGGATCCACACCGCGCGGCCCCCGAAGACCCGGGTGAGCCCGAAGATGGCCGCCACCGCCAGCACGTAGGAGACGCCCGCGGCCGCCATCTCGTTCTTGGCCAGCGGCGACTTCCAGAGCACGTCGTAGATGGCGAAGCCCACCACCAGCACGCCCAGGCCCACCAGCATCCCCGGTGTGTCGCCGATGCGGGACTCCATCCCCCCGCCCATGTAGATGACCAGGCCCATCAGGAGGATGCCGGTGATCCAGGTGTACGCGGCGCCCCAGCGGAACCAGTAGAGCGCGCGCGGCATCAGCTGCGGGACGACCGCCTTCTTGGAGGCGGCGTCGTAGGTCTTGGCCACCTGCGCGTTGACGAAGTTGAAGAACCAGAGATGGCCGATCCACATCACGCCGGCCACCACGTGGATCCACCGGAAGGCGAGGTTCAGCAGCGTGCGCCAGTCAGCGAGCAATTCCATAGGTCATCCGTTCCCTTCACGGTGCGCGAATGCGGGCGCTTCTAACACGCCGGATCCGCTCGTCCATCTCTAGATGAGGCGTTGGAACGCTTCCAATTGGATGTTCCACACCGGGAGTCCGCAGAAGCGCGGCCCCTCCGGGCAGAAGGGGGTGATGCCGGCCTCCTTGCGCAGGGTGCAGGGCGGGAGCACGTACTGGCCCAGCATCGGGTGCACCCGCCGGAGCTGCTGCACCTCCTCCAGCGAGGCGCGCCAGATCTCCTCCTGCGCGGTGTAGCAGAGGCGGTGGACCCACTTGTGGTGGAGGTGCAGCAGGTCACCGGACTCGTGGAAGCGGACCGGGAAGGCGTTCGGCAAGAGGTAGAGCGCCATCTCCTCGGGCACGCCGCCGTCGAGGAGCTGTTCAATGGTGCGCCAGGTGCGCTGCAGGGTCTGGAGGAAGCGTGCCTCCGCTTCCGGGACCGCGTTGATGAGGTCGGGGACGATGACGTCCACCTCGCCGGGGACGAACTGCGCGTGCAGCACCGGGCGGCTGGCGGGCGCCATCCGGTGCCGCTGGTCCTGCGAGTCCGCGGTGTGCGAGAGCTTCTTCTGGAAGGTGTAGTGGGCGTGGGAGAGCGCGCGGGTGAGCTTGCTCACCGTGGTGAGCACCAGCGACTCGGCCAGGTACGGGTTCCGCTTCGGCGACAGCACCAGGTCCACCGCGGCCGAGTCCGGCAGCGCGTCCTCGGTGGCGCCCAGCACCCCGCGTACGCCGCGCGCGACCGACCGCTCGCCGTTGGCCGTCCAGTCGATCATCCGCGAGCGGAGGGGCCCCAGGTCGGCGTCGAAGGCGTGGTTGAACTTCTTCGCGTCCGACGACGAGGCGCGCAGCCGGCCCAATTCCTGAAGGGCGCGGTACTCCAGCGTCTGCTCCAGCGGGAGCGGGTCCTCGATGCGCTCGAAGAACAGCGGGTCGAGCGCGTTCACCTCCGCCACCATCGCCTTCACCAGCAGCAGCATCTCGGTGGGCGCGTCCAGCTGCTGGCAGAGCCGGTGGTAGCGGTGGAGGGTGAGCCCGGAGATGGTGTGGTACAGGTGGGCGTAGGTGCCGATGGGAAGGACGTAGCGCGCCACCTCCTGCGCCTTCTTCTTGAGGGTGGCCGCCCACTTCTCCGGCGTCCGCCGCCGCGCCGGGAAGATGCGGAAGAACTCCTCCTCCACCCGGGGCTG
>DATBSS010000166.1:0-13308 GCA_036559665.1 Myxococcaceae bacterium
GTTGTGGGCGGTGTTGAGCGGGACCGACGCCCAGTTGGTGTTGGCGGAGATGGTCACCGAGCCGGCGGTGCTGTCCCCGAAGATCCGGATCGACCCGTCCGCGCCGGTGGCCCCGGTCGCACCGGTGGCGCCCATGACCCCCGGGATGCCCTGGGGACCCGCCTGGCCCTGCGGCCCGGGCGGCCCCTCGATGCCCGTCGGTCCGATGGGTCCGGCGCAGGCCAGCAGCGCGCAAGCCGCCAGGACCGGCGCAATGCCACTCAAGCTCAGTCGATGCATGTGGTGTGCTCCCTCCGTTGGAAGCTCAACCTTAGTTCAGGGCGGACCGAACGCGCAGGAGGACTCGGCGCCGCCCAGGATGCTTTCCCAGGGGTTGGAGACGAACACCACCCGCTGCTGGCCGTCCCAGCACTCGACGGCGTGCGCCCCGGACGCGGTGCCCTCCACCACCGCCATGTCGCTCCTTCCCTGGTAGTCGGGGGTCCAGCGGCTCAGGGCCTGGATGTGCGTGGCGGCGGGGTCGGTGGTGCGGAGGTCGAAGCCGAGCTGGCCGGAGAGCGTGGCCAACTCCTGGTAGTAGATGGCCGCCTGCTGGCCGGCGTCGTCCATGCCGATCATGGCGATGGTGTGGGGCTGGCCGGTCCGTGTGTCGTAGGCGAGCGTCAGGTGCGCGAGCGTGCCCAGGTCGCTCTGGTTCTTCGCGTTGGCCATCCCGGAGGCGCGAAACTCCGCGGTGTAGAACCCCACCGCGCCGCGCCCGCGCCGGATCTCCCCGGGCTCGTAGAAGCCCTCCACCAGCGGCGGCTGGCGCCACTGCTGGGCGGCCTGCTCCTTGTACTGGATCTGCCAGTAGAAGCCTTCCACCGGGTCGCCGGGGCCCGCGGGGTCGATCTTCACCGGCTGCCGGGTGATGACGAGCTGGAGCTCCCAGCCGGGCGCATCCTGGTTGGGGAACGGGCCCCAGATGCGCAGCTCCGGCGTGCGCACGGTCGGGTCGATCCGGGTGGCGCCCTCGAGGATCTGGACGAAGAACCCGGCCATGGTGTCCAGGCCGGCGGCCGTCCTCCGCGCGTCGGCCGCCGCCTGCGACGCGTCGCCCACCGCGAAGCTGGTGGCGCCGCCCTCGCGGAGCCCGGAGGCGGACAATCCGCTCTCGAGCGGCAGGCTCACCGTCACGTCGGTGCGGCGCGGCACCGCCGCCGCGAACTCCACGTCCGCGTTGGACCAGTCGCCGCCGCAGCCGGAGGCGGCGAGGGCGAGGAGGACGGCGGCGACCGCGACACCGCGAGAATCAGAACGCATAGCCCACCATGGCCCCGAGCTCGCCGAATCCGAAATGGGCGTTCTCGTCGATGTTGTAGTTGAGGTACTGCAGCCGCAGGCGCGCCACCGCGTGCCAGCCGCCGGCGAAGTGCCACCGCAGGCCCAGCACCGCGCCCGGAGACCAGGTGAAGATGCCCTGGTACTCCTTGGCGTAGACCTCCGGGTCGAAGTGCCGGCCCATGACCACGAAGGACAGCCGCACGCCGGCGAACGGCACCAGGTCCCCCATCGGCCACTGGCCGATGATGCTGCTGCCCAGCGAGAGCTGGGTGAAGCGGTACCCGGCGCCGCCGAGGCCCGAGCTGAGCGGCACCTCGCCCGTGCCGCCGCCCAGCGTGGCGTCGAAGTCCAGCATCCAGTTCGACCGGAAGTAGTGGTGGAGCTGCAGCTCCAGACCCAGGCTGGCGGAGGGCGGGAAGTAGGCCTGGTGGCCGAGGAACGCCTGGTACGCCGCCGAGAGGCCCACGGACCAGGAGGAGGCGCGCTCGCCGCCCTTCACCGGGTCGTCGGAGAACGGCGCGTCGCGGAACCGGCCCTCGTCGACCGTGGAGAGGACGCCGCCCTGGACCTCCACGTCGCCGATCCGCAGCCGGTTCTCCAGCCGCCGCTTCAGCCGGTACTTCCCGGGCGACAGGACGATCTTCCGCTCCGCCCCGGACTCCTTGAAGACCTCCGCCACCACCCGCCCGCGCCCGTCCACCAGGTAGTAGACGCCCTGGGGCGCCTCGGGCGGGAAGCGCAAGCCCTCGCGCCGGTTGGACAGCTCGGTGAGGACCATGTCGCCGTTGCCCGCCAGGTCGTAGCTGAAGGTGGGGTGCTGCGCGCCCGCCGCGCTCTCCGCGGTGTCGGCCACGGTGCGGTCGTACGCGTAGGCGTAGGCCTCGGAGAGCGAGACCCGCCCGTCGCCGGACCGGTCGGCGTCCCCGCGCAGGCCGCTGGCGAGGTGGTGGGTGAAATAGCTGCCGGCGATCTGGTCCGACTCCTGCGAGTCCTCGTCCGAGGCGCTGGAGGTGAGGATGACCAGGCCCTGCGCGTCGGTGCTGGCGCCGGACTGGACCTCGAAGGCGGGGGCCCGCCGGACGCCCTTGGTGCGCACCATGGCCCCGGACCGGCAGGCGTCGAAGATGCCCAGCCGGATGTCCGCCGGCGCCGCCGCCAGCCGCGCCCTGAGCGCGTCCAGTGGGAGCGCGCCGCCGCCCATCCGGAGCGCGCCGTCCTTGGCGTGGCCGGAGAAGTAGACCAGCAGCGCCGTGCGCTCGCCGCGGCGGCGGGCCTCGGTGGCGCGGGCCTCCAGCGACGACAGCGCGCTCAACAGCTCGTCCGCGCGCGCGTTGAGCAGCAAGGTGGCGTCCTCCGGGAGGACGCCGCCCAGGCGGGTGAGGATGTCGTGGATCTTCTTCGCGTCCTGGGTGGCGTAGACCAGCGGCCGGGTGTCCCTCCCGCCGTCGTCGTTGCCGGCGATCAGGGCCAGCCGGCGGATCTGCTGCGCGGGCGCCGCCTGGGAGAGGGCCAGGGCGGCGACGATCAGGAGGTTCCTCATGGCTTCTGCACCGTCCGGGAGAACTGTTCGCCGGGGAGCTGGAGCGGCGCCATCCCCGACAGATCTCCGCCGGCCGCCTGGTACGACTTCCTCGCCGCCTCCACCGCCGCCGAGACCTGGAGGCGGTCGTCGGAGAGGATGACGATCACCCGCTCCGCGCCGGACCCGGTGAACTCCAGGCTGTCCGGCAGGAACACCATGGCGGACGCGTTGGTCGCCGGGAGGCTCTCGCCGCGCTCCGGGTAGAGGGGCGTCACCTCGCCCTGCTGGTCCACCGAGATCACCGTCACGAACCGGTGCTGGACCGCGCGGTAGCCGATGCGCACGCGTTCGCCCGGGCTGAGCAGGGCGGCGGCGGACTCCGGGGCGTCGCGCTGGGAGGCGCCGTCCGGGCCGGCGATCTTCAGGGCGATCTCCGGGCCGCCCTTGACGGCGTTGAAGCCCTTGCCGCCGTTCGGGTCCGGCTGCAGCAGCCGGCTCCCCACCACCGCCACCAGCACCGCGGCGGCCGCCGCCATGACCGGGGCCATCCACCGCCGGGCCACCTGGGAAGGCCGCGGCCGCGCCGCCCGCTCCACCCCGGCGGCGAACCGGTCGAAGCCCACCGCCGCCTCGAAGCCGGCCTGCTCGGCCTCCAGGCCATGGAGCTTCCCGAGGCAGTCGGAGCAGCCCTCGGTGTGGGCGAGGACCTGCCGGGCCTCGTCGCCGGCAAGCTCGCCGGCGCGGTACCGCCGGAGCTTCATCATCCCCACGTGCGTCATGCCGGCCTCGCTCATGGCTGCCACTCCTGGACGCCGCTCTCCGCGGCGAACTGCTGGAGGCGCTTGCGCACGGTGGGGACGGAGCGCCCGAGCGCCGCGGCCACCTCCTCCAGCGTCATCTCGTCGACGTGGTAATGGACCGCCGCGGCCTGGGTCTCCGGGTCGAACCTCCGGAGCAGCTGGCGCACCTGGTCCCGCTTCTCCATCGCCTGCGGCCCGCCGTGTCCTTCCGGCCGGGCCGCCTCCTGCCGCTCGAACCGCTCCCGCCAGCCCGCCCGCTCCGCCCGGATGGCGTTGAGGCAGTGGTTGGTGGTGATGCGGAGGAGCCAGGTCAGCGGGGACGCCTCGGCGCGGAAACCGTTCAGGTTGGTCAGCGCCTTGGCGAACACGTCCTGCATCGCGTCCTCCGCCGCCGGCCGCTCCTTGAGCAGGTAGAGGCACCGCCCGTACACGCTCCCGCCGTACTTCTCGTACAGCTCGCGCAGGAGGGAGCGGCCGGATTCCTCCCGGCCGCCCCGGATGAGCTGCAACGCGCCTGTGGACGTTGCGGTCACTCCTGCACGCTCGCGTTTCCGGCCGACTACAGGTGGGCGTACTCGGCGCCCTGGATGGCGCAGCCGCTCGCCTCGACGCCGTACCCCAGGGTCGTATCGTAGCTGACCGCCAGGAACTGGCTGTTGAAGCTGGTGTCCCAGCACTCGTTCCAGGTGGCCTGGTTGGCGCCCAGGTCGCCGCCGGAGACCTGCGCGTCGGAGCGGCCCGCGCCGGTGGGCAGCCAGCGGCTCTGGATGGTGAAGTTCTCCAGGCTGGAGCCCTCGGCCGGGTTCATGTTCTTGCGCACCCCGAAGGCGAAGCCGCCGCCCACGTTGGGGATGGAGACGTAGCCGTAGCTGGCGTTGACGGTGCCGCCGGTCTCCTGGTCGCGCACGCCCTCGAAGCGGGCCAGCACGGCCACCGCGCCCTTCTCGCCGTCATTGCCGTAGCCGATGATCGCCGAGCCGATGTTGTCGTCGTGCTCGGGCAGGGTGGCGGCCGCGTCCCAGTCCAGCAGGAACTCGCCGTGGCCCACGTCGCGCGACCGGGAGACGTGCGTGCCCGAGAGCACCGGCACGAAGGCGGTGTCCGGGGCCGCGTTCGCCTTGCCCTCCAGGACGTAGCTGAACTCGTCATCCTTGGTGACGGTCACGGTCAGCTTGTAGGTGTTCGGGCTGAGCGCGTCGTGCCCCGGGCCCCACACCGCCTGGGTCTCGGTCTGGGAGGTCGGCGGGTTGTCGGTGATCGCCTTGAGCAGGCCGAGGACGAACAGGGTGCCGCCGTTGACCGAACCGGTGGCGGCGCGGGTCAGCACGTAGCCGTCCGAGAGCTGGCCCTGCAGCGCGTTGGAGGTCTTGGCGTTGCCGATCTCGCCCTCCGCCTGGAGGCCCTGCGAGTTGCTCTGGGGAAATTCGACCTGGACCATCTGCTTGTTCGGGATGCCAGAGCGGAAGTCGGTACCGCAGGCGGTGGACAACAGCGCGGCGGCGGCAAGTCCGAGCGTCTTCTTCATGTGTGGTTTCTCCTGTGGGGCTCGCTTGAGAACGGCGAGCGTGCCACTACAGACCCAGCACCCCCGGAAAACAGAAAGCCGCCTGGAACTGCCCGTGTTTCAATGGGTTGTGGTGACCCGTAAGCCGCCCCCGCCGCCCATGCTGGCTTTTTCGCCGCAGGATCCGGCGGCGCCGCGCGTGGAGGTGCAGCGCCTCCACGGCCAGCACCCGCTCAAAGGGTACGAGCCACACGGACACCGGTTCTACGAGCTGATGTTCCTGGAGCGCGGGCGCGGCCATCACCGGGTGGGCGGCCGGCGCGCCGAGGTGCGGGCGGGCGACGTGCTGGTGATCGCTCCCGGGGAGGTGCACGACGCCCGCGGGATGGCCGAGGCGGACGGCTGGCTCCTGCTGTTCGAAGCGGCGGCGCTGGACCCGTCGCGCACCGACGCCCAGGTGTTCACCGCGCTGCCGGAGCTGGTGCTGTGGGGCTTCGTGCGGCCCTCGGGGCGGGACGGCGGCCACTTCCACGTGCCCCCGCCCGAGCGCGCCCGCTGGAGCGCGCGCTTCGCCGACCTGCACGCGGAGCTGGCCCGGCCCCGGCTGGGCTACGAGGTGTCCGCCCGCGCGCTGCTCACGCTGATCCTGATCGACGCCGCGCGGCTGGCGGCGGAGTCGGACCGCCTGTCGAAGGTCCCCCCGGGCTCGCGCCCGCTGCTGGCGCAGGTGTTCCAACTCATCGAGTCGCGCTACCACCGGCCCATCTCGCTGCAGGACGTGGCGAAGGAGGTGGGCCGTTCGCCCGCGCACCTCACCACGCTGGTGAAGCGGCAGACCGGGCGCAGCGTGCTGGAGTGGATCATCGAACGGCGGATGGCGGAGGCGCGCCGCCTGCTGGTGGAGACGGAGCTGGAGGTGGGGGAGATTGGCCAGAAGGTGAGCTACCTCGACCCCGGGTACTTCATTCGGCAGTTCCGGCGGGCGAACGGGGTGACGCCGCTGCAATGGCGGCGGGCGCGGCGGTAGATCGGCAGATCGAAAGATCGTCCCATCGCGCCGAAAGAGCGCTCGTTTCGGCGCCCGGGCCCGGCCGGTACCTTGTGCGGCGAACCTTCAACAGGAGAACGCCGCACATGATCGCCGCAGCCGCAGTCGCCGCCTTCGCCCTCGCCGCCGCCCCCGTGGTCCACGTTCACGCCGCCGGAGATCCGGCCTTCCGCGCCAACGCCTACCTGGTGGAGACGCCGAAGGGCGTGGTCGCGGTGGACGCTCCCTTCACCGTGTCCGAGGCGAAGAAGCTCCGCGCCGAGCTGGACGCGCTCAAGAAGCCGCTGCTGGCGGTGCTGATCACCCACGCGCACCCGGACCACGTGAACGGCCTCGGTATCCTCACCGCCGGAACGAAGGCCAAGGTGGTCGCCCTGGGGGGCGTGGACCAGACGCTCCGGGCCATCGACGCGCCCAAGCGGGCCTACTGGAAGCCCATCTACAAGGACGAGTACCCGGACTCGACCGTCTTCCCGACCCAGATCGCCAAGGACGGAGAGACCCTGACCTTCGACGGCGCCGCCTTCACCGCGCGCGACGTGGGGCAGGGGGAGAGCGATTCGGAGACCATCTGGGTGCTGGGCGGGGAGGCCGCCTTCACCGGAGATCTCGTGATGAACCGCGTGCACCCGTGGCTGGCGGAGGGCCACAGCGCCGCGTGGCTGTCGTCGCTCGACAAGGCGAAGGCCGCGCTCCAGGGCGTCACCACCGTGTACCCCGGCCACGGCGAGAAGGGCACGCTGGAGGCGCTGGCGTGGCAGAAGGGCTATCTCGAGCAGTACCGCGCCGCCGTCCGCGAGCTCTCCGGCGGGAAGGCGGCGTTGACCGACGCGCAGAAGAAGGAGCTCTCCGCGCGGATGGAGAAGGCACTCCCCGGCGGGCCCCTGGCGATGCTGGTGGGCATGAGCGCGGACGCCGTCGCCGCCGAGCTGGCCGCGGCCTCGCCGACCCAGGCCAAGAAGTAGTACACAGTCCGGACCGTGCTCCGGTTCGCCTGCCTCGCCGCGTTCGCCGCCGTGCTGGGAGCGTGCGTTCCGATTCCGCTCCCCTTCACGCCGCCGAACCTGACCCCCACCGAGGACCGGGCCCTCCGGAGCACGCTGTCCGCCGCCAGCAGCACCGGCTCGTCGATCGGCATCCCGGACCGCCTCTGCCCGGAGCACCAGGCGCGCGCGGCACCCGGCGAGAAGTGCAAGCCCATCCCCTGCGGCGGCCAGTGCCGGGCGGACCAGCGATGCGATGAGGCCTTGATCGTGCCGCGCTGCGTCGAGAAAGCCGAGCAGATCGCCCAGCCCGCCTCTCAGTAAATGAGACCGGAAATTCGGATGTGTGTCTTTGGAGTAGAAGGTAGTTTCCCTTCAGTTCCAGGAGATACGCAAATGGGAATGCTGAGTGGCTTGATGGGTGGTGGTGGCGGCGGCGGGATCATGGGGATGATCCAGAAGTTCATGCCGATGATCCAGGGCCTGATGGGCGGCGGTGACAAGGGCGGCGGCGGCGGCGGTGGCGGAGGCGATCCCCTGGGGATGATGAAGGACCTGTTCACCAAGGCGCTCGGCGGCGGGATTCCTGGAATGACCGGCGGGCTCGACGGGAAGTAAGCCGGCCAACCGAGCTCCTGGCCCCGGGGGGTGGCTGCGCGTCCACTCCCTCACTAGCTTTGGGCGATGGAGCCGAGGCACCCGAACCACCCAGGCGAGATGGGGACGGATGCGGCGCTCGCCGAGGCGAGGCGAGACCAGGGCGAGCTGAACGCGCGCGCCATCGCGATCCAGAAGCTGACCGAGGCGGGCGTCCCGTTCGTGGTGGGCGGCGCCTACGCCTACGCGCACTACACCGGCATCTACCGCGACACCAAGGACCTGGACCTGTTCCCGCGCCGGGCGGATGCGCCCAAGGCGCTGGACGTGTTGGCCGCGGACGGCTGGCGCACCGAGCGCACCGACGAGGTCTGGCTCTACAAGGCCTTCCGCGGCGAGTGGTTCGTGGACCTCATCTTCAGCTCCGGGAACGGGGTGGCGGAGGTAGACGACCTGTGGTTCGACCACGCGCAGCGGGGCGTGGTCTTCGGCCAGGAGGTCGCCATCGCGCCGGCGGAGGAGCTGATCTGGTCCAAGGCCTTCGTCCTCGAACGCGAGCGCTTTGACGGCGCCGACGTGAACCACATCCTCCGCGCCGCGGGGCGGAAGATGGACTGGGCGCGGGTGCTGCGCCGCTTCGACCGGCACTGGGAGGTCCTGCTGGCACACCTGCAGCTGTTCCGCTTCGCCTACCCGTGCGAGCGCAGCGCGGTGCCGCGCTGGCTGATGGAGGAGCTGCTCTCCCGGTCCATGCAGTCGGTGGAGGAGGGTGACTGGCCGGAGAAGATGTGCCGCGGCAACCTGCTCTCGCGGGTGAACTACGAGGTGGACATCGCCTGCTGGGGCTACCGGAACGGCCGGCGCTGGGACGAACAGGAGCGAAGCGAGGAGGCCTATGGCGCGCGACCCGGAGTCGCGGGTGCGTCTGGCGGCGGTCGGTGACCTCCACTGCCGGGAGGACCAGCACGGGCGCTTCCGCCAGCTCGTCAAGCAGGTGAACGCCGAGGCCGACGTCCTGGTGCTGTGCGGAGACCTCACCGACCACGGGAAGCTCGCCGAGGGGAAGACGCTGGCGGAGGAGCTGTCCGCGCTGCGCGTCCCCGTGGCGGCGGTGCTGGGCAACCACGACCACGAGAGCGGCCACGCGGCCGAGCTGGCCTCCGAGCTGACCAAGGTCGGCGTGCACTGCCTGGACGGCGATCACTTCATCTTCGACAAGGTGCTGGGCATCGTCGGGGTGAAGGGCTTCTGCGGCGGCTTCGGCCACGCCACCCTGCAGGCCTTCGGCGAGGGGACGATCAAGGCCTTCGTGGGCGAGGCGGTCTCCGAATCGCTCAAGCTGGAGGCCGCGCTCTCCCAGCTGGATACGCCGCGCAAGGTGGTGATCATGCACTACGCGCCCATCCCGGAGACCTGCGCGGGGGAGAACCCCGAGCTCTACCCCTTCCTCGGCACCAACCGCCTGGCGATGCCGGTGGACCAGTTCGGGGTGAACGCGGTCTTCCACGGCCACGCGCACCACGGGACGCCGGAGGCGAAGACCCGCGCCGGCGTGCCCGTCTACAACGTGGCCATGCCGCTGTTGATCAAGGTCAACCCGGAGCACCGCTTCGTGGTGGTCGAGGTCTGACCGGCGGCGGCCGCCGCCTTTGCTACTCGTGGACGATCTCGCCGCTGCCGGCGCGCGCCTGCTGGTCCACGTTCGCGGACCCGTGCCAGGTGATGCCGCCCGACCCGGCGACGGCGAAGGAGGCGTGGCCGCCCTCCAGCGTGACCGCGATGTCCCCGGAGCCGGAGGTGGCCAGCTTGCCGTCGCGGGCGGTGAGCTCCTCGGCGTCGATGCTCCCGGAGCCGGCCACCGCGGCCACCAACTCGCGCGCGCGGCCGCCCGCCAGCGTGATGTCCCCCGAGCCCCTGCTCCCGACCTCCACGTCCTCCGCGTCCCCGTTCAGGTGCACGCTGATGTCGCCGGAGCCGGAGGTGCCGACCCGCAGGTGCGCCGCCGGGCCGTTGTAGTTGAGGTCGCCGGACCCCGCCGAGGCGAGGCTGATGTCCTTCCGGCGGCTGGCGGTCACGCTCACGTCGCCGGAGCCGGCCGCCGCCACCGCGCGCAGGTCCGGCAGGGTGATCTCGACCCGCGCGTCGCCGTCCGCGTCGCCGCGGGCGTCGAAGTGGACCTCCAGCGTGTCGCCCTTCACCTCGGTGCGGACCGCCGACAACAGATTTTCATCCACCCGGATCTTCACCTGGAATTCGCGCCCCTCGCGGACGACGGCGTCGAACGGGATCGCCAACTCCACCCCGGTGAAGCCGTTCAGCGGGCGGGTCTCGGTGACCAGGTGTCCGTTGCCGTGACCCCCTGCGAAGGCGGCGGTGGCGGCGAGGGCTGCGGCGAGGGTGGTGACGGCGGCGGCGATGCGCATGGGTGGTGCCTCCCGCCCACTGGTACGAAGTACCCGCCCGGCGATTGCAGCTACTTCGCGCCGGCGTCCGGAGCGGCGGGCGGCGGCGGTGGTGGCGGCGGCGGGGGCCTGTCGAGGAGGTCGTCCACCTTCTGCGGGAAGTCGGACAGGCGGGCCGAATCCATTTCCAGCACCATGTTCCTCGTCCCGCGCACGTACACCGTGTTCGCCTTGCCCTTCACCTCGGATCCCACGGCCAGCGTGGCAATCGGCTTGCCGCCGGCCCCGGTCAGCACCACCTGGCGGGACTGGTCGTTGATGCCGTACTTGTCCCAGCTCTTTGGCCCGTCCTCGCCGAAGGCGGTGGCCTGCAGCGAGCTGAGCGTCCAGAGGTTGGAGGACAGCTTCCACGCCTTGGCGGGGCCCATCTCCGGCGCCTGCACGGCCCACGACTCGGACGGCGGAGGCTCACCCCCGTCCGGGCCGGGCTTCGGGTGGTCGCGCGTCACGCGGATGGCGGCGCCGCCGCCCTGCGGCTTGAACAGTACCTCCTCCACCTCGTCCCGGTTGAAGTGGAGGACGCTCTTGTCGCGCAGCTCGTCGCCGGACTTGTCCAGGTGGCCCAGCGCGGACGCGTTCACCTCCGCCAGCACCGCGCCGTCGTGGTCCTCGCGCAGCGCGTAGTACTTGTCGGCGGCGGCGGGGGGCCCCGCGGCGGCCTTGCCGCTCTGGTCTCCCCCGGCCCTGGCCAGCCGGATCCGGATCTTCTCGCCGCCCTTCAGGGCGAAGGTGGCGTCCACCGCCGGCGACTCCAGGCCGTCCTTCTTCCGCGCCTCGGGGGAGTCGGCCACGAAGGCGGTGGCGCGCTCGCTCTTGAGCTGCCCCAGGAGGTTGATCACCGTCTGGCCGTCCGCGTCCTGCGCCTTCGGCTTGGTCATCTTCCAGGCCTGGGCGCCCTCGCCGCGGGCCAGTGAGTACCCGCCGCCCTTGGGCCGGACCACGTCCAGGGACTCGATCTTCGCCTCGTCCACGGACAGCACCTGCTTGTCGCGCAGGTCGTAGGCGCTCTTCTCGAGGTTGAAGCGCATCGCGCCGGCGGCGGAGTAGACCGCCGGATCTTCGCCCTTGCGCAGGTAGACGGAGCCGTTGAAGGCGTTCTCCACGCCGCCCTGGACCTTCACCTGCTTCGGCGCCTGCTCCACCAGCGCGGTGGCCTCCACCGTCCACGCCGGGTCCTTGAGGCCGTACTTGGCCAGGTCGGCGTCGGTGGGCTTCTCCTCGACGGTGACGTCGACCTTGCCGTCCTTGAGCTGGTTGGTGAGCGAGTCCAGCACGTACTGGTCCACCGCCGCGCTCACCGGCGTGGTCATCCGCCAGGTGCCGTCCGGGCGCTTCTCCACCACCGTGGTGTCGCCCTTGGCGCGGACGGTCACCTTGGTGAACTCCGGCGGCGGCGGGCCTCCGCCGTCCTCCTTCTTCTTGTCCGGGTCCACCACCCCGGTGGAGAACAGCTTGTCGGAGGACTCCTTCTGCGCCGCCTCCTTCTCGTCCCCCTTCATCACGCCGAAGTACGCGTACAGGCCCACCCCCGCCGCCACCGCCGTGAAGGCGAGGAGGTTGACCAGGCTCCGCTGCTGAGGGCTCACTTGTTCCGCCTCGTCAGCCAGATGGCCAGGCCCACCACCAGCCAGGTGAGCGGGTACAGGTCGATCGCCGCCAGGCGGATCCGCGACTGCATGGTGGCGTCCATGTCGATGCTGGAGATGTCGCGGTCCGGCGGGCGGATGGTCACCTTGGCGAACTGGTTGGAGGACCAGGCGACGGCGTTGAGCACCAGGTTCCGGTTGCCCTCGTGGCCCCAGTAGCGGTCCACCAGCAGCGTGGAGTCGCCGAACACCACCAGCCGCGCCTCGTCGTTGCGCTTGTCCTTCACGTCGGGGGCCACCGGCCGGATGGAGACCGCGGCGAGGGCGATCTGCCCGGTCTTCTCGCCGCTGGAGGGCTGCGGTTCCTGGTCCGGCGTCAGCTCCTCCCACGCCGCCGGCGAGCTGAGCACCAGCGGCTCCGCCTTCACGCCGGAGGGCACGCCGTCGCGCAGGATGGTGATGCCGCGGGTGGTGATGAATTCGACGTTCAGCGGCTGGGAGCGCAAGAGCCGGGTGATCTCGTGCGTCCCGTAGAAGAGCGACGGGATGTCGTACGGGCTGTCCACCGGGAACTGGGTATCCGCCACCACGCCCGGGTCGACCTGGAGCCCGTACTCGGCCAGCACCTTGTCCAGCCCGGCGTCCACCTTCTCGTCGGCGAAGAAGACCAGCCGCCCGCCCTCGGCGAGGTACTTCTTGAGCGCCTCCACCTCCGGCGCGGTGAGCGCCTGCTTCGGCCCGGCGACGATCACCACCGACGCGTCCTTGGGGACCTCCGGCTTGCCCAGGAGGTTGAGCGCGGAGGGCGCGTACCCCTCCTGGGTGAGGTCGCGGTTCAGCTCCAGCATCGAGCTCTCGCCGAGCGGCTGGCCGCCGCCCTCCTCGTTCCGGGCCCCCTCCAGCGCCCACTCGCCGTGGCCGACCACGAAGTACACCTTCTTCTCACCCACCGCGGAGAGCTTGAGCAGGCCGTTGGTCAGCTCCTGCTCGGTGGGCACCTGCACCAGCACGTGGCTCTCGGAGGCGCCCTCGCCGCGGGTGAGGATGATGGCGTTCTGCCCCTGGCGGAGCTGGTACTTCTCCACCAGGTCCGGCGACTTCAGCGGCGCCTTGAAGGCGTACTCGAACTTCTCCGGCGCCTCGGAGTGGTAGCGCTGGAGCAGCGCCTCCATCGCTCCGTAGATGGGGTCCTTGGGATCGGCGAAGGAGAGCGCGGTCACCTTCTCCTTGAGGCCGCCCAGCGCGGTGGTGGTCTGCGCCGCCAGCGAGTTCACCTTCTTGGAGGTGATGTCCCAGCTCTTGTTGCGGCGGGCGGCGATGAAGTTCACCGCCACCAGGGCCACCAGCACCACCGCCACCAGCCCGGCGGTGGAGGTGACGAAGAAGGCGGAGCGCCCGCGGGCGGTCCGGTCCACGTTGCCGCTGTTGAGGAACGCGCCGGCCGCCACCGCCACCACGCCCAGGCCCAGCTTCACCAGGGCGG
>DATBSS010000167.1:0-1794 GCA_036559665.1 Myxococcaceae bacterium
TGCTGGTGGTGGGCGGGGGCGACACCGCGATGGAGGAGGCGTCCTACCTCACCAAGATGTGCAAGACGGTCACCCTGCTCCACCGGCGGGACACGCTGCGCGCCTCGAAGATCATGCAGAAGCGCGTGCTGGAGAACCCCAAGGTGACGCCCATCTGGAACACGGTGGTGGAGGAGGTGGTGGGCGACGGGAAGACGATGACCGGGGCGGTGGTGCGAAATTTGAAGACCAACGAGACGATGCAGGTCCAGGCGCACGGGCTCTTCGTCGCCATCGGCCACGTGCCGAACACGGACCTGGTGAAGGGCGCCCTCGAGTTGCAGGAGAACGGGTACGTGAAGACCGTCCCCGGCTCCACGCGCACCAACATCCCCGGCGTGTTCGCCTGCGGCGATGTGCAGGACCACTACTACCGGCAGGCGGTGACCGCCGCGGGGACCGGCTGCATGGCCGCCATCGACGCCGAACGCTGGATGACCGAGCACGAGGCCTGAACGTGGGTGGCGACTCCAAGGTGAAGACCGCGGCGGTGCACGCCGGCGCGCGGGTGGAGGCGTCGAGCGCCATCCCGCTGGTGTCGCCCATCTTCATGGCCTCCGTCTCCTGGTTCGAGGAGGCGGACGCGCTGGACGGAGCACTGGACGGCCGGGACTACACGTACGCGCGCATCAAGGGGCAGAACGCGGAGCTGCTGGAGCAGGCGGTGGCGGCGCTGGAGGGGACGGAGGACTGCGCGGCGTTCCCCACCGGCATGGCGGCGCTGAAGGCGCTGCTGGAATCGGTGGAGCTGAAGGCGGGCGACCGGGTGGTGGTCCCCAACGACGGGTATGGCGCCTCGCTGGCGATGATAAAGGCCTTCGCGCGCGACCGGGGCCTCGAGGTGCACCTGCGCTCGATGACGGCGCCGGAGACACCGGGCGAGCTGCGGCGCCTGAAGCCGCGGCTGGTGATGGCGGAGAGCGTCTCCAACCCGCTCCTCTCGGTCCCGGAGCTGCCGGCGCTGGCGGAGGCGGCGCACGACGCGGGCGCGGTGTTCGCGGTGGACGCCACCTTCCCGTCGCCCGCGCTGCAGCGGGCGGCGTCGTTGGGCGCGGACCTGGTGCTGCAGAGCGCGACCAAGTGGCTGAACGGGCACGGGGACGCGATGGGCGGGACGGTCTCGGGCGCGCGGGCGCGGATCGGCCCGATGAAGGCGGCGCGGGTGCTGCACGGCGCGGTGATGGGGCCGTTCGAGGCGTGGCTCACGCTGCGCGGGGTGCGGACGCTGCCGGTGCGGATGGCGGCGCACTCGGCGCACGCGGCCCGGGTGGCGGAGCGGCTGAAGGCTTCACCGCACGTGGAGCGGGTGCTCTACCCCGGCCTCCCGGACCATCCGCAGCATGCGGTGGCGCGGAGGATGCTGCCCAACGGCTTCGGCGGGATGCTGGCGTTCGAGCTGAAGGGCGCGGGGCGCGCGCAGGCGTTCCGGTTCCTGGAGCAGGTGCGGCTGTGCCGGCCGGCGCCGTCGCTGGGGGACGTCACCACACTGGTGATGCACGCGGCCACCGCGAGCGCGCGCCGGATGACGCCGGAGGAACGGGCGGCGGCGGGGATCCACGAGAACCTGATCCGGGTCTCGGTGGGGCTGGAGGATCCGGACGACGTGGCGGAAGACCTGCTGCAGGCGGCGGCGGCCGCGGCGGCCGGGTGAGGCGACTGCAATGAGAATGGTGGACGTGGGGGCGAAGGAGAAGACGGAGCGGGTGGCCATCGCCACCGCGCGCATGAGGATGCAGCCCTCCACCATCCGCCGCA
>DATBSS010000168.1:0-9117 GCA_036559665.1 Myxococcaceae bacterium
GGAGACGTCCACGCCCTCGGTGGCCAGCGCCTCGCGGAGGAACTGGCCCAGCTCGTCCTGGCCCACCACCCCCAGCATGGCGGAGCGCCCGCCCAGCCGGGCCACCCCCACCGCCACGTTGGCCGGCGACCCGCCCTGGCACGGCACCCACTCCTGGACGTCCTTCACCGGATAGCCGGGAGCCCTCGGCAAGAAGTCCACCAACGTCTCACCCGCGCACAGGACGTCCATGGGGCCGCCTTCAGTCCACGCCGACCTGGACCATGAACTCCACGCTCTTGAGCGGCCGACCCAGCTGATGGGCGATGAACAGGTTCAAAAGCTCGCGCGCGGCCTTGCGCTCCGGCGCCGGGAGCGGCGTGCGCTTCCCCTCCTGCAACCCGCGCAGGGCGGAGATGGTCCCCAGCGCCACCGGCACCCCGAAGGCGGACCGCGCCGAGCACCGCTCGCACACCGCGCCGCCGTGCTCCGGGTCGAACCGCGTCCCCGCCCCCAGCGCCCCGCCGCACAGCGCGCAGCAGTCGAACCGCGGCTGGAACCCGCCCTGGGAGAGCGCGTCCAGCTCGAAGGCGATCAGCGAGGTGGGCCCGGCGCGCCCGCCGTCCAGCTCACCCAGGTACGCCACCAGCCCGTCGAACAGGCCGGGGTGCGGCTCGTGCTCGCGGCACAGCTCGCGGCACAGCTCCACCGCGTGGAGCGCGCGGGCGATCCGGCCCAGGTCGCCGCGGATGTCCTGGAAGGCGCGCTGGATGACCGCGCCGTCGAGGCGGTAGGTGGTGCCGCGCCGCTCCGTGAGCTGGGCGTCCAGGAACGTCATCGGCTCCAGCGCCCCGGCGAACCGCCGCTTGCTCTTGCGCGCGCCGGCGGCGAAGGCGGTCAGCTTCCCCCGGCCGCGGCAGAACAGCGTCACCAGCCGATCCGCCTCTCCGTAGTCCACGGTGGAGAGCACGACCGACGGCTCCACGAAGCGCTCCACGCGGCCTTCCTCTACGGGCGCGGGGCGGGGGCGCCGCCCAGCCCGCCCAGCGTCCAGAACATTACGAACAGGCCGGCGGCGAGCGCCGCCACCACGCAGGCCAGGGTGATCCACGCCCGCCGCCGCCGCTGCCGCTCCAGCACCGCGGGCGCGGGGAGCGACTTCACGGTGCGGTCCACCTCCTCGTAGCGGAGGACCGCCTCGTCGGGGCCAATGCCGATGGCCTTGGCGTAGGCCCGGATGTAGTTGAGGATGAACACCCGCGCCGGCAGGTGGTCCACGTCCCCCTGCTCCAGCGCGGCGAGGATGGCGGACGGGATGCGGGTGACCTTCTGCACCTCGTCGCGCGACAGCCCGCGCAGCTCGCGCTGCTGGGCCAGGTAGCGGCCGAAGTCGGCGTAGTCGCTCGATGGCGCCCCGGTGTCAGCCACGCCCACGCCCCACCCCTACTGAATCTTTTCTTCGAGCTGCTTGCACGCGTCCTTGGTGGTCTGCGCCGCGGTCTTGGTCTGGCAAGCCACGAAGGCCTTGAGCGCCTCGTCCGTCTTGCCCAACTTGGTCAGGCAGACGCCCTCCAGGTAGTAGGCGTCGCCCGCGTCCGGGCAGGTGTCACGGAAGTGGCGGAAGTCGTTGCAGGCGAGCTCGAACTCACCCTGCTCGTTGTGGATCAGCCCCAGCAGCTTGTGACCCAGGCAGAACTTGGGGTTGGTGGTGATGGCCATCTGGATGCTCTCCATCCCGGCCTTCACGTCGCCCTTCTTGTACAGCGACCAGCCGCGGTTGGAGTGGGCGAGGTACGGCTCTTCGTAGAGCATGTCGTTGAGCACCTGGTCGTAGAGGAGGATCGCCTCGTCGTACTTGCCCAGGTCCAGGTAGACGTTGCCCAGGTTGAGCTTCGCCTTGGAGAAGTCCGGCTTGATCTCCAGCGCGCGCTTGTAGTGCCGGATGGCGTCCTCCGGCCGGTGGAAGGAGTTGTGGAGCAGCTGGCCGATGGCGTCGTGCGCTTCGGGGAACGACTCGTCCAGCTCCAGCGCCATCTGGTACTCGCGCATGGCCATCTGGCTGTTCCCTCTTTGCCCCTCCACCACCCCCAGGTCGTAGTGGTTCTCGGCGGCGCGCTGCTCCTTCTCGGTGGGGCGGTGGACGCAGCCGGCGAGGGGCGCGTAGAGCGCGAGCGCGGCGAGGATGGTGGCGGCTCTCATGGTGGATGGGGACACGGGGTCAGAACGAGGAGAACAGGCGGCCCAGGACCTGCGCCGGGTCAGGCCCGGGCTTGGTCGCCGAGGCGCCGGTGGCGGGCGCGCCCGGGCGCTGGCGGACGTGCTTGGGGTCCTTCTGGAACACCGGCATGGTGCGGATCATCTCGTCCTGCTGATCCGGCGGCGCGCCGCGGAAGTTGGAGTTGTCCACCATGAAGGCCATGGACTCGCAGAAGGCGATCGCCTCCTGCTCTTCGGTCTCGTACTCGGCCGGGCTCAGGCTGCGGCGTTCGGACGCGTAGACCGCGCAGTCCTGGCTCTCCGGCAGGTAGAGGTAGATGAACACCGCGAAGCCGTGCGGGCCGCGCAGGCCCACCACCGACGCCAGCGCCGGGCCGGCCTTCTTGCCCGGGATGGCCAGGTGCGGGCTGTTGATGGAGTGATAGAGCGCGACCACCTGCTCCTTCTGCGCAGGCAGCCCGCGAATTCTCTCGTCCAGGGTGAACACCGACGGGCACTTCTACCACGGCCTACCGGGTGACGAAGGAGTAGTCCTTGGAGGAGCTCTCCGAGTCCGAGGCGCTCCGCTTGAAGGTGACCAGGGGGTTGTTGATCATCACGTTGTCCCCCCCGGCGTCGCCCTCGCCGATCACCACGATGAACTGGTGCTCCGGGGAGAAGCTCTTGCGCGGCCCGGCGGAGAGCTTCTTGGCCTCGAAGGTGACGCTGTTCTGGCCGGGGATCAGGAAGCGGGTCACCTCCACCACGTCCTGCTGGCTGGTGTTGCGCAGCGTCATCAGCCACTTGGCGTTGACGTAGACGTCGATGTCGAACTCGGTCATCCCGGGCGCGTTCTGGTGGGTGACCATCCAGTAGTGCTTGGTGATCTTCGGCGCCTGCACCGGGGGCGGCGGGGCCATGGGCTGCTGGTAGGGCATGCCGTAGGGGACGCCCACCGGGACCATCATCGGCACCTGCTGCTGTTGCTGGGGCTGCTGCGGGGGCGGCTGCTGCTGGGCCACCGGCGCGGGCGCGGGCGCGGCACCCTCCATCCGCTTCACCCGGTAGCCCTGGGCCTCGATCATCACGTTCCCGTTCTCGTCGATCTTGACCGTACACTTGTCGAACTTGATGTTCCGGACCTCGTCGATGTTCTCGCCGTTGAGGTAGATGGAGCCGGCGTTGGCCGCGACCGGTGCCGCCGCCAGGGCGGCGAAGGCGAGTGCGGTGAAACCCTTCCCAAGACCAATCAGCGCGCGCATGTCGTGAATCCTCACAGACGTCGTCGGCCGGGCACAAGAAACCGCCCTTGTCCCGGTTGGAACGCGCGGGCCGCCTGAAAATTCGCCTACGGAGCGGGCGGCCGGGCGTCGCCCTCGCCCAGCTTGAGCGCCAGGGCCCAGTCGCCGCCCAGGCCCTCGCCCTCGCGGAAGCGGCGGAAGTCGCGCTGGACCAGCCGGGCATAGCGGCGGAAGGCGTCCAGCTCGCCATCCTTGATCGCCTTCCGGATGCGGGCGGGGCCGGCGTTGTAGGCCATCAGCGCCAGGTCCAGGTCTCCGAAGCTCTGGTAGAGCTGCCGGAGGTACCGGATGCCCAGGCGCACGCAGAGGGCCGGATCCGCGGCCACCTCGTCGCGGGTCAGCTTCAGGCCCTGGTGCTGGGCCAGCTCGTGGAGGGTGCTGGGCTTGATCTGCATCAGCCCGCGCGCGCCTCGGGAGGAGACCGCCTCCTCGTCGAAGTCGGACTCCACGTCGATGATCGCCACCACCAGCAGCGGGTCGAACCCGGCCCGGTTCGCCTCCTCGGCGATGGCGGCGCCCAGTTGCCCGCGGAGCGTGAGCCCCAGCTCCGGCGCCCGCTTGGCCAGCACCGCGTCGATCTTGGCGGCGTCCGACGACCGCGCGAACGCGTCCGGCGCCGGGGCCACCGCGTCCGCCTGAAGCAACGGGCCAAGCCGAGCACCCAGGACGCACATCAGCGCACCCGCCAGCGGAAGCACGGAGCACCCGCGCCCAACGGCTCCGAGCGCGCGCCAGAACAGGCGCGGTCTGGGCGAGCGGCGCGCCATGGGCGGCTAGGGCCTCTGCCCCAGCTTGGCCACGCGGGCCTCCAGCGAGTCCAGGCGGGTCTGCAATTCTTGAATCTGCTCCCGCCGCGGCACCTTGACGGTGCTGAGCGCGCGCCGGGCCGCCTCCTCCACCCGCGACTCGAGGTCGCGCCGCTGGGTGGTCAGCCGCTCCGTGAATTCGCGGAGATGGCCGCGGATCTCGTCCGGGTTGAGGCCGGCGCGTTCGGCCAGCTTCTGGGCTGTTCGACCTACCTCTTCACCGGCCGCGGACGCGGTGACCAGCGCCTGGGACCACAGGCGCTCCAGCCCGGATTGAGCTCCGGGGCCCTCGGGCGGCTTGCTCGGCGAATCCTTCGATTCCATCCGGTCGCTCCGCGTTGCACCGCTGGTGGGAGGGTCCAGCGGCTTGGAAGGGCCGGACACGAGCATCCCAGGCCTGTGGGTGTAAAGGCCTGAATGTAGGTCGACTGTCGAGCGTCATGCGTTTGCTCAGCCGGCCGATAAGGCGATCAGGCCCGGGCTTCGGGCTTGGCCTTCTTGTCGATGAGCACGTCGACCTTCTTGGTCAGGCGGTGCAGCTCCTTGTTGAGCTCGCGGATCTGCGCCTGGGTGGCCATGCCCGAGACCTCGATGACGCGGCTCTGGAGCGCGTCGAAACGCTTCTTCATCTCGGTGGTGGCGGCCTCCGCCTTCTTCCCGATCTGCTTCACGGTGGCGTTCACCGTGGCGGACGGATTCTCCAGGAACTTCAGCTCCTTGGCGTTGAAGCGGCGGATGGCGCCGATCGCCTTGCGAGCCTCCCCCTCGATCACCTGGAAGCGCTTCTGCGCCTCCTCCATCTGCTCCTTCACGAACTCCTGAACCTTGCCGTTCTTGGCCATGATGTCGCTCCTTGCGCGTGTCCGCCCCCCGTCGAGCGGTGTTTCGTAGATAACGCGGCGCGGCAATCATGTCAAGGTGCGTCAAATAACAGTTTGAGCAGCTCGAGTGCCCGGCGAGCGGAGGCCTCCCGGATGGCGTCGCGGTCGCCCGTGAAGAGGGCGCGCTCGGCGCTGGTGGGGCGGAAGGCGGCGGCGGTGGCGAGGTAGACCAGGCCTACAGGCTTGTCCGGGGTACCCCCACCGGGGCCGGCGACGCCTGTGACCGCCACGGCGACCTGGGCGCGGGAGTGGCGGAGGGCGCCTTCGGCCATGGCGCGGGCGACCGGTTCGCTCACCGCGCCGTGGATGATCAGCAGCCCGGATGGGATGCCGAGCAGCTCCTGCTTGGCCTCGTTGGAGTAGGTGACGAAGCCACGGTCGACCACGTCCGAGGAGCCGGGGATGGCGGTGAGGCAGGCGGCGATCAGGCCGCCGGTGCAGGACTCGGCGGTGGCGGCGCGGGCGCCGGCGCGGCGGCAGGCGTCCAGGACCTCCCGCGCCAGGGCCGTCAGGTCAGCGGGCAGCGGCATGGGCGGCGGCGAGCGTGTTGTGCATCAGCATGGCGATGGTCATGGGCCCCACCCCTCCGGGCACCGGGGTGATGAAGGAGGCGCGCTCGGCGGCGGCGGCGAACTCCACGTCGCCCTTGAGCTTGCCGTCCGGCATCCGGTTCATCCCCACGTCGATGACCACCGCCCCCTCCTTCACCCAGGCGCCCTTCACCAGCTCCGGCATGCCCGCGGCGACGACGAGGATGTCCGCGGCGCCCACCTCGCGCGGCAGGTCGCTCTTGCGGTGGCAGATGGTGACCGTGGCGTCCGCCTGGAGCAGCAACAGCGCCATCGGCTTGCCCACGATGTTGCTGCGGCCCACCACCACCGCGCGTTTCCCCGACGGCGCGCAGCCCACCTCGGCCAACAGCCGCATGATGCCGGCGGGGGTACAGGCGCGGGGCGCCGGCTGGCCCAGCAGGAGCCTGCCAGCGTTCACCGGGTGGAAGCCGTCCGCGTCCTTCTCCGGGCGGACGGCGGAGATCAGCGCGTCCGGGTCCAGCTGCTTCGGCACCGGGAGCTGCACCAGGATGGCGTGGACGGCCGGGTCCTCGTTGAGCTGGTGGAGCCGGTCCAGCACTTCACGCTGGGTGGCGGTCTCCGGGAAGTGGTGCTCGGAGGCGTTGAAGCCGATCTCGCGGGCCGCCTTCTGCTTGCCGGCGACGTAGATCTTCGAGCCGGGATCCTCCCCCACCCGGACCACCGCCAGGCCGGGGACCACGCCGCGCCCGGCCTTCAGCCGCTCCGAGTCGCGCTTCACCTCTTCGCGGATCTTCGCCGCCACCGCCTTGCCGTCGATCAGCTGGGCCATGGGCGGGCGTCATACCAGGCGCCCGGGCGGGCGTGTTATAGGCAGCCATGGCACGCGAGCTCATCGATCTGCACATCCACGTCGGCGGCGCGGTGGCGCCCCACGTGCTCTGGTCCATCGCGCACCAGCAGGGCTTCAAGCTCCCGGTGAAGAACTACTGGGAGTTCGTGGAGCTGATCACCTCGCGGCCGGGGAAGGTGGCGGGGCTGGAGGATTATCTCAAGATCATGCACACCTGGACGGAGAAGATTCAGTCCTCTCCCTCCGCGGTGGAGCGCTCCATCTACGAGGTGATCGGCAAGGAGTACCGCGGCAGCCGGGTCACCCAGATCGAGCTGCGCTTCAACCCCGCCAAGCGGAACCTGAACTCCGAGCTGGACCTGGACCACATCATCCACGCCGCGCTGCGGGGGATGGACCGGGCGATGCTGGAGTACGACGTGAAGGCGGGGCTGCTCTTCTGCCTGGCCCGCGAGTGGGACCACTCCATCAACAGCATCATCGTCGACAAGGCGATCAAGTACCGGAGCCGCGGGGTGGTGGGCATCGACCTCGCCGGCACCGAGCGCGACGCGATGGAGCTCAAGCCGGAGGTGGTGGGCCGCTACCAGGACCTCTATGAGCGCGCCCGCCAGGCAGGCCTGAAGACCACCGTCCACACCGGCGAGACCGCCGGCACCGGCGCCGAGGGCGTGGTGGCGGTGGTGGAGAAGCTCAAGCCCAACCGCATCGGACACGGCATCCGCGCCGCGTATGACGAGGCGGCGATGAAGCTGCTGCGCGAGCGCGACGTGGTGCTGGAGCTGTGCCCCACCTCCAACCTGCACACCAAGGCGGTGGAGAACATCGAGGAGCTCCGCCACATCGTCCGCACCTTCTGGGACCGGAAGGTGAAGGTGACCATCAACACCGACGGCCCCTACCTGCTGGACACGGACATGAAGACCGAGGTCGAGCTGATCGAGAAGCACCAGATCCTCACCCCGGAGCAGGTGGACCAGACGCTGGCCTGGGCGCGGCAGTACTCGTTCATCGGCGGGTGATGTACCGGCTGCTGGTCAGGCCGCTCCTCTTCCTGCTCCCGGCGGAGACCGCGCACCACCTGGGCCTCTGGGCGCTGCGGATGCTGTCCGCGTTTCCGGGGGTGTGCCGGTGGCTGCGGCGGCGGGCGCTGCGCGCGGCGGTCCGGGACGCCGGGGTCGACCTCTCCGTCCAGGTGGGCGGGTTGAGGCTGGAGCACCCGCTGGCGCTGGCCGCCGGCTTCGACAAGGACGCGGTGGCGGTGCCGGGGCTGTTCGCGCTGGGGTTCTCCGCGGTGGAGGTGGGGACGGTCACCCCGCGGCCGCAGCCGGGCAACCCCAGGCCGAGGATGTTCCGGTTGCCGGCGCACGCCGCGCTGATCAACCGGCTGGGATTCAACAACCGCGGGGCCGAAGCGGTGGCGAGGCGGCTGGACGCGCTGCGCGGGCGAGCGCCCGGGCCGGTGGGCGCGAACCTGGGGAAGAACAAGGACACTCCGCTGGAGCGGGCGGCCGCCGACTACCTGGCGTGCGCCCAGGCGCTGGCGCCGCGGGCGGAGTACGTGGTGGTGAACGCCAGCTCGCCCAACACCCCGGGGCTGCGGAGCCTCCAGGAGCCGGAGGCGTTGCGGGCGCTGCTCTCGGAGGTGAAGGGGGCCGCGGCGGGGAGGCCGGTGTTCTTGAAGATCGCGCCGGACCTGTCGCTGGAGGCGGTGGACGAGATCGTGGACGTGGCGGTGGCCTCCGGGGCGGACGGGCTGATCGCGACCAACACCACGGTGGAGCGGCCGGCGGCGATCGTGCACCCGCGCGCAGGCGAGGCGGGCGGGCTCTCCGGCGCTCCGCTCTCGGAACGGGCGGTCGCGGTCCTGGCGCGGGCTGGCGCGCGCGCGCGCGGGAGGCTGGCGCTGGTCGGCTCCGGGGGCGTGATGACCGCGGAGGACGTCTACCGGCGGATCCGCGCCGGTGCGTCCGTGGTGCAGCTCTATACGGGGTTCATCTACGGCGGGCCGGGGACGGTTCCGCGGATGCTCCGCGAGTTGGCCGCGCTGCTGCGGCGGGACGGGTTCACCAGCGTGTCGACGGCGGTCGGCGCGGACCTCCGTGAGGGGCCCGCGACGCGGCGAACCTGAGGTGGTGTAACACGGAACAACCGAAGGAGTATTCATCGCCCTGGGCAAGGGTACCCCGTGAGTTGCTGGTGCCTTCGGGTTGCGACGGAGCGATCAGCGTGCGGCGAGATCGGTCAAGGGTGTATCCTTGGTCACGCAATTCGAGCGACGCCGAGATCGAGCAGGCGCCGATCGATCAACGAATGAATGGAATCCATCCGTCCGAAGTCGAGGTATCGCGACTGCCCGATGACAATCAGAGCATCACGTGCAACCCGTAATGGGTCCGGTGGAGCCCAGACGTCGCCGCCTAACACGGTGCCTGAATCTGAGCTATCCTTGCCCTCTTTTCCTTTGTCGCTGGAGTCCTTGTCCTCCTTACCCTCCTTGCCCTCCTTACCTTTGTCGCTGGAGTCCTTGCCCTCTTTGGAGTCTTTTCCTTTGTCGCTGGAATCCTTGCC
>DATBSS010000169.1:0-8554 GCA_036559665.1 Myxococcaceae bacterium
CCGAACGTGCCGTGGTGGGGCTGGTTCCTGTTCGGCAACGCGATGGGCTCCGGCCACCGTCACCACCACCACCATCACCGCTCGGGCTGGTTCAGCGGAGGCGGCGGCGGCGGTTGGGGCGGGGGCGGCGGCGGCGGAAGCTTCGGCGGTGGCTCGTTCGGAGGCGGCGGCGCCTCGGGGAGCTGGTGATGCGAAAGACGGCGGCGATTGGAGTCGTGGTAGTCGGCGCGGCGGTGCTGATCGGCGGCGGCTTCACCTTCGTGCGGCACCTGCTCGCCTCCGAGCACTCCTGGGCGGACGTGAGCATCGTCGGCCCCGGGCTCTGGCTGGGGATCGGCGGCGCGGTGGCGGTGCTGGCCGGCCTGGTGCTCTACGGGCGGGCGGCGGTCGCCGATCGCGACAAGCCTGGCAGCTTCCTCACCTCGGCCGAGGACGGCCAGGTCGTGGACGCCATTGAATCCTTCGAGAAGCGGACCTCCGGCGAGCTCCGGGTCCACCTCGAGGCCCGGGTGGACGGCGAGGACCTGATGGGGGCGGCCAAGCGCGCCTTCGACAAGCTGGGGCTCACCGCCACGCGCGAGCGGAACGGGGTGCTCTTCTTCGTGGCGGTGAAGGAGCGGAGGTTCGCGGTGCTCGGCGACAGCGGCATCGACCAGAAGGTCCCCAAGGGCTTCTGGGACAACGTGGTCGGCTCGGTGGGCGACCGCTTCAAGCAGGGGAAGTTCGGCGATGGCCTGGTGGAGGGGATCAAGATGGCCGGCGAGCAGCTCGCGGCGCACTTCCCGCCGCGAGCCGACGACAAGAACGAGCTCCCCAACCAGATCTCTCGCGGGACGTGAGCGCTACCTGAACGCGCCGCCGAACTCCTTGGCCCACTCCTCGAAGCTCCGGGGCGGGCGGCCGAGGACCGCCTGCGCGTCGTTGGAGAGCCGGGCGGCTTGCTCCACGACGCCCGGCGAGTAGAACTCGCACAGCGCGGCGGCCAGCCATTCGCCGAAGCCCATCCCAACCATGGCCTGCCGGGCAGCCTCCACCGGCACGTCGACCACCTGGATCGCCTTGCCGATGGCGGCGGCCATCTTCTGGGTCATGCTTGCGTCGGTGACCAGCTCCGGCCCGGTGAGGTAGTAGGCTTTCCCCTCGTGGCCCGGCGAGGTGAGCGCCTTCACCGCCACCGCCGCCACGTCGCGCGGGTCGATGGGCGCGAACTGAAACTTCCCGGTGCAGGAATAGACCATCCCCTGCCCCTTCACCGAGCCCACGTTGCCGAAGTAGTTGGTCATGAAGCTGTTGGGCCGGAGGAAGGTCCACGCCATCCCGGACGCCTCCAGCGCCAGCTCACCGGCGCGATGGAGCTTGCCCAGCTTGAGCCCCGGCTCGAACGCGGCGCCGATGGTGGAGAGCAGCACCACGTGCTTCACGCCCGCGTCCTTGGCTGAGTTGACGAACGCGGTCTCGTGCTCGGCCATCTTCGGGGTCATGGCGGAGAGGAGGAACACCTTCTCCACCCCGGCCAGGGCCTCGCGGTGGGTCTCCGGCCTGCCGAAGTCACCCAGCGCCACCTCGGCGCCCTGCTTCTTGATGGCCTCCACCTTGTCGGGCGAGCGGACCATGGCGCGGACCTTCTGGCCGGCGGCCCGGAGTTGCCGGACGACTTCACTCCCCACGGTGCCGGTGGCACCCGTCACGAGAATCATGAGTTCCTCATCTTGTTGGTTTGGTGACGCCCCTCGATGGAGGGCGCGAGGTCATAGCAGGGATCAGGCCCGCTTCCGCCGGAACAGCTCGTACAGGTCGTCGAGCACGGCGGAGGCGCGCTCCAGCCTGGCCTCGTCGCTGCGGTGGGCCATGGCGATGGCGGTCACCAGCTGCTCCAGGCCGGCGGTCTCGGCCCGGCCGTAGCGCCCGTCCTTGAGGTCGATGTCGTGGACAAGCTCCGCCAGGGGCCGGAGCGCCGGGTCCTGCAGCCCGAAGCGCCGGATCAGCGCCTCGAAGGTGCAGCGGTCGCCCTCGTGGGTGAATTCACCGCCGAACATGTCGAAGCGCAGCTCGCCCGGTGCGCGCCGGTAGCGCTTCGGCGAGACGAAGCGGAAGCGCGCCTTGGGGTCGATGAAGCGGCGGATCAGCCACGCGCTTGCCATCCGGTCCACGTGGATGCCGGTGCGGGTGACCCAGGTCCGGCCCCGGTGGTCGGCGGGCGACAGCTGCGCGGCGGGGATTGGAGCCACGCCGCGCGCCTCCGTCCGGCGCAGCGCTTCCTCCACCCGCTGCCGGCCGGGGGCGGAGAAGAAGTCCCGCGCCGCGATCTCCGCCAGCTTCCTCCGCGCCCGCTCCACCAGCGAGGCGGAACCCTCCCCTGGCACCGCGCCGAGCTCCTTCTCCAACTCCGCGTACTCCGCCTCCCGCGCGCCCTGGAACAACTCCCGCACCTGGTCGTCGGAGAGGCCGTCCACGAAACGGGCCTCGACGATGGAGGCATCGCCGCCGCCCTCCACCACCTCCCGCATCACCCACTGCAGGTCTTCCAGCGAGCCGGCGCCGGCCGGCAGCGCGTAGACCGAGCTCTTGATCGCCACCGCCCCCACCCGCTGGAGCCGGCGCCAGATCTTCACTCGCAGGTAATCCGGCTTTGGGGGGATCTGGTGGATGAGGAGGAGCCAGCGCGGTTTCACGGTCGGGAGTCGCCTCCCGACCGTGGTTGTACCGGCTGAATCACGCCTGCATCAACTGTATCTCCCCGGTCACCGCGCTAGGCGGCGATGAGGCCGGTCGGCCGGGTGAACCCGCCGAGCTGCTGGAGCAGCGCCAGCATCTGCTGGATGACCTGCGCCATCTGCTGGAGCCAGGGCGGCAGCACCGGGCCGGGCACCGGACCAGGCGTGGGACCCGGCGCGGGGGTCGGGTTGTAGTGGCCGGGGGCGAGCGGATTGCCCACCTTCAGCACCTCGCCGCCCTTCTCGCTGCCGACGATCTCGCGGCCGCCGAAGGCCCAGTCGTCGGTCTCGTTGCCCATCACGAACTTGTCCCAGCCGGCGGTGTTCCACTGCTGGCCGGTGTGCTGCACCTGGCTGGTGTGCGGGTGCGCGGTGTTCACGCCGCTGATCTCCACCCGGTTGTTGCCGTTGACCACCTCCAGGCCGGAGGTGACGGTCATCCCGTTCGCAACGGGCTTGGTCTGGACGTTGATCTTGGTGCCGTCCGGCAGGACGAAGCTGGAGTTGCGCTTGAAGTCCCACTTGCCGCCGTCGCTCTCGTGGACGTGCGGGTCGCCGCTGATGGTGGTGCACTTGCCGTCAGGGCCGGTGATCTTCCACTTGGTGTTGCCGTCCGCCTCGATGGTGTAGCCACCGGGGGTGTGGATCTTCCCGTCGCAGCCGGTCTGGAGCGGGTTCGGCGCGGGGCACGGGGGCGGCGGCTCCGGGCAGTAGCAGCGGCACGGGTCGTAGTCCGGGCGCCGGGCCGGCTCGCGCCAGCACGACGAGTCGGGGAAGCGGAAGTCCCGGAGCTGGCCCACCAGGTCCGGGAGGGAGGGCAGGCCGAAGTTGAAGTTGAAGTTGGGAAGGGAGAGCTGCGAGATGGGGAACGACATGTGTGATCACCTCATGGGAAGTGCAGTCGGGCCCGACAGCTGCCCGCGCTTGCGTCTGAAGTGATCATCGGCCGATGCAACGCCTTAGTTTTCTTTGGATTTTCTTTCTTTCTCGATGAGAGGACGAGCACCCACACTGCTTCGAGAGCTCACAAAACGCGTAGGCGTGGCGGCAGCACGAGGCAACTGTCGCCGAACTCGTGCCACAGGTACCCGTGCCCCAGCGCGTGCGCGTGCGCGCGGCGGAGCAGCGGCTCGTCGGCGAACGCGAGCAGGAGCTGGAAGTGGCTGGAGCTGGGCTCGTGCATCCCGGTGAGCACGCCGTCCACCACGCGGCGCCGCGTGCCCGGCCCCAGCTTGAACGCGGTGACGCCTGGGCCCGCCACCAGCTCGCCGCCGCGGTCCGCCGCCGCGCCCTCCAGCGCGCGCACCACCGTGGTGCCCACCGCGACGACCCGGCCTCCATTCGCGCGCGCTCTGGACACTGCGTCCACCGTGGCCTGCGGCACCTCGTAGCGCTCGGGGAGCGGGAGCGCGGCGTCGATCGCCGGGTCGCCGGTGTTGCTCAGCCCGGCACCGTGGGTCAGCGTCGCCAGCGTCACACCCTTCTGGCGGAGCGCCTCCAGCAGCGACCAGCGCAGCGGCCGCCCCGCGGACGGCGGCTCCACGGCCCAGGGGCGCGCGGCGTACGCGGTCTGCACGTGCCACAGCTCCAGGGGCTTCTCCACGTACGAGTACTGCACCGCGCGCGCGCAGCGGTAGAGCGCCGCCCAGAGCGGTTCATCGGCCAGTCCGAACCGCACGGTGAGCAGGCGCGGCCGCTCCGGATCCACCGCCATCACGGTGACCATCATCGGGTCCGCCGAATCGGGCGCCACGGCGATCCGGTCGCCCGCCTTCAGGCGCGGCGGCGACGGCCGGTGCTCGGTGGGCATCCGCCAGTCGCCCGCGCCGAAGAGCACCGCCTTCCCCTGCCCACCCACCGGGGCCTCCAGCAGCCGCAGCTCCACCGCATCGCCCGCGCCGGTGCGACCGAGCAACGACGCGGGCAGCGTGGCGGCGTCGTTCACCACCACCAGGTCGCGCGGCGCCAGCAGCGAGGGCAGGTCGCGCACGTGGTGGTCCTGGAACCGGCCGCCGCGCGGGTCGATGGCCAGCAGCCGGTCCTCCAGCGGGTTGTCGCGCGGCCAGCGCGCCACCGGGACCTCGAGCGTGGATTGAGGGACGGTCATGGCGTTCCCTGGAACGAGGCCAGCTCCACGCGCGCCGGCGCCGCCGGTTGCTGGAGGAGCTTGACGAGCTTGGCCGCGACCTCGCCGGGGCGCGCCAGGGACGCGCGGTCCGCGTCCGGCATCGCGTCGGCGTGCATCTTCGTGTCCATCTCGCCCGGGTCCACGGTGAGGAAGCGCACCCCGCGCTCGGCGAGCTCCGCGTTCCAGATCCGCCCCAGGTGCTCCAGCGCGGCCTTGGAGACGCCGTAGGCGCCCCAGGTCGGGTACGCGTTCACCGCGGCGTCGGAGGTGATGTGCACCACCGTTCCGCGCCCGCGCGCCGCCATCGACCCGGCCACCGCCTTGGTGAGGCGGAACGGCCCGACCACGTTCACCTCCAGGACTTGTTGAAGGTCCTCGCACCCGGTGTCCAGCAGCAGCGGGAGCGGCACCGGGCCGAGGATGCTCGCGTTGTGGATCAGAAGGTCGATCGGCCCCACCAGCGCGGCGGCCGAGCCGGCGATCGCATAGGTGGCCTGCTTGTCCCCGATGTCCGCGACCAGCGGGTGGACTTCCGCTCCTTCCGCGCGGGCGCTCGCCACCACCTCCTGCAGCGCCTCGCGCGAGCGGGCGACCGCCACCACGCGTGCTCCGGCCTTCCCCAGCGCGTGCACCAGCGCCGCGCCCAACCCTCGACTCGCGCCGGTGACCAGCGCGGATGTTCCTTTCAGCTCCATGGTTCCCTCCGTACTGCGATGGTACGGGAGTCGTGTCCATGGATTGGCAACGGTGCCATTGTGTTGGCAAAGGGCTACTCTGGGGGCATGAGCGAGGAGCTGGCATCCCACCTGGCCCGCAACATCAAGCAGTTGCGCGACATGCGAGGGCTGACGCAGCAGCAGATGGCGAAGGCGTCCGGCCTGCCGCGCGCCACCTGGGCCAACCTCGAGACGGGCGGGGCCAACCCCACCCTCTCGGTCCTGCACCGGGTGGCCAGCGCGCTGCAGGTCACCATCGAGGAGCTGATCTCCCGGCCGCGCACCGCCGCGCAGCTCTACCCGCGCGAGCGCCTGCCCACGCGGAAGCGCGGCGACGTCACCGTGCGCTCGCTGGTGCCGGACCCGATTCCCGGACTGGAGATGGACCGGCTCCAGCTCCCGCGGGCCGGGCGGATGATCGGCATCCCGCACACCCCCGGGACGCGCGAGTACCTGGCCTGCGAGTCGGGGGAGATCCTCCTGGTGGCCGGCGGCGAGCAGTGGCGGCTCCGGCCGGGCGACGTGGTCTCCTTCCGCGGCGACCAGCGGCACTCGTACGTGAACGATGGCGCCGGCGAGGCGGTGGGCTACTCGGTGGTGGTGCTGGCGCCGACCGTGCGGTGAGTGCAGAGTCCGCGGGCATGACGCTCTGGATGATGGGCTTGATGATCGCGGCCGGTTCGGGCGGTTCCCCGGACCCTGGCGCGGCGGCGGTGGCGGCGCTGGAGAAGCAGGCGGCGGACTGGAACCGCGGCGACCTGGAGGCCTTCTGTTCCATCTACGCGGAGGACGCGATCTTCGTCTCCCCCAGCGGCGTGAGGCGCGGGAAGGCGGAGGTGCTGGCCGGGTACAAGCGCAAGTACACGTCGAAGGAGATCATGGGGACGCTGTCGTTCGAGTTCCTCGACACGCGCGTGGCGGAGGGCGGCAAGGCGGTGACGGTGGCGGCGAAGTGGATGCTGCACCGGCCCCAGGGGGCGGACGCGTCCGGCTACACGCTGCTGGCACTGCACTTGAAAGGCGCGTCCTGGGTCATCGTCCAGGACGCGTCGATGTGAGGGGCGCGCGATGAAGTGGTTGCTGGCGATCTTCGGCGCGAGCGCGGTGGCGGGAGTGCTGGCGCTGGTGGCGATCGGCGCGCGCGACGGGCGCGGGCGGGTCACTGGCGCGGTGGAATTGAATCACCCGCCGTCGGAGGTCTTCCCGCTGCTGGTGCAACCGGCGCTGCGCAAGCAGTGGCAGTTGGGGGTGGAGGAGATCTCGCCGGTGGGCGATCCGACGCTGCGCTCGGGCGCCCGCGCGCGGGTGGTGCTGGACGCGCCGCAGCGGATGGACGTGGAGGAGGAGATCCGGGTGGTGGAGGTGGATCGGCGGCTCCTCCTCCAGCGCGTCTCGTCGCATCCGCCGTTCAGCCAGCGGCTGGAGTACGTGCTCAAGGACCTCGGCGGCGGGCGGACGCTGGTGACGATGGCGATGCACACCATCTACCAGGGGCCGGCGTTCAACCTGCTGGAGCCGTTGATCACCCGCGCCGCGCAGGCGCGGCTGGACCAGGAGATCGAACAACTCCGCGCCGCCGCGGACTCCGCGCGCCCAGCGGTCGGGGTGCTCCCGGTGGTGTCTACGCCAACAGTGGCGGCCACCGCGCCGCCGCCGTCCACTCCGGCGCCGCAGGTCACGCCTCCGGTGCTCGCGCCGCCTGAAACCACCACGCCCGCGCCCGCGCCGGAGAGCCCACCGCCGGCCGCGCCACCGCCCGAGACCCCTCCGTCGGAGCCTCCCCCTGAATCACCGACTCTAGAGCAGCCGCAGCCGGAATCACCGCCCCCTCAGTCAGACCCAAGCGCCACGCCGTGATGGAGCCTGCCCTCACTCCCGGCGCGGCGCCGTACTCACCGCGCCTGCTGTCGCTTTACGACTCGTTCGTGCTGGGTCTGAGCAACCGGCTGTGGTGGAAGTGCCCGACGCCGCGGCTCCTGGAGTTGTACCAGCGGAACGTTACGGGCCGGCACATGGACGTGGGCGTAGGCACCGGGTACTACCTCGACAAGGTGCGGTTCCACACGCCGAAGCCATCGATCGCGCTGGTGGACCTGAACCGGAACTCGCTGGAGTACACGGCGCGGCGGATCGCGCGGTACCAGCCGACGACGCACCAGGCGAACGTGCTGGAGCCGTTCCAGGTGGATGGCGGCGGCTTCGAGTCGGTGAGCCTCACGTACCTGCTGCACTGCCTGCCCGGAGACCTCGCGACCAAGGCGGTCTTCTTCGATCACCTCCGCCCCAACCTCGCGCCGGGCGCGGTCGTCTTCGGAGCCACCATCCTCGGCGTCGGGGTTCGCCACAACCTCGCGGGCCGGGCGATCATGCGCGGGTACAACAAGCAGGGCATCTTCGGGAACGCCCACGACACGGTGGAGGCGCTCCAGGCGGCGCTGGAGCAGCGGTTCGCGCGCCACACCATCGAGATCCGCGGCGTGGTCGCGCTCTTCACAGCGCACTGTTGAGGCTCGAGCTTCGAACTGCACACTCTCCCCGCAGGCGCTCACCCCAGGGGGGCCACCTCCTATCGCGGCCACCGCGCAGTCGCGGCATGGCTTCAACTTCCTCGGCGACGACTAGGCAGGAGCCACCGATGACGTTCATGTCGCCGATGCTCCAGTCCAGGTGAGAAAGTGCCGAGATCCGGGCTTCGGCACGCGCTCCTTGCCGATAAGCCCCTCAACGGTCATCACCCCAGTCTCCCGCCACTCCGCAACCCAGGATCGGAGGTCGGCCAGAAACGTCAGCGGCACCGCTAGCGCGGTGGAGTACGCCACGTCGTACTCGACCCGGCGCCGCGCTCGTACCAGTTCCAGGACGCTGGCCTTGGAGATCTCCGTGTACCTGCGCCGCAGTTGCTCATAGTGATCGTCTCTACGCGGCATTTCGCGTCGGAAGTCGAAGGTGCCCTGACCGGTCTTGGCATCAACATCCCGGTCCCGCGTGTCGGCGCG
>DATBSS010000170.1:0-9660 GCA_036559665.1 Myxococcaceae bacterium
CTCCTGTTCCAGCTCTCGGAGTTCTACTGGGAGAAGCACCAGTACCTCTACGCGCAGGAGGAGAAGCGCGGGGAGGAGGCCATCCTCGCCTGGGAGGCCCGGAAGAAGCAGGGGGCCAAGGAGCCGGCGCCGAAGGCGGACCACGCGCCCAGCGAGCGGTACCGGATGGAGGCGATGCGGCTGTACGACGAGATCCTCGCCAGGTATCCGAAGTACGAGCGCACCGACGAGGTGCTGTTCTCGGTGGCCTACAACCAGCACGAGTTGGGGAAACAGTCGGAGGCGGTCCAGCGTTACCGGGAGCTGATCAAGCGCTACCCGTCGTCGCGCTTCGTGCCCGACACCTGGGTGCAGTTGGGCGATCACGCCTTCGACCACAACGACCTGGAGGGCGCCCGGACCGCGTTCGAGCACGCGGTGAAGAGCCAGGAGCCCAAGATCTACGCCTACGCGCTCTACAAGCTGGCCTGGTGCGACTACAACGCCCACGAGTACGAGGCGGCGGTGAAGAAGCTCCACCTGGTGGTGGATTACGTCGACGCCCGGAAGACCCAGGTGGTGCTCCGCAGCGAGGCGCTCACCGACCTGGTGCTGCTCTACATCGCGCTCGACCAGCCGGAGCAGGCGGAGCGGTACTTCAACCAGAAGGCCCCGGAGTCCCGGCGCGCCCGGTTGCTGATCCGGCTGGCGGACGGGCTGGCCGAGGCCGGGCACGAGGAGAGCGCGCTCCGGCTGTACGGGAAGCTGATGGCGGAGGATCCCATGCGCCCGGAGGCGCCCGTCCTCCAGCGGTCCGTGATGCACGCGCTGGCGGTGCAGGGGAAGCGCGCCCAGGTGCGGGCGGAGATGAAGAAGCTGTCGGAGCTGGCCCGGCCGGGCGGCGACTGGTGGCGGAAGAACGCCGGCAACCCGGGCGCCCGGCGCGACGCCTTCGAGGCGGCGGAGGAGGGGATGCGCGCGCTCTCCGCCGACCTGCACAAGGAGGCGCAGGAGACCAGGCAGGTGGAGACGTACCGGCTGGCGCGGGACGTGTACCGCTGGTACCTGGACGCCTTCGCCTCCAGCCAGGACCCGGAGTGGGTGGCGGACGCCGCGTTCAACCAGTCGTTCTTCTACGCGGAGATCCTGTGGACGCTGGAGGAGTGGGAGCCCGCGTTCGAGGCCTATGACCGGGTGGTGAAGCTGGAGATCCCGGACCGGCCGCCGGCGCGCGAGGCGTCCAACGAGTCGTACCGGAAGATCGCGGCGTTCGACGCCGTCCTCGCGGCCGACAAGCTGCTCAAGATCGAGCGCGGCACGCTGGGGAAGAGCGAGCTGCGGGACGGGCAGAAGGTGGACGAGAAGAAGGGGAAGGGCGGGGTGGAGGCGGAGAGCCAGCGGCCGCAGAAGAAGCCGGCGGAGGCGGAGGAGCAGCCGCTCACCCGCGGCGAGGAGCGGCTGGTGCGCGCCTGCGACGCGTACGCGGAGCGCTACCCGTCCGGCAAGGCCCCCGCGGCGGAGCGGGCCCGCGCGGTGAAGGAGGAGATCGACATCCGCTACCAGGCGGCGGTGCTCCTGTACGACCGCAACCACGCGGCGGAGGCGGCGAAGCGGTTCGGGGAGATCATCGCCCGCTGGCCGGACGACTCGCGCGCGCAGACCGGCGCGGACCTCAGCATGTCGGCGCTGGAGGCGCGCGGGCAGTGGGAGGAGCTGGCGAAGCTGTCGGGCGACCTGGCATCCAACAAGAAGCTGGTGAAGTCCGGCACGGCGTTCGGGCGGCGCGTGCAGCGGGTGCTGGAGGGCGCCCGCTACAAGTGGATCGACGAGGTGGTGATCAAGCGGGACCAGGACACGGCCCGAGGGGCGGAGGAGCTGCTCAAGTACGTGCAGGAGCTGCCCAGGTCCGCCTACGCGGACCGCGCGCTGACGTACGCGATGCTGCTGGACCGGGACCGGCACCAGCTGGACCGCGCGGTGGCGGAGGGGGAGCGCGCCCTGCGCGAGTACCCCGGGTCGCCGCTGGAGCCGAAGGTCCGCTACACGCTGTGCACCATCTACGAGCAGCTGGCGGAGCTCCCGCGGGCGGCGCAGATGGCGGAGTCGTTCATCGCCGCGCACGACAAGCAGCGCGCGGCGGTGGAGGCGCTCCGCAAGAGCAAGCCGGAGGCGGCGGCGGCATCCGGGGACGACGAGGGCGGCGAGAAGAGCCCGAAGGAGCTGCTGGCGGAGAAGGTGGCGCAGGAGAGGGAGCTGCTGCGGGAGGCGGAGGCGTGGCTGCCGGACGCCCAGGCCAGCGCGGCGCTCTGGTACGAGGGCCTGGGCCAGGCGGAGCAGGCGGCCGCCGCGTACCAGCGCTACCTGGCGAGGTTCAAGGAGCGGCCGGACGCGCCGCAGATGCAGTACGCGCTGGGGCTGTTGCGGGAGCGGGACCACAAGTGGGTGGAGGCGGCGCGGGCGTTCGAGCGGTACGAGCAGGCGTACGGGCGCGATCCACGGGTGAAGCCGGAGCAGCTGGTGATGGCGAAGTACCGGCAGATGCTGGCGTGGCGCGCGATGCACGACGCGCGGCGGGCGGAGGCGCTGCAGGGCGAGGTGATCCGGGCGTACCAGCGGCTGGGCGCGGACGCGAGGAAGGACCCGGACGTGACGGCGGCGTACGCGCACGCGCGGTTCCTGGCGCTGGAGCGGTTGTGGAAGGAGTACGAGGGGATCCGGTTCACGCGGATCGCCACGGTGCAGCGGGACCTGGAGGCGAAGCGGAAGCGGCTGCGGGAGCTGGAGCGGTCGTACGTGGAGGTGTTGCAGCTGGGGGTGGGGGAGTGGGGGATCGCCTCGCTGACGCGGATCGGGCTGGCGTACGCGGACATCGCGCGGGACATCCTGGAGTCGGCGATGCCGCGAGGGCTGTCGGAGCGCGAGCAGCAGATGTACCGGGACGAGTTGGAGAAGCTGGCGCTGCCGCTGGAGGACCAGGCGGTGGAGGCGCTGAGCAAGGCGCTGGAGAAGGCGTACGAGCTGTCCATCTACGGGGAGTGGACGGCGGCGGCCCAGGAGCAGGTGAACAAGCTCAAGCCGGGCACGTACCCCAGGGCGCGGGAGGTGCGGCCTCCATCGGCGGACGCCTCCTGGACCGCCGGGCTCGAGAAGGGGGCGGAGGAGGCGGGTGGGGCGCCATGAGGAAGCTGATCTCGATCGCGATGCTTCTGGGCTGCGCCGGCGCCCAGCGCGAGACCCGGTCGACTCCGGTCCTCGCGCCGGCCGCCGCGCCGGCCCAGGTATCCGCCGCGCCCGCGGCCCCCCCGGCTCCAGAGCCCCAGGCCGAGGTCCCGAAACCGATCCCGGCGTCTTCCGCGTTCTCCGACGCCGTCGCCGCGTTCGAGGGCGGGCGCCTGGACGAGGCGAAGCAGGGCTTCGAGTCCATTCCGGACTCCGACCCACACCGCGCCTCCGCGCGCTATGACCTCGGCGTCATCGCCGAGCGCCAGGGCGACGTCGCCGCCGCCGAGCGCGCCTACCGCGAGGCCCTCTCCTCCAACCCGGACCATGCGCGCGCCCTCGCCGCCCTCGCCCAGCTCCTCCGCGAGCAGGGCAAGGCTGCGGACGCCGTCCCGCTCTACGAATCCGCCGTTCAGCGTCACCCGGACGAGCTCCAGCTCCTGAACGGCCTCGCCGCCGCCCAGCGCAGCGCCGGCCAGCGCGAGAAGGCCGAGGCCACCGCGCGCCGGGTCCTGGCCCGCTCCCGCGATGACGCCGCCGCCTACCGCACGCTCGCGCTCTGCGCCCTGGACCAGGGCAACGCGCGCCTCGCCGAGCTCTACGCGCTCACGGCCCACAAGCGCGCCGGGGAGGACCCCTCCGTCGCCAACACCCTGGGCCTCATCTATCTCAAGCTCGACGAACGCCCCCGCGCGCTGGCGGAGCTCCAGCGCGCCATCGCCCTGGACCCGTCCTTCGCCCCGGCGCACCTCAACCTGGGCTTGCTCGCCCTCGCCAACCGCGACTACGCCACCGCCGAGAAGTCCTTCTCCAGGGTCCTCGCGCTCCACCCCGGGTCCCGCGAGGCGCTCCGCCTCCGCGCCTGGGCACTGGACGGGCTGCGCGCCCAGGACCCACACCGGGGCCCGGACGCGGGCGCCGCCTTCGAGCAGGTCCTCGCCCTCCAGCCGGACGACCCGGAGGCCACCTGTGGCGCCGGCCTCGGGTATGGCGCGGACCGCACCGGCTATGACCGCGCGTTGCCCTTCCTGGAGAAATGTCTCCACCTCGCGACCACCCCGCAGGAACGCCAGGCCGCCGAGGCCCGCCTGAGGACCATCCAGGCGGCCCGTGCCGCCACGGGTTCGGGAGGCAGCGGGCAGGCGGAGGGCGGCGGCTCGCCCGAGCCGGCGCAGTAGACTGGGTATGGGATTTGAAGGAGCACCGATGATGGCTCGAGCTCGATCGACGACAGCGGCGGCGACGGCGCTCCTGGCGCTCCTCCTTGGCGCGCCCGGCACCGCGCGCGCGGAGGACCCGAAGGCGCCGGCCACCACGACCACCACCACGCGCGTGATCCAGGAGGCGGACAAGACCGTCTACCGGAAGAAGTCCGTGGTCGACTTCAGCGAGGTCAACGTGGAGGGCGACCTCACCAAGCCGGAGGGTTCCTACGTCATCAACCGCCGCAAGACCGGCTTCGACAGCCGGATCCGCGTGCGGGCGGACTTCACGCCGGAGCTTCAGAAGTCGGTGGACCACCTGTAGCGGGCGCGCGGTCGGGGGCTGGGGTTGGAGGGGGGACAAAGAGACATGGCTTCAGGAGGAACGAATCAGATCAGGTTGCGGATCACCGGGCCGGACGGCCGGGTGCACGAGTCGGTGTCCGACCAGGAGAGCATCATCCTCGGCTCGGGCGCGGGCGCGGCGGTGCGGATCCCGGATCCGCAGGTCAGCAACCTGCACCTGATGCTCAAGCGCGAGCGCAACGGCGTGGTGATGGTGATCGATCTCGGCTCGGAGGCCGGCACCCACCTGGCGGGCCAGCCGGTGCGCGAACCGCGCTCGCTGGCCTCGGGGGACGTCATCTCCGTGGGCCGATCGCGGGTGGAGGTGCTGTTCGGGGGCGGTGACCCACCCACCTCGTTCGCGGACCTCAGGCTGGACCGGGGCGCCTCCGCGGTTCCCGCCCTCCACCTGAACGCACCACCGCGGCACACCCGCCCGCCCGAAGCCCCGGCCGCGCGCGCCCGGGGCGCTCCGGCGCGAATCCCCTCCGAACCGCCCACGCCCGCGCACCACGTCCTCCAGGTGGCGCTCCTCTGGGGCGACCGGGTGCTGGACGTGAAGCACTTCACGGACGGCGCGCCGGTGCGCATCGGCGACTCGCCCCGCAACCACTTCCAGGTGTTCTCCACCTCGGTGGGCGCGTCCATGCGCGTGGCGGTGGCGGGCGGCGGCAAGGTGGCGCTCACCGTGCCGCCCCAGGCGAAGGTGACGGTGGCGCGCGCCGGAGGCTCGCCGCGGCCGGCCACGGGCGTCGCCGCGGTCACGCTGGCCCTGGATGAGCTGGCGCGGGTGGAGATCGAGAACGTGGCGCTGCTGGTGCGCCAGGTGCGGCCGCCGCCCGGCGTCGTCGTCCAGCGCGACCGGGCCGACTACACCTTCTTCAAGATCGCCTCCATCTCGCTGCTGATGGGCGTGGCGCTGGTGGTCTCCCTGCTGATCACGCCCCGCGAGGCCCAGAGCTCCAGCGACCTCTTCCGCGACAGCGCGCAGCAGGTGGCCCACTACCTGGTGCACCCGGCGGTCGTCCCGAAGCCGGTCAAGCCGAAGCAGAAGAGCACCCTGGCGGAGGGCGAGAAGGCGTCCGAGGAGGAGGGAAAGATGGGCAAGCCGGAGGCGAAGCAGGAGGAGGCGGATCCCTCCAGGCCCGGCAGCCCCATCGTGGACCCCACCAAGCGCGAGGCGGACCGCACCACCATCCACCACGTGGGCCTGCTGGGCGCGGTGGCGCGCCTGGGCGGCAAGGACGGTTCGTCCAACGTGCTCGGGCCGGGCGGCTTCGGCACCGGCATCAACGACGCGGTGGGCGGGCTGAAGACCGGGGCCGGGATGGGCGACGCGCACGGCTTCGGCGGGCTGGGTGAGCGCGGCAAGGGTCCGGGCGCCGGCGGCACCGGCCTGGGGCTGGGCGGCCTGGGCACCAAGGGGAAGGGCCGCGGCCCGCCGGGCGGCACCGGGGACCTGGGCGGTCTCCAGAAGGAGGTCGTCAAGGTGGTGCCGGGCAAGACCATCGTCGTGGGCGGCCTCTCCAAGGAGGTCATCTACAAGGTGGTCAAGTCCCACGAGCGCGAGATCCAGTACTGCTACGAGCAGGAGCTCAACGCGCACCCGGACCTCTCCGGGAAGGTGGCGGTGGTGTGGACCATTGGCCCGGACGGCGGCGTCACCGACGCCACCGTGACCGAGACCTCGCTCTCCGCCGAGCGCGCCGAGCAGTGCATCTTGACCCGCATCCGCCGCTGGAAGTTCCCCGAGGTGCCGGGCGGCGGCATCGTGACCGTCACCTTCCCGTGGGTGTTCAAGCCCGCCGGGTCGGACGAGAAGGGCGAAGGGTAGGGTGATGACGAAGAACGCGCTGCTGGTCCTGTGCCTCGCGGTCTCGGGCGCCGCCGAGGCGGCCACCCCGCCGCACGGGGTGCCGCTGCACGTCCGCCGGGGCTTCTACACGGAGACGGACATCGGCGCGTTCTTCACCCTGGGCGGCAACGACGTCTACTCCAACCCGCAGAGCTACCTGCAGCTCGGGGTGGGCGTGGACCTCTGGGACCGCTTCTCCCTCTCCGGGCACGTGGCGTTCGGCGCCAACGCGTTCAACTGCTTCGCCGGCCGGGTGGGCGACCTCTGCCAGCAGACGGACGCCTTCACCCTCACCTTCTTCGACGTCCAGCTCGCCTACCTGCACCCGCTGGGCGACCGTTTCTACCTGGCGCCCAAGGTGCTGGCCGGGCAGACGCTGCTGGACCCGGCGCCGGTGGGCGCGATCACCCAGGGCTTCAACCTGGGCGCGGGCGTGGGCCTGGAGTACGCCACCGCCATGGACCACTTCTCGGTCGGGATGGACGTGGTGGCCCGCTACGTCTTCCGGGCCAACATCCCCGCCTTCAGCGTCTTCCCGCGGGTGAAGTACACCTTCTGACCCCGGGCTAACCGACCTCGCCGGCCTCTTCCTCGGCCTCGCGGTCCTCGCGCTTGCGGTCCCGCTCCAGCTTGTAGCGGTCGTTGGACGAGAGGGTCTTCTTGCGCAGGCGCACCGACTTGGGCGTGACCTCCACCAGCTCGTCGGGGGCGATCCACTCCAGCGCCTTCTCCAGCCCCATCTCGCGCGGCGGGGAGAGGATGACGTTCTCGTCCCGGTTGGCGGCGCGGATGTTGGTGAGCTTGCGGCCGCGGCAGCAGTTGACGTTGAGGTCCGAGGGGTGGGCGTGCTCGCCGATGATCATCCCCTCGTAGACCTGCACCCCCGCCCCCACGAACAGCTCGCCCCGCTCCTGGATGGAGAACAGCGAGTAGGGCACCGTGTCCCCCAGCCGGTCGGAGACGATGGCGCCGTTGGAGCGCTTGGGGATGTGCCCGAACCACGGCTCGTAGCCGTCGAACTGCGCGGACATGATCCCCTCGCCGCGGGTGACGGTGAGGTATTCGTTGCGGAAGCCCACCAGCCCGCGGGACGGGATGCGGAACTGCAGCCGCGTCCGCCCCGAGCCCAATGAGCCCATGTCCACCATCCGCCCCTTGCGCGGGCCCAGCCGCTCCGTCACCGCGCCCACCGACGTGTCCGGCAGGTCGCAGACCAGCAGCTCCATCGGCTCGTGCAGCACCCCGTCCACGGTCTTGGTCACCGGCTCCGGGTTGGAGGCGGTCAGCTCGTAGCCCTCCCGGCGCATGTTCTCGATGATCACCGCCAGCTGCAGCTCGCCGCGCGCCACCACCCGGAAGGCGTCCGGCGCCTCGGTGTCCTCCACCCGGATGGAGACGTTGCGGTACGCCTCCTTGTGGAGGCGCTCGCGCAGGTTGCGCGAGGTGACGTACTTGCCCTCGCGCCCGGCCAGCGGCCCGTCGTTGACCCGGAAGACCATCATCATCGTGGGCTCGTCCACGGTGATGCGCGGCAGCGCCCGCGGGCTGTCGGCGGCGGAGATGGTGTCGCCGATGGAGATCTCCTCGATGCCCGCCACGCAGACGATCTCCCCCGGCCCGGCGTCCGCGATCTCCGCCCGCTTCAACCCGGAGAAGCCGTACAGCTTGAGGATCTTCCCCGGCCGCACCACGCCGCCCTCCCGCACCACCGCCACCGGGAGGTTGGACGTCATCTTCCCGGAGTGGACCCGGCCGATCGCCAGGCGGCCCACGTAGTCGTCGTAGTCCAGGTTCGCCACCAGCAGTTGCAGGGCGCCCTCGCCGGCCGGCGGCGGCGACAGGTGGGAGAGGATGGCGTCGAACAGCGGGCGCAGGTCCGTCCCCGGCTCCTCCAGCCGGGTGGACGCCTTCCCCTCGCGGGCGACGGCGTACAGCACCGGGAAGTCCAGCTGCGCCTCGTCCGCGCCGAGGTCGATGTACAGCGAGTACACCGCGTCCAGCACCTCCCGCGGGCGGGCGTCGTGCCGGTCGATCTTGTTGATCACCAGCACCGTCTTCAGGCCCATGGAGAGGGCCTTGGAGAGCACGAAGCGCGTCTGCGGCAGCGGGCCCTCCGCCGCGTCCACCAGCAGCAGCACCCCGTCCACCAGCCGCAGCCCGCGCTCCACCTCGCCGCCGAAGTCGGCGTGGCCCGGCGTGTCCACGATGTTGATCTGGTGGCCCCGGAAGCTGACCGCGGTGTTCTTGGCCAGGATGGTGATGCCCTTCTCCCGCTCCAGGTCGTTGGAGTCCATGACCCGCTCCACCATGGCCTCGTTGCTGCGGAAGACGCCGGCCTGGCGGAGCATGAAGTCCACCAGCGTGGTCTTGCCATGGTCGACGTGGGCCACGATGGCCACGTTGCGGATCTGGTCTCGAGGGATCATGAGGCGGGCGGGCTTATACCCCGAACCTGGCGCCGTGCCCCAGAAACGCCGAAAGCCAGCGTCCGGAGGGAGGCTCCCTCGGGGCGCTGGCTCTCTGGCTCACCGCGAGGCGGACCTCGCGGCAGAAGGGCTGGATCTACCCGCCCACGCGGTTGTTGGCGCCACCCGGATCCACGCGGCCGCCACCGCCGGACCGATCGTTGCCGAACTGCTGGATGTGGTGGTCGCTGTTGCCGTGGACCGGACCCGCGCCGCCGCCAGACCCGTTGAGGAAGCTGTTGTTGGTCTGCGCAGGAGCGGTTTGCTGCTGCACCGGGGCCTGGTACGACGGCTGGTAGGTCGGCTGAGACGGCTGGTAGGTCTGCTGAGCGGGCTGCGACTTCTGCTGGTCGAACACCGACCCGCCGCTGAACAGGTTGCTGAAGTCGAACGCCGGCTGCTGCGACTTGCCGCTCTGGCCCAGGTTCTGCGTGGCCTGCTGCGCGACGCTCTGGCCGTTGTTGAAGCCCTTGCTGCTCAGCGCCTGGACGGCCTGCTCGAGAGCAGCGAGCGCCTTGGACAGCGCGGCCAGCGGATCGTTCTGCTGTGCCTTCTGCTGCGCCGGCTGCGCAAACCCGGCCTGCTGGGTCTGCAA
>DATBSS010000171.1:0-13535 GCA_036559665.1 Myxococcaceae bacterium
GAGAGGGATCAACACGATGCGTACCTGGAAGAACTTCGCCGCCAGCCTCGCCGCCGCCATGGCCTTCGCCGCCCACGCGGGCGACGGGTACTCGTGCAAGGCGGAAGCCCAGACCTGCCTGAACGAGATGACCGCCAAGCTCAAGGGCCGCGGCTGGGTCGGGATCGAGATGGACGAGGACGAGAAGACCAAGGCGCTCAAGGTGACGCGCGTCGTCGAGGACAGCCCGGCCAAAGCGGCGGGCCTGCAGGCCGGCGACACACTGGTCGCGTTGAACGGGGTCAAGTTCGGCGACGAGAACCAGACCGAGCTGAAGAAGGTCAAGGAGACGATGGTCTCCGGCGCCACCGTGACGTACACCGTCAACCGGTCCGGCAAGGAGGTGCTGGTGGCGGTGAAGCTGGGCGAGTTGCCGCCGGCGGTCCTCCACCAGTGGATCGGCCAGCACATGATGGAGCATCACGCGAAGGCGCAGATGGCCGCCAAGACCGAGATGGACAAGGCCAAGAAGTAGGCGAGCGGCATCATCCTCCGATGGCCCGGTGCAGGCGGAAGGTGCGCCGGCGCCGGGCCACCGCGAGGCAGCACAACGCCAGCATCACCAGGAGCCCATCCCATGGCCGTGATACTTGATTTTCGACTCGACGAGGACGTATTGGCCGAGAACCGGCGGGGCCACCCGTCTGCCGCTGATCCAGCGGTGCTCGGAACGACCTGGTTCGTGATGCCCATTCGCTTCTCCGTCGACGAAACAGATCTCCTGGATACGTCGAACAACGTCTGGTTGCAGCAGCCGCTGCTCGGCTTCGCGACGCACATGAGCCTTGCCTTGAACCTGCCACACTCAACCGGAGCTGCGACCTGCTTGGTGACCGGAGCAGGAACGCTGCGGCTTCAGCAGCGAGGTGAACGGGTTCGACTCAGCTGTTCCTTCAATGGCGCCAGGGCGGAGGCTTCGATCGGCGAGCTCACCGCGGCGATCAAGGGCTTCCTCAAACGTGTCGAAGCTTCACTCCGTACGCTCGTCCCCGATCTCACCGGGCATCCGTCATGGCCGACGTGGTTTCCTGCGAGCTAGCCCGGATCCGGAAGAGGCGGGCCCCGTGGGGCTCGATCTCCTCCGTGGAGATGGAGTCCCCGGCCTCGCTCCCGTTCACGGTGAAGCGGGGCCAGGGGACGAGCTCCCGGAGCCGCACCGTCTTCGCGGCCGGGCGCCCGCCGAAGTTGTAGACCCCCAGGAGCGCGTCCTCCGCCCCGAGCGCGAGCTGAAGCTCCGGGATGCGGCGCTCCATCAGGTCGGGCGCGGCGAAGGTGCGGGGGCCCCCCGCTCGGACCTCCCGGGAGAGTTGGAAGGCGAAGTCGACTACGGCCCGCCGCTCCGGGGTCAGCGCGGAAAGGTCGTCCGAGATCATCAGCGTCCCGCCCGAGAGCGCGTTCACCTGGGCCAGGGTTCGCTGTTCGGTGGGCGTCAGCCCCTGGGTGAGGAGGCAGTCCGGGTCGCTGTGGAAGAGGCGCCCGTTGAGCGGCGCGCGCACCAGCGTGTTCCGGAGGCAGTTGCGGGTGGAGAGCTGTTCGAAGCCGCGGCCGATCCAGCGGTCGATCCAGGTGGACCAGGCCGGCGTCACGTCGTTGCCCACGCGCATGCTGTCGACCAGGCCGATCCCCGCCTCCAGCGGGCAGCCGCAGCCGAGCAGGTACGCGTCGCCCACCGCGTCGCGGATGGCCTGGAGCCCGCCGCGCAGTGCCTCAAGTGAAGTGACGGCCGGGCCGTGGCGGACGCCCGGGAGCGCGCCGGCGAAGAGAAAGTCGAGCTTGAAGAAGCCGAAGCCCTGCTCGCGGAGGGTGGAGAAGAGCTCGCGCAGGTGCTTCCGCAGTCCTGGGTGCGTCGGGTCCAGCGCGTAGGCGAAGCGGAACGCTCCCCAGGCCGGATTCCAGAGCGCCTTCACGGGCCGGCCGCGCGCGTCCCGGAGCACCCATTCGTGACCCTTTCGAGCAAGAAACGGCGCGAGCCAGAGGCCCGGCACCATCCCCGCGTCGCGCGCGCGGCGGGCCAGGTCGGCGAGCCCGGAAGGGAACTTCGCGTTGGGGGTGAGCCAGTCGCCCAGGTCGCGCTGGTAGCCGTCGTCGAGCTGGAAGACCTGGACCGGGAACCGCGGCGCGAGCTCGAGGTTCCGGTGGCACGCGCGTTCATCGATGCGCGTGTAGTAGTGGTACCAGCTGCACCAGCCAGCAGGCACGGCGCGAGGCTCCATCCCCCAGGCGCGGGCGTAGCGGTCCAGCGCGCGCCACACCGGCCCGCGCTCGACGAAGATCTCCGGCGGCTTCCCGGCCGGTTTGCCCCCCTCGAGCTGGAGCTGGACCCACAGCCGGATGGATCCGGGCCGCGGCGACACGCGCACCTGCGCGAAGTGGGCCTGGGGCCCGAGGACGCCGACGGTGATCGGCTCCTGCCCCGGGATGGCCAGCGCCCCGAAGAGGGAAGAGGTCAGCTCGCCGGGCCGCCGCTGCCTGGGGAGGTGGAGGTTGCGGTGGATGGGGCGGAGCCAGGGGATGCGGCTGTCGATCTCCGCCTCTCCGAGGTGGAACGAGCCGGAATTGGAGAAGGACGAGTACTCGTTCACCAGGAAGCGGATCCGCTCCGGGCGTTCGGTGGTCGGGAGATCCAGCTGCCAGACGGCGGCGTCTTCGCTCACCACGAGGCGAGATGCGCTCGGACCCACTCCCCGGCGCGGGGCAGGTCCGCGGGGGCCTTCACCGGCTCGAAGCGGCTGATCTTCACGTCGCCGCGCGGGACCTGGACGAAGACCATGGGCAGGCCCATCACCTCGGCGGTCACCTGCTCCAGCTGGAGCACCTTGGCGCCGGAGACCTCCTTCTTCGCCACCCGGAAGGGGAGCTCCAGCCGGCCCTTGAGCAGCGGCGCCAGCGTGAAGATGAGGTTGTTGGTGGAGATCAGCGCGTGCTTGGTCGGGTCCACCTGCTCGACGAGTTGGGGCCGCCCGCCGATGCGCCCCGGCGCCGCGCCGACGTCGAGCGCGCCCGAGGGGTTCTGGCGGGGAGTGACCTCGACGGTCATCTCGCGGCCGCCGGAGAGGTGGAGCCCGGCGATGAGCGGGTCCACCGTCGCGGCGAGGTTGTCGATGTTGGAGAAGAACAGGTGGCGGACGCCGCGCGCGTAGAGCGCCTCGCCGGTGCCGCTCTCGCGCAGCGCGCGGAAGAAGTCGCCGTGGCCGGCCGGCGCGTACGACGGGTACCCTTCCGGGGTCGTGAACAGGTCGCCCGAGGGCGTGAGGCGCGGGAGCATCCGCTGCATGAAGAGGAGGACGTCCGGGTAGGGCTTGCGGTCGGTGAGGTCGACGGCCATCGCCGGGTGGGTGATGTCGGACGTCATCAGCGCCAGGGGGACGGACTTGCCGTAGCGCTTCGCGAGCGACTGGAGCTGCGCCAGCTTCACGTCCAGGAAGGTCCGCGTCTCCAGGACCGGCACCAGCGCCTTGGGGATGTTGGAGCCGAAGCGGGTGCCGGCGCCGCCCGCCACCACCACCGCCGCCAGCTCGCCGCGGCGGAGCGCGTCCTCGCCCAGCTGGAGCAACCGCGCGTGCTCCGGGGTGCCGGGGGCCGGGGGGGTCAGGAGGTCGCCGGGGGCCAGCGGTTCGATCGGCGCAGGGGGAAGCGGGGCGTTGAACTCGCCGTGGCGGATCCGGGCCACCACGTCGGCCACCGAGGGGTCCTCGAGGAGACGGCGGGCGCGATCGGCCTCTTGAGCAGCGCTCTCTGCGGTCATGGGAGAAGGATCCTCGGCTTGGCGGTCACCTGGGAAGCGTACGCCTCGGCGATGTGTCCGGCAGCCTTCGCGGCGGATCCGGCGCGCGCGACGGCGAGGATCGACCCGCCGAAGCCGCCGCCGGTGAGGCGGGCGCCGAAGACGTCCGGCTCTTGCTGGGCCAGGCGGACGAGGAGGTCGATCTCCGGGATGGAGACCTCGTAGTCCTTGGACTGCGACTCGTGGGACTCGTTGAGCAGCTTCCCCAGGCGCGGGAGGTCCTCGGCACGGAGGGCCTCCACGGTGGCGAGCACCCGCGCGTTCTCGGTGACCACGTGCCGGACGCGGCGGCCGAGCGGCTCCGGGAGCGCCATGGCCCTGGGGAGGTCGGCCTCGGAGAGGTCGCGGAGCTGGGCCACGCCGAGCATGGACGCAGCGCGCTCGCACTCCGCCCGGCGCACCTTGTAGTCGCCGCCCGCGTGGTTGTGGGCCACGCCGGAGCTGATTACGATCAGCTCCATCCCCTCGGGGAGCGGGATGCGCTCGTGCTGCATGGTGCGGGTATCGAGGAAGAGCGCGGCCTTCTCGTCGGCGAGGCTGGAGGCCATCTGGTCCATGATGCCGACCGGGGCGCCGACGAACTCGGTCTCCACCTTCTGCCCCAGCAGCGCCAGGCGGACGTCGTCCAGCTGGAGGGAGAACGCCTGGCGGAGGCCGCGGAGCAGGCTCACCTCGAGGGCGGCGCTGGAGGACAGTCCGCTCCCCAGCGGAACCTCGGAGCCGATGCGGGCCTCGAAGCCGCGGAGGTTCTTGAAGCCCTCGCGCTGGAGGACGAAGGTGACGCCCTGGACGTAGTCCAGCCAGCCCTGCCCGGCCTTCTCCTGGCCGAGGACGTACTCGCGCTCCTCCTTCATGTCGATGCTGGAGATGCGCACCCGACGGTCATCCCGAGCGACGACCTCCACCGTCGTCTGCTGCGGGATGGCCACCGGCAGCACGTAGCCGCCGTTGTAGTCGGTGTGCTCGCCGATCAGGTTCACCCGCCCCGGCGCGCGAGCGAGGATCGCGGTCCCAGGCGTGCCGGACGCCGTCATGATTTCGTCTCCCCGGAGAAGTCCACTCGGGCATTCTTCATCGGCCCGCCCTCCTGGACTACCTCAGAATTGACATGACCACCTCCGATTCCAAAGACGATCCCGAAGACCTCTTCGAACCGCGCATGCCCGAGGTCGAGGGGATGTTCGACGTGAAGGCGCTTTTCGCAAAGGCGCGCGAGGAGAAGCCGAACGGGGTCTTCATCTTCACCCCCGGTCGAATGCGGATGGAGGTCAACGGGCCGGCCCCGGGGAGCATGCCCCCGGAAGCGGAGCGTCAAGCCAGGGCCGTCCTGGGCGGTGACCGGCCGTTCCACGTCGTGGCGGTCGCGTACAACAAGCTGGAAGCGCTCCTCCAGGACAAGGAGAACAACGCCCGCTCGATGGACCGGTGCATCCCGTTCCTCGGGATGCTGGTGAGCCTGGCCTACGTCGGGCACTCGGTCCTCATCTTCGAGGGTCATCCCCTGGCGTTCGAGGCGGGAGTCCGCGGCGCGGACGTGCTCATCATCGATGAGGCGATGTTGCCGTTCCTGCAGGAGGACTGGGCGAAGGTCGCCTTCGGCGCCATGCGCCCCCGCGCCCGGATCTTCGTCCACGACCGGCAGCACTACAGCCTGCAGCCGGTGGGGAGGTCGGCGAAGGAACCGGGATGGCAGTACACCGAACATGACGGTGAAGCGAGCTACCTGAACTGCCTGCTGACCTCGATGGGCAAGGTGCCGAAGAGGACGGTGCGGATCACCGAAGGGGAGCCGTTGCCCGATCTCGCGCAGATCGCCACCGATCCCGACGAGCTGGACTGGATTGCGTCGCTGCCCTTCCGGTACGACCGGCTGGACGCGGCGCTGGTCATGGAGATCCTGGACCGCGTGGCGAAGAAACAGCTCTTCAGCCGCACCCGGTACCTGACGGCGACGCTGCATCTCTCCAAAAGCGAGCAGAGCGCCGTGTCCTTTCAGATCACGGACGGTCGGTCGGACGACGGGAAACGTCAGGTGGATATCGAGCTGAGGTGAGCGGCCCTCCGGCTCACATCTCCCAGACGGAGATCTGCCGCGAATAGGACCAGGTGACGGCGCTCGACGTCTGGGTCCAGCCATCCGCTTCGAAGGTGTAGCGGCCGGCCGGCAGGTTGAAGACGTAGCTCCCGGAGCACGACCGGTCCGCCGAGGTGCCCGTGGAGCCATAGACGTCCGCTGCGTTCAGGACGGTCCCACCCGCGTTCCGGACCCGGATGCTGCAGTAGAACCGGACCACGGGATTCATGGTCATGCCCAGGGTGATCATGACCAGCACGGGCCCGCCGCTGGTGGTCACCGTGGTCTCCACCGGAGCCCCGGCGGCCTTGGCCACCATGTACGCGGTGAACGTTTCCGTCGTCGTGGCGCAATTGAGGCAGCCCGCCTGGCCCAGCAAGCGGGTCGCGGAGGGCAGCGGAGTGATCCGCACGTAGTCGAGCGTCAGGTCGGTGATCCCGGGCGTGAAGCTGTCCATCACCACCGCCTGGCTGACGTCGTCGGGAAGGAAGTTGCACCGAATGGTCAGCTCGCGCCATTGGCCGGATGCAAATTCGTTCGGGCGGATGTCCAGCAACGGGCTGACCGCCGTGGGCGATCCCGTCCCGGCTCGCACCGAATCGCAGCGGAATTGCGCCAGCACCGCCGAGGAGAGGTTGCTGGTCACCTTCGCGCGGACCGTCACCTCCGTGCGGCCCACACCGAGCTTCCCGCCCAGGTCGAGGTTGATGATCGCGTAGACCGACCCCGCCGCGCCGCTGCCGGCGGCGAAGCGGACGTTCCCGCCCGAGGCCGTTGGGTCCGCGGCGGTCACGCCAGCCGTCACCGCCGAGGAGCTCGGGGACTCCGCTTCCAGCAACCGGCCGACGAAGGAGACGTCGGGGGTGGCGCCGGAGGCACCGGTGTCACCCCTCACGCCTTGCTGGCCCTGCGGCCCCTGCGGTCCCTGATCGCCCGCGTCACCTTTTTCGCCCTTGCACGCCACCAGCGCCATCGCCGCCGCAACCAGCACCATCGTTCGCTTCATTTCGATCCCCTCCCGGTTGGCCGGGGATGCTCGGTGGGACGAAAGTGGCCAGTCAAGGACGGAGCTATTTTCCCCGCGGATGTGGACGCTCCGCGGCGTGGTGTATACGTACATCATCATGAAGCGGACGCAGATCTACCTCAGCAATGACGAAGCTGGCGCCCTGAGGCGGAGGGCCCGCGAATCCGGGCGCACGGTGTCGGATCTCATCCGGGAGGCCATCGACCGCACCTATCTGCGCGAGCCGGCCGAGTTGGTTGCGGTGCTCGATGCGACCGCGGGTGCCTGGTCTAGCCGGAAATTCGATGGCGCCTCCTACGTGGATTCGGTCAGGCCGGGTCGCCTGGCGACCTTGCACGCGAAGCGCGGCCGATGATCGCCATCCTGGATGCGTCCGTCCTGATCGATCACCTCAGGGCCGATCCGCGCGCGGTGGCCCTCCTGAAGCGCCACGCTGCCGCAGGTGACGAGTTGTGGAGCGTGACCCCGGTCAGAACGGAGATCTTGGCCGGCATGCGCGCCAAGGAGGAGGTCCCCACGCGAGCCCTGCTGGACGCTCTGAACTGGCAACCGGTGACCATAGACATCGCTGATCGGGCTGGAGAGTTGGCACGCCGCTACCTTCGGTCGCACGCTGGCGTGGACACGGTGGACTACCTGCTGGCAGCGACGGCGCAGGTCCTTGGAGGTGCGCTGTTGACGACCAACATTCGCCACTTCCCAATGTTCCGAGGGCTTGAGCCCGCTTACCGGTGAGCCTCTATTTCCCGGTGCCCGCGCTGAGCCGGGAGAGCGCCTTCACCTGCGCCTGCCGCGACAGGTCGATCGACTCCGCCAGGATGCGCGCCATCTCCTGCGGCGCGTGGAAGCCCATGGAGTTCTCGGCGGCAATGAAGTCCAGCCGCCATTGCGCCGCACGCTGCAGGTCGCCCAGTTCCTTGAGGGCTGGATCCTTGTCCACCTCCGCCTGCCAGAGCACCTGCAACTCTTCCGGCGTCTTCGCCTGCGCCTTCAGGCGTTCGATGACCGGTTTCCGCACCGCCACCAGCGCGTCGATCATCGCCACCGCCGCTTCCCCCGCGCGCGTGAGGAGCGCGTGGTGCCGCTCCTGGATGGCCTCCACCCGCGCCTTGATCTCCTCGTCGCCGTACGGGTGGCACGTCTGGCAGGAGCGGTTCACCTCCAGCAGCGGGCTGCGCACCCAATGCTCGGACACCTTGAGCGCCCCTTCGCGCTTGTAGGGCATGTGGCAGTCCGCACACGCCACTCCGCTCCGCGCGTGGATCCCCTGGCTCCACAGCTCGAACTCCGGGTGCTGCGCCTTGAGGACCTCCATGCCCGTCTCGGCATGCACCCAGTCCTTGAAGCGGCGCCCGTGCACCTGCATTCCGTCGTAGGTCTGCTCGATCTGCTCGACCTTCAGTCCCTTGTCCCAGGGGAAGAACAGGGTCGCGCCCTTCCCGCAGTAGTACTCGACGTGGCACTGCCCGCACACGAAGGACCGCATCTCCTGGCGGGTGCCGTCCGTGTTCGGGTCGTAGGGGTGCGACCGGTCGCCGCGGCGCCACCGCTCCACGCTGGGCAGGTGCGGCGCCGGGACGCCGGATGCCGCCAGCTTCTGGATGCCGGCGAGGAAGCCGGGCCTCGTCACCCGCAGCTCCATCGTCGACGGGTCGTGGCAGTCGACGCAGGAGACCGGGTGCGCGCTGCCGGTGGTTTTCGCCAGCAGCGCGTGCGCGTCCCAGTAGGTCATCTCGCTGACCTTCTCCAGGCCCTTCTGGACCTGCTCCGAAGGGCTCCCGCCAGGCAGCGCCTCCTTCCCCAGCGCCCGGTAGAGCGGCATTACCGACGCGTGGCAGTGGAGGCAGTTGCCGGATTGCTTCGCCTCGCCCGGGGCGTTCCGCTTCGTGACCTCCTGGTCCGCCAGCATGAAGGCGTGGCCGCGCCGGTCGCGGTAGTCCACCGCGAACAGGTAGCCGGCGAAGATTCGGGTCAACCACGGGTCCCGCCCGGCCTTCTCCGGAGGCATCGACCCTTCGGGACCGACCAGCCCGCCGCCGAACCGGGTGCCGGTGGGCTCCGCGGTGCGCAGGTAGCCGTCGTACTCCCGCGGCCAGTTGACGCCCCATTTCTTCGGGTCGACGTCGTCCTCGGTGACCTCCACCAGCTTGAGGAACGGGTTCTTCGCCTCCTGCTTGCGCTGGAAGATGTTGACCAGCAACGCCACCACCAGCGCGGTGACGATCGCGGTCACCGCCACCACCGCTCCGAAGACCAGCAGGCTGCGCTTGCGTTCCACGCTTCCCTCCCCTTCTACCGGCGCGCCCCGTGCCCTACCGCCTTGTGGCAGTGAACGCAGCGGATGGCGTCATGCGCCCAGGTGCTGCCGCGGACCACGTCGTGGACGAAGTCGCCGTGGCAGCGCAGGCAGTTGTCCTGAAGGATCCGGCTGTTCGCGTCCTTGATCCGGATCGGCTCCTCGAAGACCAGCTTCGCGCCCGGCGCGTCCGGGACCGCGGGCTGGAGCGTGAACCCGGACGAGTGGTGGTACCCGTTCCTCGCCTTGGCGATGTACTTGGCCGGGAAGTGCGGCGGCACGTGGCAGTCGTTGCAGGTGGCGGCGGCGTGGTGCGGCCCCTTCCGCCACGAGTCGTACTGCTCGTTCATGATGTGGCAGTTGGCGCAGGCCGCCGGGTCTTTGCTCAGGTACGAGAGCCCTTCCGCGTACTGCGCGGTGAACCCACTCAGCCCGACCAGGGCGCCCAGCGGTACCGCCAGCGCCAGCCACCGCCCGGAGCTCACGCCTTCGCCGCCGCCTGGAAGTACGTGTCGTCCCGCCGCTCCACCCTCTGCTCCCGCACCAGCTTGATCAGGATCGCCTGCGCGCTCCGCTCGGCGACCGGGTGGATCGCCTCCGGGACGTCGTCGTAGGCGCGGGGGACGATCTCCACCAGCTTCGACCCCGCCGGCCCGATGGCCTCCAGCACCTTCTTCTCCCGCATCTCGCGGTGGCGGATGTACTCGAGGAGCTTGGCCGGGCCGTCCGGCATCGGCGGGCCGTGCGCCGGGTAGAGCACGCCCGCCGGCAGCGACCGCAGCCGCTCGAGCTGCTGCAGGTAGTCCGTCATGTCGCCCTCCGGGGGGTCGATGACGATGGTGCTCACCCCGGACACCATGTCCCCGCAGATGACCGCGCGCGACGCCTCGTCCATCAGGCACAGGTGCCCGCGCGCGTGCCCGGGCGTGTGCAGCGCGCGCCAGTGCATGGGCGGCGCGCCCTGGAGCGTGATCAACTCGCTGTCCGCGATCAGCCGGTCCGCCTTCACCCCCAGCCGGTCCGCCGTGCGCTCGTGGCACCACACCGGGATGCCCAACCGGTCCCGCACCGCCTCCACCCCGCCCACGTGGTCCGCGTGGTGGTGGGTGACGAAGACCGCCACCGGCCGCTTCCCCTCCACCTTCAGCCCCTCCACCAGCGCCAGCAGCCGCGCGTACTGCCGCACCTCCTCCGCCCCGGGGTCGACGATCAGCAACTCGCCGTTCCCCAGCACGTAGCAGTTGGTGTGCGTGGCCGGCGGCAGCGTCGGCGTCTCCAGGGGGAAGAGCAGCACGCCCTTCTGCAGCTCGATCCGGCTGGCGACGTAGTTGGGGCAGTGCGGCGGGTTCTCCAGCTTCTGCGCCGCATCGTCCACGCCCTGGAACCCGTCCATCACCTGCATCGCGTGCAGGTTCGGCGGATGGAGCAGCGCGGTCCCCTCCTGCCACCGCTTGAGCGCGTCCTTCGGCTTCACCCAGGCGCCCTCGGCCGCCTCGCCGGGCCAGACCTCCGCCACGCCGACCGGCGGCGCCTCGGCGAGGAAGAAGCGCGCGTCGAAGCGGATGGGCATGGACGGCGGGGTGATCCACCGCCCGGCGGCGAGGAAGTCCCGCGCCCGGAGCTGCAGGCCCAGGCGCTGGACGACCTGCGCGAACGGCTCCTTCCGGTCCAGGAGCGCCGCCCGCGCCGCCCCCCGCTCCTCCGCCCCCACCTTCTCCGCGCCCGCGGCCAGCAGCAGCCCGGTCTCCTCGAACAGCTCGCGCGCCGCCGCCACCCGGAGCTGCGCCTCCTGTCCCTCCGCGCCCTCCACCGGGATCTGCGCGTCCGCCGCGTCCACCCGCCCGCCGGGGAAGGCGTAGAACCCGCCCGCGAAGGAGAGCGACGTCTCCCGCCGCAGCCAGAACACCTCCACGCCGGTCCCCGGCACCTGCCGGTAGACGATGGTCACCGCCGCGTCCCTCGGCTTCGCCGCGACCGGCGCCGCCGCCGGCATCCCTGGAATCCGCTCGCTCATCCGGCCACCCTGGTGAGCACGCCGCGGGCAGCGGCGATCTGCTCGGGCAGAACGTAGATCCGCGAGAGCCGGACCGCGCTCGAATATCGCTGGTAGAGCGGCACGTACCTGGCCACCTCGGTCAGCCGCCCGGTGCTGGTGTCCCGGATGAACAGGCTGGGCCCGCCGCCGTCCTGGAAGTACTTAGAGAGGACGCCCTCCGACTCCACGGTGAAGTGCTCCACCGACTCCCGCGACAGCGCTGCGGTGAGCGACGGGAGGTCATAGCCGGCGTCGCGCTCGGTGAACTGGGCCAGCAGCTTGTACGGCCGCCGCGCCACGATGCGCTGCGCCCACCGGTTGCTGGACCTCCGCAGCGCCTGCCAGAGCGCGCCGTCGTCGCACTCCAGGAAGGCCTCCAGCGCGGTGGGGATCTCGAACTCGCCCGGCGCCTCCTCGTAGTAGCGCCGGAGCATGTGGTCGAAGTTGACGGTGGTGTGGTGGTAGTAGACGGAGAGGAACATGTGGTAGCGGCTGAGGAGGAAGTCCTCGAAGGCGAACGCCGCGCCGCGCGACAGCGCCAGGTACGCCGCCCCGCCCTGCACCGCCGTCCCCAGGTTCTGGACGATCCAGTCCAGGTCGTACCGCCCGTAGTTCACCCCACTGAAGAGCGAATCCCGCAGCAGGTAGTCCATCCGGTCCGCGTCCAGCTCTCCAGAGACGATGGCGCGCAGGAGCGGCGCGTAGTCCACCCCGCCATGCCCGAAATCCACCCCGCTCGGCGGCGAGGCCCCGGCGATCAGGCCGGCCACCGCCTCCGGACCGATGCCCATCGGCGCGAACTTCGACCGGATGCACTCCGCCACCGCGCTGTCGAGGACGATCTTGCAAGTGAAGTCCTCGTGCGACGCCTGGCCCGCGCTCCCCCCTAGCCACGCGGGCAGCCCCAGCGACGCGCGGGCGGGGGCGATCGCCTCCGACGCGTGGGAGAACGGCATGTGCCCCAGGTCGTGGCAGAGCACCGCCAGCCGGACCGCCGCTCGGAAACGCGACCGCACGCCCTCCGGCAGGTCGGCGCCCGCCGCCGCCGCGTCGAACACCCGCGAGGAGACGTGCATCGCCCCCAGCGAGTGCGCGTGCCGGGTGTGCGTGGCCCCCGGAAACGCCATGTCCCCGAAGCCGAGCTGCCGCACGCCACGCAGCCGCTGGTAGAAGCGGGTGTCGATCACCGCGCGCTCCTCGTCGCTGACGGCGATGGTCCCGTGGATCGGGTCTCGTATCCTCATCGGGCCTGGACTCTCACCGCGTTCCGCCTCGACAGCCAACTCTGTGCCGCTTCGGGCGCGCGCTTTTTCATAGAATGCCCGAGCTTCCAGGAAGGGGCCCCTTGCACCAGCTGACACTCGTTCTCGTCCCCGCGTCGATCGTCGCGTCTCCCCTCGCCCGGGCCGCCGACGAGCCGGACCTCCCCGCCAAGCTCAAGGAGATCGACGCCTACGCGGAGCAGATCCGGAAGGACTGGAACGTGCCCGGCTTCGGCCTGGGCATCGTAGTCAAGGACAAGCTCGTGTTCGCCCGCGGCTACGGGTTCCGGGACTACGGGAAGAAGCTGCCCTTCACGGCGAAGACGGTCATGCCCATCGCCTCCAACACCAAGCTCTTCACGGCCATGTCCGCCGGCATCCTCGTCGAGGATGGCAAGCTCGAGTGGGACGCGCCGGTGAGGCAGTTTCGTCCCCCAGATCCGCTTCTACGACGACGCGCTCACGAACACCGTGACGATCCGCGACATGCTGTCCCACCGCACCGGCATCACGCGGCACGACTGGATCTGGCTCAAGTCGGACTTCACGCGTCAGGAGCTCTTCGAGCGGCTGCGCTACCTCGAGCCCATCCAGCCCCTGCGCCAGCAATTCCTCTACAACAACCTGATGTACGCGGGGGCGGGGCGGGTAGTGGAGCTCCTCTCCGGCCAGACCTGGGAGGAATTCGTGAGGAGGCGCATCCTCGGCCCGCTGAGGATGACGAGCACCGTCTTCTCCATCGACGACCTCTTGAAGCAGCCCGACCACGGCGTGCCTTTCACGGAGCGGCGCGACTCGTTCGAGCTCTACGAGATCCCGTACTACCGGGAGACGGGCGGGATCGCCCCCGCGGGCGCCATGAGCTCGAACCTCGAGAACCTGTCCCGTTGGGTGATCGCCCTCCTCGACAATGGGAAGATCGACGGGAAGGCGGCCCTCCCCGCCAGCGCAATCAAGCAGGTGCGCGCGCCCTCGATCACCTTGCCCAACCTCTCCCTCGAGGTCCGCGGCTGGGGCG
>DATBSS010000172.1:0-7555 GCA_036559665.1 Myxococcaceae bacterium
CCGGGTCCGCGCCCAGGCCGCGGCAGAGGGCGGTCACGGTGGCTTCGGATGCGGCGTCGGTGAGGATCACCGGGTTCGGCCCGGCGTCGAGCGTGAACCAGGCCGGCACGCCCTGGGCCCGGAGCCGGCCGATGGCCTGGATCACCTCCAGCGTCCTGGGCTTCAGGTAGCAGAGCGGCGGATCCGCGGCGAGCGCGGTGGCGTGCATCCGCCACGCGTTCCGTTCGGCGATGGACCCCAGCCCCTCCAGGTCGCGCCGCCGGATGGCGTCCATCGCCCGCGCCACCTCCTGCTCCGCGTCCTCCACCCACGCCTCGTAGAAGGGCGAGGTGGCCACGGTGTGGCGCATCCCGTCCCGCGACTTCACGTCCTTCTCCTCGCGCGCCACCACCGCCACCACCATCCGCACCTCGGGCCAGTGCCCCGGCGGGAAGAGCTGTTCAGCGAAGCTGTCCGTCCCGTCCGGCCGGTCGCCGCGGTGCCACGCGCAGAAGCCGCCCTGCACGCTCCGCGAGGCGCTGCCGGACCCCATGCGCGCCAGGATGGACGCCGCCTTCGAATCCTCCGGCTCCCCGGCCGCCGCCCGCGCCGCCACCGCCAGCGCCGCGAAGGCCGCCGCGCTGGACGCCAGGCCTGCCGCCACGGGGAAGTCCCCGGACGACTCCACCTTCGCGCCCTTCAGCTCCGGCCGCCCCGCCTGCACGCGCCGGATCAGCGAGAGCACGCGTTCGCGCTCCGTCCCCGCCGCGCGCTCCCCGTTGATGATCACCTCGTCGCCGCCGGCGCCCAGCTCCACCGTCGCCGTCACCGACAGCGGCGCCAGCGTGAGCGACAGGCTGGACTGGTGGGGCAGCACCAGCCCCTCGTCGCGCTTGCCCCAGTACTTCACCAGGGCCAGGTTCGGGTGCGCCCGCGCCGTCGCTCGGCCTGGAACGCTCATAGCGCCCTCGGCCCCGCGATCTGGCTGCCGAAGCAGCTCACGCCCTGCCGCCGCAGCTTCGCCACCGCCGGCTCCGGCTCCAGGAACAGGCCGATCACCGCGCCGCCGTCCCCGCCCGCGCCGGTGAGCTTGGCGCCCAGCGCGCCCATCCCGCGCAGCCTATGCACCATCTGGTCGATCGACGCCGACGACAGCCCGAGCGCGGACAGCACGCCCTGCGAGGCGTTCATCGCGTCGCCCAGCGTCTCCAGATCCCCCGCCTCCACCGCGGAGGCGCCCTCCTTCGCCATCTGGCCCAGCTCGCGCATCAGCCGGCCGTACCGCGCGGGCCAGCGCTCGGTGCGCGAGCGCAGCGCGGACACGGTGGCCCGCGTGGGAGGCCGCGGTCCCACCAGCGCCACCAGCAGCTTCAGCGGCCGGGGCGACTGCACCGGCCGGGCGGTCCCCAGCGGGGTGCCGGGCCGCCGCCGGTAGAGGATCAGCCGCCCCTGCGCGGAGGTGGTGTGGTCGATCCCGGAGGGCTGCCCGTGGAACTCCTCCTCCATCAGCATCGCCACCCTGGCCACCACGTCCGGCGGCGGGTTCGGCTTCCCGGACGCCAGGAGCAGCAGCCGCGCGCACGCCACGCCCACCGCGGCGGACGAGCCCAGGCCCATGGAGACCGGGATCTCCGACTCCAGCGCCACCCGGATCTCCGGGCGCCCGCACGCCCGCGCCGCACGGTCGAACGCCGCCGCCAGCAGCTTGCGCGCCCTGGGGGTGAGCTTGCTCCCCTTCGGGACGGCGAGCCCGCACCTGGCCGAAGGGGTCCCGCGCGCGGTCACGCCCCACGAGAGCGGCCCCGCCAGCACCGGGTGACCGTACACGGCGGCGTGCTCGCCGATGACGATGACCTTCCCGGGCCCGAAGCCCACCAGCTCCGAGGACGCCCGACCCGCCACCGCCCGCTAGCTCCCGGTGGCGGCGCGCGCCTCGTCCGCGGGCAGCGCGGCGAGGATCTCCCTCGCCTTCTCCACCTTCACGTGGCCGGCCTTCACCAGGAGGTTGGCCAGCTTCTCGACCCAGGCGCCGCGCGCCCCGGCGGTGACCGCCACGCAGCGGGCGTGGAGCGCCATGTGGCCCTTCTGGATGCCCACCGACCCGAGCGCCCGGATGGCGGCGAAGTTCTGCGCCAGGCCCACCGCGGCGAACACCATGGCCAGCTCGCGCGTGGAGCCCACCCGGAGGATCTTGAACGCCGTCTGCACGCCCGGGTGGACCTTGATCGGCCCGCCCACCGTACCCAACGCCAGCGGCAGCTCGATCCGCCCCACCAGGTGCCCCTCCTCCAGGTACCAGGTGGAGAGCGGCCGGTACTGCCCCTCGCGGCAGGCGAAGGCGTGCGCGCCGGCCTCGATGGCCCGCCAGTCCTGGCCGGTGGCGATGGCCACCGCGTCGACGCCGTTCATCACGCCCTTGTTGTGCGTGGCCGCGCGGTACGGGTCGGCCATGGCGAAGCGCGACGCCTGGGCGATGCCCTCGGCGATGTCCTCGCCGCTCATGTCGAAGTCGGCCAGCGCCGGCACCGGGATGCGGCAGGAGGCGCGCGCCAGCCGCCGGTCGGCGAGGTTGGAGAGGATGCGCAGGTAGACCTTCCCGCCGGTGACCTGCTCCACCAGCGGCGCAATGCCCTCCGCCACGGTGTTGATCATGTTCGCGCCCATCGCGTCCTGGGTGTCGATGAGCACGTGGACGACGAGGAGCGGTTCGCCCTTGGGCCCTTCTGGAGGCGGCAGCATCCGCACCTCCACGTCGCGGGCCCCGCCGCCCCTTCGCACCATCTCCGGGTGGAAGCTGTTGGCGAGCGCGAGGATCTGGTCCCTGGCGGCGAGGATCTTCTCGGTGGCCGCGGTGGGGTCCCCGTACCGGGTCACCTGCACCTGGCCGATCATCATGGACTCGTCGGACTCCGCGCTGAAGCCGCCCGACTCGCGGACGATCTTGCTGGCAAAGGACACCGCCGCCACCACCGACGGCTCCTCCACCGCCATGGGCACCACGTAGTCGCGGCCGTTGACGGTGAGGTTGAGGCCCAGCCCCAGCGGGAGCGAGAACGTGCCCACCGCGTTCTCGATCATCTGGTTGGCGGTCTCCGACTCCAGCGACTCGCCCTTCAGCTTCTGGAGGTCCTCGCGGGAGAGGCCGAATGCCTTGGACAGGTGCGACAGCCGCTCGTCGAGCGGCAGCTTGTGGAACCCGGGAAACCGCGAGCTCACCGTCTCGGACATACCCCTCGCCTCCCTTTCGAGCTGCCAGGCCGCGTCATAGCGCCTGCAGCCAATCCTTCAACTCGCCCGTCACCACGACCGTCTTCTGCCGAAGCTCCCGCGGCGTGCCCGCCCCCGCCAGCAACACCGCGCGCCGCAGCGCCTGCACCACCACCTCCACCGCCTCGCTCGCCGCCTCCCGCCCTCCCCGCTGCTGGGCGCGGAAGAGCGGCAACGCCATCCCACCCAGATCCGCCCCCAGGCCGAGACATTTAGCAACGTCCAGGCCAGTGCGGAGCCCCCCTGATGCGACGATGGTCACACCCTCTCCTACCGCCCGCCGGACGGAGGCTACCGCCGCGGCCGTGGGGATGCCCCATCCGGCGAAGCCTTCGGCCACCTGGGCGGCGAGGCCGTGGGCCCGCAGCTCCTCCACGCGCACCCAGGAGGTACCGCCAAGGCCGCTGACGTCAACGGCCTTCACACCGCACTCCACCAGGCGCCGCGCCACCGCGGGCGACAGGCCGCATCCGGTCTCCTTCACCAGCAGCCGTTCCCCGAAGTGCTTCGCGAGCTGGCGCAACACCGCGTAGCCACCGCGGAAGTCCCGGTCGCCCTCCGGCTGGGCCAGCTCCTGGGCAGGGTTGAGGTGCACCGCCAGGCCGTCCGCGCCGATCTCGTCCACCAGGCGGACGACCGCGTCCACGCCCATGGCCGAGGCCTGCTGGAGGCCGACGTTGCCCAGCACCACCGCGGTGGGCGCCACCTCTCGCACCTTGAAGGTATCCGCCCTGGATGCGTCCTGCCCCATGGCGCGCTGGCTGCCGACGCCGAAGGCCAGGCCGTGCTTCTCCGCCACGGCGGCGAGGTCCAGGTTCACCTGCCGGGCGCGGTCGGTGCCGCCGGTCATCCCGGTGACCAGCAGCGGCGCCCTCAGGCGCTTGCCGAGGAAGGAGGTGGAGAGGTCCACGTCGTCCAGCGCCAGCTCCGGCATCGCGCAGTGGACGAGGTGCACCTGCGAGAGGAGGGTGTTGTTCCCGTCCGGCTCGACGTCGCCCTCGGCGCAGAGGTCGAGGTGCGCGTCCTTCCGCCTGGTGGTGTCTTCGCCCGCGTCGCCCATGGCTTGCGCAGCCTTTCGCTAACAGCGCCCGGGGCCGGCACGCAAGGATTCCCCGTACCGTGGCATAAGCGGCGCTATGTCCAGGGTCGCGGTCTTCCTCCACTCGGGCGAGTACGCGCGGATGCACCAGGGCCTCTCCATCGCCGCGTCGGCGGCGGCGGGCGGCCGCGAGGTGATGGTGTTCTTCTTCTGGTGGGCGCTCGAACGCCTGGTGGCGGGGCGGCTGGACGAACCGGACCTCGGCGATGGCCCGGGGCGCGCGAACGCCGCGGACCGCTTCGAGTCTCGCGGCCTCCCCACCCTGCGGGCGCTGCTCCAGCACGCGCGGGAGTCCGGGAGGTGCCGGGTGTACGCCTGCTCGGGGTCGCTGGCGGCGGTGGCGGACCGGCCGGACGCGGCGGAGCGCGCGGTGGACCAGGTCGTCGGCTGGAGCACGATCCTGGAGCTCACGGCCGGCGTCACCGACCGGTTTGACCTCTGATAAACAGGGCGGATGGACGCAGAAGCTGCGCTGTGGACGCCGCCGAAGCTGGAGGGCGACGCCGAGCCTGACATCCTCGCCGCGCTGAAGCAGGTGCCGCTGTTCGACCACCTCTCCGGCCGCGACCTCAAGAAGATCGCCCGCCTGCTCCACGAGCGGAGGTACCAGCCGGGCGAGGTGATCTTCCGCGAGGGCGATCCGGGCGCGGGGATGTACATCGTCCGCAAGGGCAAGGTGAACATCGTCATCCGCCGGCCCGACGGGTCGGAGCAGCTGGTCGCGCCCATCGAGGAGCGCCAGTTCTTCGGTGAGATGGCGCTGCTGGAGTCGGCGCCGCGCAGCGCCTCGGCGGTGGCGGCGGACAAGTCGGAGCTGCTGGGCTTCTTCGAGCCCGACCTCGAATCGCTGATCGAGCGCGACTCCAAGCTGGGCTCCAAGGTGGTGTGGAACCTGGCCCGGCTGATGGCCACCCGCCTGCGCGGGACGACCGAGATGATCCGGAAGCTGAAGCAGGAGGCTTCCAGCACGTCCGCCACGGGCTCGGAGGGGATGTGAAGCCCCGCCTGGTGGAGACGGCCGCGCGCCTGGTCCCGCTGGAGGAGATGCCCTCCCTGGGAGAGCGGGTGGTCCAGTCCATCGTGGTGGCGCTGGTGCTCACCGGCGCGGGCGTGGTGGCCTGGAAGCTGTCCTTCCTCACCACCCCGCTGGCGCTGGCCATCCTCGGCTTCTACGTGCTGTCGCCGCTGGTGAACCTGATCGAGAACCGCGGGGCCTCGCGCGGGGTGGCGGTGCTGATCGTCTTCGGCGGCGGGCTCCTGGTGCTGATCGGCATCGGGCTGTTGCTCTGGCCCTCCCTGGAGCACTGGCTGCAGCAGAAGCCTTCGCAGGCGGGCGAGAAGAGCGCGTTCGAGATCCAGCTCGGGAAGCGGATGGACGGCTGGGAGCAGGCGGCGATGGCCTCGCGCTACCGGCAGATCGACTGGCACGGCGCCTTCAACCAGCTCCGCGATCTGATGGAGCGGCAGCGCAAGGGGCTGACGGAGACGCTGCCCCAGGTGGCGATGGGGGCGCTGTCCTCCGCCGGCACGCTGGTGCTGGCGCCGATCATGACGCTGTTCCTGCTCATCGACGGCGCGAGGATGCACAAGGCCATCGTGGCCCAGGTGCCCAACCGCCACTTCGAGACCGTGCTGACGCTGCTCCACCGGGTGGACCGGCAGATCGCCGCCTACCTGCGCGGGGCCGCCAGCGAGAGCGGCATCGTGGCCGCGCTGCTGGCGCTGGTGCTGGCCGCGCTGGGGATGCCGTCCGCGCTGCTGTTCGCCTGCATCTACGGGGTGGCGAACGTCATCCCGCTCGTGGGGCCGGTGATGGGCGCCGGGGCCGGGCTGCTCTACGCGCTGATGGACCCGTCCGCGCCGTCGCTGGGCGTGCTGGCGGTGGGCTACCTGGGCGTCTACGTGATCGACGCGATGCTCATCAACCCGATGGTGGTGGGGAAGAACCTCAACCTCCACCCACTCACCATCATCGTCGGCATCAGCATCGGCGGATCGCTGGCGGGAATCCTGGGGATGCTGGTGAGCATCCCCTTCATCGCCATCGGCAAGGCGATCATCAACACCCTGTGGGACGCGGTGCGCCGGCAACAGGCGCACCGCCGCGGCTACGTCTGAGCCTGGAGGCAGCGGCCGCAGGCCGCCACATCAGCGTCCCCTGGGTTCGGGGACTGATCAGCTCAGATGTTCCACTTGAGCATGTACTGGAGGACGTGCTCGCTCTTGGCCGGGATCAGGTACCGGTTGAAGGCGAACTGCCACTCCACGCCCAGGTAGATCTTGGCCGGCGAGAACTGGACCAGCTTGCCCACGTCCAGCAACAGCTGCGGCTGGGCGACCATGAACGGGTGGCCGTGCGGCAGGTCGAACATGCCGATGGGCGTGACGTGGTTCCCCTCGCCGAAGACGCCCCAGGCGACGAAGCCGCCGAACTGCCAGTCCGTGGGGCCAAGGGAGAAGGACTTCTGCCAGGCCGCGCCGAGCTGGAGGTCCACGGCTTCGAAGGACAGGTCGTCGCGGATCACCGTGGTGACGGTGAGGAAGTCCAGGAACGGCTGGTCGATGCTCCACTGGATGCCGTAGTAGTTGAGCGAGCCGAACTTGGAGACGTTCTCCAGCTCGTACTTGAGCTCGATGTCCCGGAGGAACGGGATCTTGATCTCGTGCCCCATGATCTTCTCGGCCACCCGCTTGGGCGAGATGGTGACCGTGATGCCGCCGAAGAACCCGCCCAGCTCGTTCCCGGTCACCATCCGGGTGACCGGGCTGTTCCAGGGATCGGTGATGTCGTAGTACAGGAACATCGTCCCGTACTCCCACACCTGGAACGCCTTGATGCTCAGCGTGGTGCGGGCGCCGGCCCCGTTGAAGTCGTTGTTGAAGCAGTCGAACGACCCGATGTACGCGCCGCTGGGGCTGATGTTGTTCGAGTTCCCGCTCAGACACGGCGAGTAGAGCGTTTCGAACCAGACTCCGGCGGACGCGGCGGACGAGTACAGAGCTGCCGCGACCACCGCGGCGGTGAACCACCCGGTACGGCGCATGACGACCCCCTCCTGGGCGATGTGAAGACTGCTACGCGCTACAGCTACGACTTCACGGCTTGAAGGTCTTCAGGTCATCCATGTTGCTGGGGACCTTGAGCTCTCCGGAGACCACCTTCTGGCGCAGCGCCTCCACCTTCGCCAGCGCCTCCGCCTTGCCGGGGAT
>DATBSS010000173.1:0-22422 GCA_036559665.1 Myxococcaceae bacterium
TTGCTAACGTGGATGCCGGGTAACAGCGGTCCTGCGCTCGGAGAGAAGCGATGAGCGTCAGGCTGCGGAAGTGGAAGACGAAGGAGGGCAAGGTGCAGGAAGCGTGGTGGGTGGACGTGAAGTACAGGCACCCGACCGGGAAGGTGGACCGAGTCCGCAAGGCCTCGCCCGTCAACACCCGCCGGGGCGCTGAGGAGTACGAGCGTCAAGTCCGCCATGCCCTCCTGACAGGCACCTTCGGGAAGGAGGAGCAAAACGAACCGGGCCGGGTCCCCACCTTCGGGGAGTTCGTCCCGCGCTTCATCACGTACAGCGAGAACAACAACAAGCACTCCAGCGTCGTCACCAAGCGGCAGATCCTTGATGACCACCTCGTGCCCGCCTTCGGGAGCATGGCCCTGGACGCCATCGGCCTTGCGCAAATCGAGGACTTCAAGGCCGCCATGCGCAAGAAGCCGTCAGGCGCGCGCGCCCGGAAGGATGCCCCCACGCGGGCAGCCCTTCGCAAGCGCAAGGGCACCGGCCCGAAGCTCCTGAGCCTCAAGTCCATCAACAACGTCCTCACCGTGCTGCACAAGCTGCTCGCGCTCGCGCAGGAACAGGGCGTCATCGCCCACGTCCCGCGCGTGAAGCTCTTCAAGACGGAGAAGCCGGCCTTCGACTTCCTCACCTTCGAGGAGGCCGAGCGGCTTGTCACCGGCGCCGAGCCGCAGTGGCGGACGGTGCTGCTCGTGGCCCTCAAGACAGGGCTGCGGCAGGGGGAGCTGATCGGGCTCCAGTGGAGCGACGTGGACTTGCAGCGCGGCAAGCTGCACGTCCGGCGCACCATCTGGCGCGGCGTGACGGGTTCGCCCAAGGGCGGACGCGAGCGGACGGTGGACCTGCCGGCCTCGGCGGTGGGCGCACTCAAGGGGCACCGGCACCTGCGCGGCGCCTCCGTGTTCTGCAAGGAGGATGGCCAACCGCTCACCGCTGGCTTGATGAAGCTGCCGCTCCAGCGTGCGCTGCGGCGGGCAGGCATCAGCCGCGAGCAAGGGCGCATCGGCTGGCATGACCTGCGCCACAGCTACGGCAGCCACCTCGCCATGCGGGGTGTCCCGCTCAAGGTCATCCAGGAGCTGATGGGCCACGCGACCATCGAGATGACCATGCGCTACGCCCACCTCGCGCCCGAGGCACGGGAGCGCGCGGTGCAGCAGCTCGACCAGCCCGCGCCTGAGCTCCAGGCCGGACCGGCCAGCGACGCCGGAGGGGCACATTGAGGGCACATGAGGGACCGAGGGCAAAGAAAAACCCAGCAACCCGGTGAGATTGCTGGGCTTTGAGTGTGGAGGCGGCGGGAATCGAACCCGCGTCCGGAAGCCTTCCGCCCTTCGACCCTACGTGCGTAGTCCGCGGTTTGGGTTTTAGGCCCCCAAGGCTCCCACGGACGGGATCCCCGGATGCCGATCCTGGGAAGCTCTCGCCGCCCCGCGTCCAGGCCCACGGGGCAGCCAGCTCGCATTATGACGGCCCTACCCCGACCCACGAGCCGAGGCCGGGAGGACCGCGCGCTAGGCTGTGTTAGGCAGCCAGCGCGAGCTCAACGTTGTCGTTGGCTTTTGTCTCTTTTGCCGGCGGTTTAGCGAGTCACCAGCAAGCTCGGCACGCGTCTGGGGTTTCAATGCCCCCGTCGAAGCCAGGTCGCCCCCTTTCACTGACCACCCTACTCTAACCACACCCGCAGGGCGGGCAATCCACGGGCCCCACTGACGCGCACCCACCCGGAGCGTACAATCGCCCCGTGGACGACACGACCCTGCCCACGGTCATCGTCCCGCTCACCGAACGCGACGTCCTCGACGGGCGCTGGACGCTCGTGCGGAAGGTCGCCGAAGGGGCGAGCGGCGCGGTGTATCTCGCCCAGGAGCAAGGGACCGAGCGCCCGGTGGCGGTGAAGATCCTCTCCCCCCTCCTCTGCCGCAACCCCAAGATCCTCGGCCGCTTCGAACGCGAGGCCCGCCAGCTGGCCGCCCTCAACCACCCCAACGTCATCAAGCTCCTGGCGGTGGGCCGCTCCGGCGCCCAGCCCTTCATCGTGATGCCCTTCATCGACGGCACCACGCTGGCCCAGCACGTCCGCCAGAAGGGCCGCCTCAGCTCCGAGGAGGCGCTCGCCATCCTCCGCCAGCTCTGCGCGGGCCTGGGCCACCTGCACGAGAAGGGCCTCGTCCACCGCGACGTGAAGCCGGGCAACGTGATGATCGCCGTCAACGGCCACGTCACCCTGCTCGACCTGGGCGTGGTCCGCGAGCGCGGCGCGCCCCCGCTCACCGCCCCCGGCGCCCGCCTCGGCACGCCCAACTACATGGCCCCCGAGCAGATCGAGGCCTCCCACGACGTGGACCAGCGCGCCGACCTCTACTCCCTGGGCGCGGTGGCCTTCGAGCTGCTCACCGGCGGCCCTCCCTTCCGCGGCGCCAACATGCGCGACCTGCTGGAGCAGCACCGGGTGGCCGCCCCGCCCAACGCCGCCCACCTGGCGGCCAGCGTCTCCCGCGCCACCGGCGACGTGCTCGCCCTGGCGCTGGCCAAGTCCCCCCAGGAGCGCTACCAGTCCGCCCGCCTCTTCATGGAGGCCCTGGAGCGGGCGATGGCGCCGCTCACCCAGCGCCATCCCCGCAACCGCCTGATGGTCTCCGGCGAGGACTCGCTCTCCGGCGGGCAGAGCATCACCCAGGCCGCCACCGTCCCCGACGCGCACGAGGACAGCATCGAGGTCTCCGGCAGCACCCTGAGCACCGCGGTGAGCGCCTCCTCCACCGCGCCCCCCACCCTCAGCTCCACCGCGCCGCCGCCGACCCGCCAGCCCTCGCCCGCCACCCGGACCATGCGCCGCGCCACCAGCGTGCTCTGGTACGCCGCCGCCGGGGTGGCGCTCGGCGCGGTGGCCCTCTTCGGGCTGGCCATGGCGCGCGGCCTCTCCCTCGCCGAGCTGGTGGACCCCGAGGCGGACGGCGTCCTCGAGATCGCCGCCGAGCCCGGCGCCCCGCCCGCCACCGTGCTGGTGGACGGCGCGCCCCAGGGAGACACGCCGCTGCGCCTCAACCTCGCGCCGGGCGCCCACCGCATCCGCCTCCTCCGCCCGGGCGACCCGGAGATGGAGCGCGACGTCACCCTGGGCCCGCGCCAGGAGGTCCACCTCAGCGTGCCCCCCGCGCGCTAAAGCCCGGAGGAAGCGGCCGCGGGCCGCCGCATCAGCGTCCCTGGGCTTTCGGGGACTGACCTGACGCACCCCGCCCAGGACGCCCGCTGCATCCGCTGCGGCGGCGGCCCCGAAGTGGTGCTAGGAAAGCGCCCCCATGCCGCGCCACCTTCGCGTCACCCTCGCCGCCGCCCTCTCCTTCGCCATGGCCGCCTCCGCGCCCGCCGCCGAAAAGGCCGAGCAGAAGAAGCCGTTCTTCCCCTACCCGATGAAGGTGGAGACGCTGCCCAACGGGCTCACCGTCGTCCGGGTGCCCTTCGCCTCCAACGGGATGATCGCCTACTACTCGGCGGTCCGGACCGGGTCCCGCAACGAGGTGGAGCAGGGCCACACCGGCTTCGCCCACTTCTTCGAGCACATGATGTTCAAGGGGACCAAGAAGCACCCCACCGGCGAGCGGGAGAAGATCCTCGGCGAGCTGGGCTTCGACGACAACGCGTACACCTCGGACGACTGCACCGTCTACCACTCGTTCGGCCCCGCCGGCGGGCTGGAGAAGCTGATCGAGGTGGAGGCGGACCGCTTCAGCGGCCTCGACTACGGGGAGCCGACCTTCCAGACGGAGGCCAAGGCGATCCTCGGCGAGTACCACAAGAACGCCGCGCGCCCCGAGCTGAAGATGGAGGAGGCGCTCAACGCCGCCGCGTTCAAGAAGCACACGTACAGCCACACCACGCTGGGCTTCTACGACGACATCAAGGCGATGCCGGGGAAGTACGAGTACAGCAAGAGCTTCTTCCAGCGCTGGTATCGCCCGGACAACGTCATCGTCTACATCGTCGGCGAATTCGACGACGCGAAGACCATGGCGCTGGTGAAGGCCGCCTACGGCCCCTGGCAGGGGAAGGCAGCGCAGGTGGAGATCCCGAAGGAGCCGGCCCAGGCCGCATCGCTGAAGGTCGGGCTGGACTGGGACACGCCCACCCTGTCGCGCCACGTCCACGCCTGGAGGACGCCGGCCGCCTCGCTCACCACGCTCGACGGCCAGGTGCAGACGGTGCTGGCCAGCTACCTGGTGGGACCCACCAGCCCGGTCTACAAGGAGCTGGTGCTGGAGAAGCAGCTGGCGGAGCAGGTCGGCCCTCTCTACAACGACCACCGCGACCCGTACCTCTTCGCCATCGCCGCGCAGCTCAAGGACGAGCAGCACCGCGCCGCGGTGGAGGCCGCCTTCGACCGCGAGGTGAAGGCGCTGGCCTCCGGCAAGGTGGACGCCAAGCGGGTCACCGACATCCGGGCCAACCTCCGCTACTCGTTCTTGATGGGGCTGGAGACCGCGGACGACATCGGCAACGTGCTCGCCTTCTACGGCGCGGTGCTGGGCACCCCGGACGCGCTGGACGGCTACTACCGGCGCATGGACGAGGTCCAGCCTTCGCACCTGGTGCAGTTCGCCAAGAAGTACCTCACCGACCAGAACCGCACGGTGCTCACCCTGAAGTCGAAGGCCGCCGCCGCGCAGCCGGAGGGCAAGTGATGAACGCGCTCATGGTCCCCCTCGCCGCCTTCGCGCTCGCCGCCAACCCTGCCGTGCCGACCATCGACGTCCCGCCGCTGCGCACGCCTCCGCCCATGGACACGGTGCTGCTCCCGGTGGCGAACAAGCCCATCGTCAGCTTCCGGCTGGTGTTCCGCTCCGGTTCGGTGGACGACCCCGCCGGCAAGGAGGGCCTGACCACCCTCACCTCGGACGTGATGGCCGAGGGCGGGACGAAGAAGCTCAGCTCCTCCGAGCTGCTGGACGCGCTGTTCCCCATGGCGGCGGAGCTGGAGGTCCACAACGACAAGGAGCTCACCGCCTTCGTCGGCCGCGTCCACAAGGACAACCTGGACCGCTTCTTCCAGATCTTCACCGACGTCCTGGTGGAGCCCCGGTTCGACCCCAAGGAGCTCGAACGCCTCCGTGCCGACGCGGTGAACGACGTGAAGAACCACCTCCGCGGCGAGGACGACGAGTCGCTGGGCAAGGTGGCGCTGGACGCGGTGCTCTACGAGGGCCACCCCTACGCGCACTACGTCGGCGGCACCGTGCAGGGCCTGCAGGCGATCACCCTGGACGACGTGAAGGCGCACTGGAAGCGCGTCTTCACCCAGGACCGGCTGGTGATCGGCCTGGCCGGGGCGGTGGACGAGGCGCTGGCGAAGAAGGTGAAGGACCGGCTGTCGGCGCTGCCCGCCACGGGGGCGCCGGCGGTGAAGCTGACGCCCGCGCCGCGGCGGACCGGCCAGGCGCTGGTGATCAAGAAGGACGCCATCTCCACCGCGGTCTCCATGGGCTACGCCTACCCGCTGCGCCGCGGGGACCCGGACTTCTTCGAGGTGGCGCTCGCGCTCTCCTACCTGGGGCAGCACCGCCAGTCGCAGGGCGTGCTCTTCAACGAGCTGCGCGAGAAGCGCGGGATGAACTACGGCGACTACGCCTACGCCGAGCACTTCCAGCAGGAGGGCTGGAGCACCAACCCGCGCACCAACGTGTGCCGGACGGTGCAGGACTTCACCATCTGGATCCGCCCCACCGAGCCGCAGAACGCCATCTTCGCCACCCGCGGCGCGCTCCACTTCCTGCAGCGGCTGATCGACAAGCCCATCCCGAAGGGCCAGTTCGACGCCGCCCGCGGTTTCCTCTCCGGCCTGACCCTCGTCTGGGAGCAGACCGACCAGCGCAAGCTGGGCTACGCCATCGACGACCGCTTCTACGGGACCAAGGGCTTCCACGAGTCCTTCCGCCAGGCGCTGGCCGCGATGACGCCGGCGCAGGTCCAGGCGGCGGTGAAGCGCCACCTCAAGGTGGAGGACCTGAGCTTCGTCTACGTGGCCAAGGACGCGGAAGGCGTCAAGAAGGCGCTCGAGAAGGGCGCGCCCTCGGCCATGGCCTACCCGACGCCGAAGCCGGCCGAGGTGGTGGACGAGGACAAGGCGTTCACCGGCCGCCGCGTCCCGGTCTCCCCGGCCTCGATCAAGGTGATCGACGCGCAGAGCTTCATGGAGAAGTAGCGGCCCTGTTGGCCTGCGGCCGCTTCCTCCGGGCTCAGTCCCCGAAACCCAGGGGACGCTGATGCGGCGGCCTGCGGCCGCTTCCTCCAGGCTCAGTGCGCGGCGATCCACGAGGAGACCTTGTCGGCCTCCTCGCGCTGTCCCGCCTGGGAGTACCCGTCGCGCGCCTGCGCCGCCAGCGACCGCGCCTGCCCGCGCTGGCGGCTGGAGTCCCAGAGCGCGCGCGCCAGGGAGAAGCGGGGCTCGGCCAGGTCTCCCGGCTTCGCGCCCGCGTTGAGCCGCAGCGAGATCGCCCGCTGCAGGTGCGGGATGGCCCTGGCCGGCTGGCGGACGCCGATCAGCGCAGCCCCCAGGTTCTCCAGCGAATAGCTCAGGTCCACGTGGTTCGGCCCCAGCGCCTTCTCCCGGATGGCCAGCGACCGCTGGCACTCCACCAGCGCCTCCGCGTAGAGCCCGTCCTCCAGGAGCGACAGGGCCAGCCGGTCCAGCGCGTCCGCGACCTGGGGATGTTCGGGGCCCAGCGCGGCGCTGCGGATCCGGATCGCCTGCTGGATGCTGTCATACGCGCCCTTGTTGTCGCCCAGCCGGCGCAGCGCCTCCGACATGTTGTAGTGGACGTAGGAGAGCTCCGGGTGATCCGGTCCCCGGGCGTCGGAGATGATCTGCAGCGCCTGGCGCAGCATCCGGAGCGCGTCCTCCGACCGGCCGAGCGCGGTGTAGGCGTCCGCCATGTTGCTCATGATGACGCCCTTCTTCGGGTTGCCGGTACCCGGCGTCCGGTCCGCGAGCTCCAGCGCGCGCTGGTACGCCTCCAGCGCCGCCTCCAGGCGCCCCTGGCAGTGGAGCATGTTCCCGACCTTCTGGTGGAGCTCCAGCTCCGCCTCGACGTTCCCCAGGTTCGCGAGCAGGGGCCGGGCCGCCTCGGCGAGGAATTGCCCGTCGGCGAAAGCCCCCAGTTGGCATCCCTCCACGTGGATCAACGTCGTCAGCGCCGTCACCTTGTCCAGCTCGGCGCCGGCGGCGTCCGCGGCGATGACCGCTTGCCGGAGGGCACGCTCCGCGCCCTTCGGGTCGCCCAGCGCAGTCAGCGCCTGTCCCTGGACCAGGAGCGATTCGGAGCGCGACGGCCAGTACCGCACCCGCTCCGCGGCGACGGCGGCCTTCTCCGCCAATCCCAGGGCCTCCTTGTGGCGGCCGGCGCTCTTGAGCGCCTTGGCCTCGTCCAGCTGGCGGCCGATGGCGTCGATCTCCGCGCGGATCGCGGGATCGCTCGGGGGGGCAGCCGCCGTGGATAGGGCCGACGCGTCGCACCCGGAGAGCGGCGGAAGCCCGAGCGCGGCGTCCACCGCCTTCTGCACCAGCGCGCCGTCCGCGGAGCCGAAGAGGTTGGTGAGGGCCGTCACCTGGTGGAGGCGGCGATCGAGGCAGATCATCCGCCGCGAGAGGATGGCCTCGGTCTGCTCGCCGCGCAGCCGCGTCGCCTCGCAGGCGTCGGTGTACGTCGCCGCCCAGCTCCTGGTGTAGCGATCGAGGATCGCCACGGTGCGCTGCGCCGTCGGCTTCCCGCTCGCCGGGGACGCGGCGCTGAACGACTGCTCGATCGCCGCCCGTTCGGCGTCGCCCCAGACGCCGGACACGCGCCGCTCGGCCCCGGTGCACAGCTCGACCGGCCTGCGCGCCACCCGCGCGGTCACCGCCGCGATGGCGACGGTCCCCACGGCGGCCGCCGCGAGCAACGCGCGCCGCTGGGCCACCTGGCGGCGGCTGGGCAGCAGCTCCGCCAACAGCTCGTTCATCGAGGAGAAGCGCCCGGCCGCGTCCCAGGAGAGGCCGCGGAGGAGCGCGCGGCGGACGCTGGAGGGGAGCTTGGGCTCGCGGGGGAGCGACAGCGCCGGCGCGTGGGCGACCACCTCCGGCCCCCCGCCGGGCGCCCCTTCCTCCGTTTTCCGGTCGGGATCCGGGGTCAGGAAGGGGCTGGGCGGCGCCTTTCCGTAGATGGCCCAGTGCAGCGACGCGCAGAAGCCGTACTGGTCGGAGCGGGCGTCCGAGGGGCGGCCCTGCGCCTGCTCCGGAGACATGAAGAGCGGCGTTCCGACGATGGCACCGTCCTGGGTGAGTGCCGGCGAAGCCATGGACCGCACCCCGGAGTCGGCGGCGGAGAGCTCGTCCACCCGCGCCAGTCCGAAGTCGGTCACGCGCACCCGGCCGTCCGCCCCCACCAGGACGTTCTCCGGCTTGAAGTCGCGGTGGACCAGCCCGGCCTCGTGCGCCGCTGCCAGCCCCTGACCGGCCTCCACGAACGCCCGGAGCAGCTCGTCCAGCTTTCGCGGCTTGGCCTCCACCCAGTCCGTGAGCGTCCCGCCCGTCACCAGCTCCATGGCGATGAACACCTCGTCGCCGTGGGCGCCGACGTCGTGCACCGCGACGACGTTCGGGTGGGAGATGCGGGCCATGGCCTGGGCCTCCCGGAGGAGGCGCGCCTGGAACCGCGCGGCCCGGGAGTCGCGCCGACCCGGCGTGAGCACCTTGAGGGCGATCTTCCGGTCCAGCTCCGGGTCGAACGCGGCGTACACCACGCCCATGCCGCCTTCGCCCAGCTTCCGCAGGATGAAGTAGCGGCCGACCGTGGCGCCGCGCGGAAGCGCCTCCTGGGACGATGGAGGAGGCGCTCCTGGCTCCGCGGGTGACGGCGGTACCAGAGGCTTCAAGCGGCCCAGCTCACCTCAGACGGCGAGGTGCCGTCCAGCCGAGGATCAGCGCTGCACCCCGATACCGGGGGAAACGCCCGGTTTGGACCCGCCGCCCTTGCTGTCCAGCAGATCGTCGAGCGACACCAGCGGCCTCGCGGTCGGCGCGGGCTCGAAGGTGGAGGCGCCGGAAAACCAGACGGGGGGAGCCGCCTGAGGAGTCGCCGGGGGGGCTGCCGGGGCCGCTGGAGCCGCGGGGGCTGCCGATCCGGTCGGGGCTGCCGGGGCCGCCTGTCCGCCGCCGCCGTTCTGGACAACCGAGGCGATCTGGTTGTCGACGTCCTTGATCCGGTTCTGCAGGTCCAGGATCTTGTTCTGCCCCTGCTCCGGGGAGATCTGACCCGACTGGATCTGCTGCTGGATCCCCAACTGCTGCTGCTGGAAATCCTGCTGCTGCGCCCGGAGCTGATCCACCTGGGAGGACGCACCGGCGGCCGGAGCCTGCGCCGCGGGAGCATTGTGCAGGAGCGAGCCGACGTTCACGTTGACGTTGAGGTTGATGCTCATGGGAGACCTCTGGGGAGCGAGGCGCACCTCGCCATCTCGTATTCTCGGGAAATGAGTCCCGAAGGTTGCGTGGCGCAGTGCGCCAACATGCAACCTGTCGAGATTCCTGGCCCAGGGTTACGGAGCAGCGGGGCCCTCGGGGCGGCGGCCGGCGCGGAAGACCTCCACCTCGCTGTGCCTGGGATTCAGGCTGACCAGCCCGTGGTCGCCGTCGACGAGGGCGCGCTCGCCGTCGGTGGCCCAGCGGAGCAGGCTGGGCACCTCGGCGATCACCGGGAGGCGGAGGTGCTCCAGGAGCGCTCGGAAGGACCCGGCGCTGGCCGGCTCCGCGGTCACCACCGCCGCCGGGAAGGCAACGCCCACCGAGGTGAGCAGGTCGAAGGCGCTCAGCGCGTCGCAGACCAGCACCGCCTTGCGGGGCGGGGCCGGGCGATCCGGGAGGGCGAAGAACGCCAGCGCATCGCAGACCTCGCTGATACGGCCGGCGCGCTCCACGCCGAACGCCTCGCCCGCGCGCCGCGCCGTCCGGCCCGCCTCCGAGCCCACGTGCTGGAGCGCCTCGCCCAGGGTGCGGCCCTGCGCCGCGCATTCCAGCGCGCGCTCGCGGAGCCGGTGATCGTCCAGGATCATCCGGAGCGCGGCGAGCAGCGCGGTGGCCTCGCCCTTCTGCCGGAGGCGCTTCTCCAGGGAGCCAATGGCCCGCCGCGCGGCGAGCACCGCCGCCAACAGCGCCTGATGCGTCTCGGCGCCCGGCGCGCGGGCGGGCCCCTTGAGCTCCTTGCGCGAGGGGCGGGGCGCGTTGAACACCACGCCCAGCGCCCGGCCGGGGCCGATGGAGCGGCCGGAGAGCGTCACCCGGCGGCCGGCGGCGCCGCCCGGGCCGCGCCGGCCCTCCAGCGCGTCCACCAGCCGCGCCCGCTCCACCATGGAAGCGATGGGCGCGGTGAGCGCGGCGGCCAGCTCGATCTCCGGGCCGTGGAAGGCGGGCGGGTCCCGCCGCTGCAGGACCAGGGCTCCCAGCGGGCGGCTGGCGCCGGGGACGGGCACCGCCAGGAAGATGGGGAAGCGCTCCTCGCCCAGGCCCGGGAAGTGGCGCCAGCTGGCGTGGGAGGAGGCCGCCTGGAGGGAGATGGGCCGGAGCGTCTCCACCGCCAGGCCGGTGACGCCCTCCCCCACCCCGAGCCGGACGTTGCCGATGGCCTCCGGCCCGAAGCCCACGTTCCCGCGCATCACCAGGTCGTCGCCCTCGAGGAGGTAGATGCTGCACACCTGGGCGCGGAGGGCGGTGCCGATCATCGCCGGCAGCTCGTCCAGCGCCACCGCCAGCGAGCGCGGGCGCGCGGAGAACGCCACCAGCTCCAGCACCGCGTCCAGCCCGGCGGCGTCGCCGCGGGCGTGGATCTTCGGCGCCAACCTCCGCTCCATCATCGTCGATTCTCCGCTCCGTCCGACCGTCAACACCAGGCGTTTATTTCCGGCGCTCGGACCGGTCCGCTATAACCTCTCGGAAGGCCGAACCTGGGGACGCTCGTGAGCCGGACCACCCTGGCGCCGTTGGGGCCACTCACCGCGAAGGGCATCTCGACGGTGGCTGCCGTGCTGGCCGGCCTGCTTTCGCTCCCTGTCTCCGCCCAGACGACGTCCCCCTTCACCCGCGGCATCGACGTGGTCCCGATCAAGCCCACGCCCACGGCGGAATCGGGCCTGATGCTGGACGGGGCCAAGATCCCCTATCCCAAGTCCATCCACGCCGCGCTGGTGCTGGACCTCAACGGCGGCGTGCTGGCGCTGCGCTACGGCCCCCAGAAGCTGGGCGACCTGATCCCCCTGCGGCTGGACGCGCACGTCCTGGCCGCGTACCAGCTCACCGACAAGCTGGAGATCGCCGACGACCTCCCGGTCGTCCTCTTCCAGCAGGACAACTTCAAGCTCCTGCGCGACCAGGGTTACGACCAGCCCGGCGTGGGGGTGTTCGGCCTGGGCGACCTGCGCGTCCTGGGGCGCTACCAGCTCTTCGACCCCGAGGGCGCCCCGTTCGGCGTGGCCGCGGTGGGCGAGATGCGGGTGAACATCGGGGACGGGGACAGCTTCATGGGCGACCGGGCCATGGTGTTCGGCGCGCGCGGGGCGGTGGAGCGCTCCATCGGCAAGCTGCGCCTGCTGGGCAACCTCGGCGTGCTGCTGCGGCCGTTCCCGGGCCAGTTCCTCAACCTCTGGGTGCGCAACCAGGTCACCATCGGCCTGGGCGGGACGTACCGGCTCCCGCTCCCCAAGGCGGGACCGTTCCGCCAGCTGGACGGGTTCGCCGAGACGAACGTGTTCACGCCGCTGGAGGCGCCGTTCACCTTCCTCAACGGCGAGTCGCTCCCCACGCCGTGGGACCTGGTGGTGGGCGTGCGGGCCAAGCTGGCCGGCCCCTGGCGGGTGGAGCTGGCCGTGGGCCGCGGCGTCACGCTCGACAGCAGCTACGGCCGGGAGACCTTCCGGGTCATCGGCGCGCTCCGCTACGAGTTGGACGTGGAGGACCTGAAGGACCGCGACGGCGACGGCATCCCGGACGGCCAGGACGCCTGCCCGGACGAGCCGGAGGACAAGGACGGGTTCGAGGACGGCGACGGGTGCCCGGAGCCGGACAACGACCTCGACGGCGTGGCGGACCCGGACGACCAGTGCCCGCAGGACCCGGGCCCCAAGGAGCTGGACGGCTGCCCGGACCGCGACGCGGACGACCTGCCGGACATCGTGGACAAGTGCCCGGACCAGCCGGGGCCGGCGGAGAACGAGGGCTGCCCCACCGAGGAGCCCGACGTCGTCCTGGAGACGAACCGCATCCGCATCAAGGGGAACATCTTCTTCGACACCGGCGAGGCGCGGATCCAGGAGAAGTCCTTCCCGATGCTGGACGAGGTGTACAAGGTCCTCAAGGACCACCCGGAGGTCGGCCCGGTCCGCGTCGAGGGACACACCGACAACCGCGGCAGCCGTTCGTACAACGTGGACCTCTCCAACCGCCGCGCGCAGTCGGTGAAGGAGTACCTGATCAAGAAGGGCGTCACGGCGAAGCGGCTGCAGTCCAAGGGCTTCGGGTTCGACAAGCCGGTGTCCGACAACGCCACGGTGCTCGGCCGCGCCAAGAACCGCCGGGTGGAGTTCAACCTGCGCCAGGGCGGGGAGAACGAGGCCGGTCAGGAGCTCCAGGACACCGGCGCGCAGGTGACGCCACAGGAGGAGATGGAGGATCCAGGCACGTCGGACACCCGGCTCGGCCCGGACGCCGGAACCAGGCCCCCGGCACCGCCTCCACCTGCCGCCCCCGACGCGGGCACCCCGGCCCCGAAGAAGTGATGGCCCGCCGTGTGACCAGGGCCAGGGCCGGGCGGCGCGCCAGGCACGAGCTGCTCATCGTCTTCGCCGACCTCACGCGCTTCACCGCCCAGGCCGCACGGATGGAGGACGCCGAGTTGGCGGAGCTGATGGACGAGCTGTACGAGCGCCTGCACCGCGCGGTGACGGGCGCGGGCGGGCGGGTGGTGAAGTTCATCGGCGACGCGATGCTGGCGGTGTTCGAGCCGGCGAAGGCGGACGCGGCGGTGATGGCGCTGCTGGAGGAGAAGCGGGCGGTGGACGGGTGGTTCCAGAGGCGCGGCATCGAGTGCCGGCTGCACGTGAAGGTGCACCTGGGCACGGTGATCGCCGGCCCGTTCGGCGGCCGCGGCGAGAAGCGGTTCGACGTCATCGGCAAGGAGGTCAACGCCTGCGCGCGCCTGCCGAACCCGGGCTTCTCCCTCTCCGCGCCGGCGTTCCGCGCCCTCTCCGCCCGCGGGCGGCGGGCGTTCAAGCAGCAGGCGCCGGTGGTCTACTTCCCGGCGTGAGCCCCTGCCGCCTTCAACATCCTCAACATCTGCGCGCGAAGTCGAGCATCGAAGGACATGGGGAGGAGCATCACCTCGTCGGCGCGCGTCGCCGCCAGGAGGCGATGAATCATCTCCATGACTTGTGTGCCGTCGCCAACGAGGAAGTGCTCCGGGAAACTGAGAGGCATCTGGGCCTTCGCTTCTCCAAGCGCAGCCCCGAGCAATGCACTGGCCTCCTGAGGGGATGCCGCCTGGTAGATTCCCTTCAAGGCCATCTTGGTCGCAAGGAAGTCGGCGAGGATATTGCGCGCCTCGCGGCGTGTCTCCGCACAGGCAAAAGCCACGGACACGATGACGTAGGGCGAGCTTGTGTCACTTCGCTCGAAGCGTTCGCGGTATGAGGCGATGACCGGAACGGCGTTCTCCGGCGAGAGGTGATACGCGAACGCGAGCGCGAGCGCCTTCTGAGCGGCGAGCGCTGCCCCATCGAGGGAAGCGCTGAGCACGTAGAGCGGCGGGGGGGAATCCAGATGAAGGCCTGGCGGCGGCCACGTGCCCCTACCGGGCCGAAGCAGCCGGGCGAGTTGGTCGAGCCTGGCGGAGAATGACTCCACGTCGGATATCAGGAGATCCTTTACGGAGGGTCCTGCTCCCGTTGCCCTCCCGACCGCCAGATCGATCCGCATCGGGTGGAGCGCTGACAGGGCGGCGAATTGCTCGGCCACGAGGAGTGGTTGATGGTTTGGCAGCATCACACCGCCGGCGCCCAGGCGTATGCGCTTGGTCTTGTTGGCGATGTGGGCCAGCAGCACCGGAGGCGTCGAGCTGGCGATGTCGCGCGCGCCGTGATGTTCGGTCACCCAGAGGCGGGTGAATTCACAGGACTCGGCCGTTTCTGCGACCAGGACGCTGTCGGAGAGCGCGGTCTGGAGCGACATCCCTGGAAGGATCGGAGTGGGCTCGAGAACGGAAAGCGGGATCACGGGAGCCTCGGACTAGGTCGCCCCGCCCGGCTTGCGCGGCACGGGCACCGGCACCCGGGCGGGCGCGGCGAGCGGCGACGCCTGGAGCTGCGCCATCAGGTCGTTGCGCCCTCCGGGCGGCAGCAGCGTGACGTGCGCGTTGCTCTCCAGCACCTTCTGGGTCTCGAGGATCTCGAACATCGACTCCGAGATCTCCGGGTCGGCGGAGATCTGCTGGAGCGCCTCGCCGACGATCAGCGGCCGCTGTGCGGCGGCCTTGGACAGCTCGATGGCCGCCTGCCGTTCGGCGGTGCTCTTGATGATGCTCATCTGGTTGGCGCCGTCCTGGAACAGCGACGCGGTGACCTGCTTGAGCCGGTTGGTCACCTTCTCCTCGATCTGCCGGATCATCCCGTGGTCGCGGAAGTGGACCTTGCGGATGTAGACCGAGCCCAGCTTGTAGCCCCACTCGTGCGACTTGGGAGAGACCTCCGCCCGCACCGACTGGCTCATGGTGTGGCGGGTCTCCATCATGTCCGCCAGCTTCATGTTGGAGAGGCAGCGCACGGTGGCGTTGGACACGTTGGCGCCCAGCGAGCCCCGCGGGTCGGTGTTCTTGAACAGGTACGCCACCGGGTCGCTGACGTACATCTCGTACCAGACGCCCATCCCCATGGGCGCGCCCTCCTCGGAGTTCACCGCCTGGCTCCGGAGGTAGACCTGGTCCAGCCGCATGTCGACGACGTGGCAGCGGCCCAGCCAGTTCACCAGCAGCGCCGAAGGTCCCAGCTTGAGCCAGAGGAGGTGCAAGCCCGGCTCGTCCAGCACGCCCACCACCTTCCCGAAGAGCACGTAGACCCGGTAGCGGCCCTCCTCCACCACGGCGTAGACGCCGAAGGCGCGCGCCAGGGCCTTGAGGACGGGGCCGGCGATGAAGCAGCCGAAGAACGACGCCGCGGCGATCAGCAGGGTGGGTAGCATTACTTCTTCGCCTCCGCGATCACGCTCTGGGCCTTGCTGAACAGCGCCAGCTTCACGTTGCGCACGTAGGCGCGCAGCGCGCCGGGACCGCCGTTGTCCTTGAGCGCCTTGAGCTGCTGGGCGAGCGCGGAGAGCGGCTGCACCTCCGCCTGCGCCCTGAGCATCTCCACCTCCACCGCGCGCTTGGACTGGACGATGCGCTGGTCCGCGCTCGCCTGGGCCAGGCTGATGTCCGACGCCACCTGGTTGTGGGTGGTGTTGATCGCCGCCAGCGCGGACTCCACCTCGTGCGGCGGCTCGATGCCGGTGATCAGCGAAGCGTCCAGCACGATGCCGTAGCGCGCCGCCGAGGAGCGGCACTCGGCCTCCATGTGCTCGTTGAGGTCGCGCAGGTTCTTGCGCAGGTCGTTGATGGAGACGCCGGCCACCTGCGCCAGGCCGCTCGGACCGGCGGGGATGGCGCTGTGATCTCCACCCGCGGGGAGGAACTTGCCCGCCGGATGCTCGGGCGCCTCGAAGTTGGCGATGCGCTCGCGGAGGACGGAGATGAAGTAGCCCATCACGTGGACGAGCGGGTTCTTCACCCCGAAGAGGAAGGCGTAGAGGTTGGCCTCGGAGATGCGGAAGCGGACCTGGCCGGAGAGGCCCACGTTGAGCTGGTCCTTGGTGACCGCGTCCAGGACGGTGCCGTTCTGGTTGGCGGACGGCTGCTCGGGGTCGAACGCCATGTTCACCGTGGTGGTGGCGACCGACGCCTTGTGCACCTTCTCCCAGGGCCACTTGAAGTAGGGCCCGCCGGCCGGGATGACGCGGACCGCGGGGTAGCGGTAGCGCTCGCGCTCCGACTCGTTGAGGTATTCGGCGATCGGGTTCTGCAGCGTGGTGGTGGTGAGCCGCTGCGCCCGCCCGAAGACCGTCTTCACCGCCCGCTGGTTCTGGTCGACCGTGAAGAAGCCGCCCAGCCCGTGCCGCACGAGGAACCAGCCCAGGAACCCCAGCAGCATCCCCAGGCCAACCGAACCGCCGTCGAAGAAGTCCATGACGGCGCCCACCCTACCCGACTTCGCTACGGGTTGGGCGTCACCATGCCGGTGCTGGTGCAGACGGTGGACGCCGCGGGGGAGAGCTGGCCGGTGAGCGTGGGCGCGCCGGTCCGGCTGTTGATGCGGATCCGCCCCGCGCCGCCGCCGCCGCCGCCGGGCTGGCCCGAGATCGAGGCCACGGCCGCGCCGTCGATGGTGGCGCCCGCGGATCCGGCGCCCCCCGGACTGCCGCCCGCCCCGCCCGCGCCGCCGGCCGCAGCGGTGAGGTCGGCGGTGCCGTTGTCGCCGTCCCCGCCGCCGGGCGGAGCGCCGCCGCCTCCTCCGCCACCGTTGGCGGCGATCTTCCCCGCGATGGTGACCGTGTCGCCCTCGATGAGGACGGCGCCGCCGCTGCCGCCGCCGTTGCCGAACCAGCCTCCGCCCAGGCCGCCCATGTTGATGGCGGCGTCCGCGGTGATGTTGAGGGTCCCGGAGGCGACGAGTTGGAGGGCGCCGCCGCCCGCGCCGGAGTGGTTGCCTTGCTTGCCGCCGGAGGATCCGCCGCGCAGGGGGATCAGGTCCTGGGTGCCGTAGGTGGGGCCGCCGGCGGCGCCGGTGGTGGGGGTGGCGGTGTCGTTGCCGCCCTTGCCGCCCACGCCGCAGTAGGAGGCGCCGCCCGCGCCCGCGCCGGTGACGGCGAGTCCGCCGCCGGGGCCGTTGCCCTGGGACGGCTCGCTGGTGGGGTCGCTGAAGCCACCGCCCTCACCGGCGTACTTGGAGATGGAGTTCTGGGCGGTGATGCGGCCGGCGATGGTCATGTTCCCGAGCGCGACGAGGACGGCTGGGCGGTTGCCCCGGAGCTGCACCTCGGTGCCCAGATTGATGGTGATGTCCCGGCCGACGAACACCATCAGCGGCGTGGTGTCGGACTGGACGATGGTGCTGGTAATGGCGGCGTTGAACGGCGTTGCGAAGCCGCCGCCACCGGAGTCGAAGCAGCGGACCGCGCCGGTGTCGGTGTCCAGCTCCGCCCGCGGGCCGCAGCCGCCGGAGCCGAACAGCATGGTGTCCGTGGCGGCGAAGTTGAAGGTCGCCGGCAGGTTGGAGGGGCGGAAGGAGAAGCTGGGGCCGCAGGCTACGGCGAAGACCGCGAGCGCGCAGACGATGAGTCGTTGGTTCACGAGGAAATCTCCCGGTGGTGTTCCACCGCACCTTACGAGATCGGCCTGGATGGCCGCCCCTCCAAGAACGGGGACGGCCCATTTCCTTGGCCGCCCGCTCGAGTGGCCGGGTACAGTGCGGCCGCGTGCCCAGCCACCGGCTCGATGCGCTGATTGCCGCGTTCCGGCCGGAGCCGATGACCTCGGTGGCGTCGTGGTGCTACTCGGTCGCCTTCAGCCCGGACGGCAAGCTGCTCGCCACTGGCCACGACGGATCGATCCGGCTCTGGGACGTGGAGACCGCCACCGAGCTCCGCATCCTCCAGGGACACGAGGGGATTGTCCGGCGCATGGCTTTCAGCCCGGACGGCGCCGCCCTCGCCTCCGGCGCGGATGACAACACCGTGCGCCTGTGGGACATGGCCTCCTGCTCCCAGCGCCTGATCCTCGAAGGCCATTCCCACCGCGTGTTCGGCGTCGCCTTCAACCACGACGGCTCCACGGTCGCCTCCAGCTCGTTCGACGGCACCGTGCGCCTGTGGGACGCCGCCTCCGGCGCCCAGCGCCTCGTCCTCAAAGACCACACCCACCGCGTGTTGAGCGTCGCCTTCGACCGCGACGGCGCCACGCTCGCCTCCGGCTCGATCGACAACACCGTGCGCCTGTGGGACGCCGCCTCCGGCGCCCAGCGCCTCGTCCTCAGGGGCCATTCCCAGAGCGTCTCCGGCGTGGCGTTCAGCCCCGACGGCGCCACCTTGGCCTCCAGCTCGTCCGACGCCACCGTCTGCCTGTGGGACGTGGCCTCCGGCGCCCAGCGCCTCGTCCTCAAGGGCCATTCCCAGGGCGTGCTGAGCGTGGCCTTCAGCCCCGACGGCGCCACCCTCGCCTCCAGCTCCTTCGACCCCGCCGTCTACCTGTGGGACGTGGCCTCCGGCTCCCGGCGCCTCACCCTCCAGGGCCATACCGGGCTCGTCCGGGGCGTGGCCTTCAGCCCCGACGGCGCCACCCTGGCCTCCGGCTCGGAGGACAACACCGCGCGCCTGTGGGACGTGGCCTCCGGCGCCGAACGCCGCGTCCTCAAGGGCCGGGCCCAGCCCATCCGGTGCGTGGCCATCAGCCCGGACGGCGCCACCGTCGTCTCCGATGCCGACGACACCGTGCGCCTCTGGGACACCGCCTCCGGCTCCCAGCGCCTCGTGCTCAAGGGCGACTTCAAGAAGGTGATCTGCGCCGCCTTCAGCCCGGACGGCGCCACCCTCGCCACCGGCGCCGACGACACCGTGCGCCTGCGGGACGCCGCCTCCGGCACCGAGCGCCTCGCCCTCCGGGGCCATCCCCAGAACGTCCTCTGCGTGGCCTTCAGCCCCGACGGCGCCACCCTCGCCACCGGCGCCGACACCGTCGTCCGCCTGTGGGACGCCGCCTTCGGCACCCAGCGCCGCGCCCTCAATGGCCACGGCCACCGCGTCCGGAGCGTGGCCTTCAGCCCCGACGGCGCCACCCTCGCCTCCGCCTCCTTCGACGACACCGTGCGCCTGTGGGACGTGGCCTCCGGCGCCGAACGCCTCGTCTTCCGGGGCCACCTCCAGAGCGCCCTCAGCGTCGCCTTCCACCCGGACGGGGCCACCCTCGCCTCCAGCTCGGAGGACGTCACGGTGCGCCTGTGGGACCCCGCCTCCGGCGCCGAGCGCCTCGTCCTCCGGGGACACGCCCAGATCTGCAGGGCCGTGGCCTTCAGCCCCGACGGCGCCACCCTCGCCACCGGCTCCGACGACCTCACGGTGCGCCTGTGGGACGTGGCCTCCGGCGCCGAGCGCCGCGTCCTCCGGGGTCACCTCCAGAGCATCACGGGCGTGGCCTTCAGCGGCGACGGCTCGCTGCTCGCCACCGCCTCCATGGACGGCACCGTGTCCCTGTGGGCCGTGGCCTCCGGCGAGCGCCTGGCCGCGCTCTTCGCGCTCCCCGGAGGCTGGGTGGCCTTCACCCCGGATGGGCGCTACCGCTCCGAAGGCGAGCTGGGCGGCGCCTTCTGGCACGCCCTGGGCATTCACCGCGTCGAGCCCGGCGAGCTCGACCCATCTCTAGAGACGCCGCTGCACCTCCCCGGCGGCGAGCGGCTGTTCTCCCTCCCGCCCCGGACCCCGTGAGGCTCAGCTGCTCCAGTAGTAGCTGAGCTTGAAGAGCACCGAGTCGATGGCCGGTCCCGTCAGAAGCCGCTGCGGCCACAGCGTGGCGGGCACGGGCTCGCCCGGGAGCGACGGCTGGCTGCCCTGCTGGTGCGAGTAGACCAGGAAGAGCGTGGAGCCGGACCGGTACTCCCAGCGCAGCACCACGCTGAGGTTGAGCGCCGCCTCGTAGATGTTGTCCAGCGGGACCGAGACGGGCGTCAGCGCGGAGAACCGGATGGGCTCGCGCGCCGGGCTGGAGACGCCCTGGTAGGTGGACCCGAAGAGGATGTAATCCGTGAACAGCTGCGCGTACCCCTGCAGGCTGAGGCGGGGGTGGATGAGCCACTGCTGGCGCAGCGTGAGGGACAGATAGGTGGCTTGCAGGTTCGCCAGCAGGAAGTCGTAGGTGTCGAAGCTGCCCGCGTAGCGCGGCGCGTACTCGTCCCGCCCCACCAGGAAGTCCAGGCCGGTCTCCAGCGACGGGAGGGGCCGCCACGAGAGGCTGGCGGTCTCGGACCCGCCCCAGGCCCCGGGGAGCAGCGGCCCGCGGTCGAAGTACGCCACCGACGAATAGCTGTCGAGGGAGAGGGGCCGGTTGCTGTTCGTCGACACGATGAAATAGAGCGCGGCGTTGCCGGCCTGCTCCAGCGGGACCCCCGTGCCTCCGAGTTGGCGGACGTCGTAGCCGCCCGCTTCGAGGGTCGCCGCCAGGCTCAGGACGTCGAAGCTGGGGAGCGTGAGATCCAGGGCGCTCTCCATCCAGCTCCCGCGGTTGAGGTTGCGCCCGTCGGTGGTCCACCTCGTGCCGGCCGAGAGCCGCGCGTTGAAGGCCTTGAAGGGCCCCAGGCCGTTGGGCCGGTAGTAGTGCACGGACGCGCGCGGGGCGTGCTCGTTCTGGGTCCGCTGGAAGCCGGTCGCGTTCAGGTCCAGCGTGGGCGTGGCGAAGTCGTAGGCCACGTCCCAGCGGAAGCCCTCTCCGCCGAACTTCCCCGCCCGCAGGTAACCGCCGTACCCGGCCGCGCCCCGGTTGAAGACCGTCCCGTCCAGCAGCGTGCGCTGGGGGAGCCCTCCCAGGCCCTTGCTGGCGTCGATCTGGCCCAGGAGCTTGTACTCGCTGTTGTCCGTCCTCAGGTCGAAGTCCACCGCGCCGGCCATGCCCCCGCGGCCCACGCACTCCTCCGGGAGCACCGGCATCGCCGCCAGCTCCGGGGTGCATTCGCCCACCAGGGGGAGGGCCGCGGCCACGGTGCCGCCCACGCGCGAGTTTGCGCCCACCAGCCCGCGCGCGACGGCCGCCAGGTAGTTGGTGGTCGGCTGCGGGCTGCCGGGCAGCGTGCTGTTGGGGCCCAGGTGGAGCGGGCGCGTCGGGTACAGGCCCCACCGCCCATCCGGGTTCGCCTCGTCCTGCGGCTGCCACGGCCCGGCGACGAGGGCGTCCAGCACGGCCACCTCCACGCCCTTGGCCACCGTGCCCGTCATCTTGGCGGCGGCGAAGATGGGGGACGACAACCCGATCCGCCTGGAATAGACGAGCGACTGCGGCACCTGCCCGGTCTCGCTGCCCAGGGCCTGGAAGAACTCCAGCCCTTCGGTGAAGAAGGGCCGCTTCTCCGGAAAGAACGATTCGAAGGTGGTCAGGTTGAGGATGATCTGGTCCGCCTCCACCTGTCCGAAGTCGGGGTTGACGGTGGCGGTGAGGTTCAGGTCGCTGGTGAGCGCCATCCGCATGTCCAGCCCCAGGTCCAGCGAGGGCTCCAGCAGGTGGGGCGTGGCCGAGCCGTCGGAGAACTGGGGGCGGCGGACGGCGCGCGAGGCCAGGTACGGGCTCAGCGACAGCGTCTGGTGGGGCTTCATCCCGGTGAGCCCGGTCAGGTGCCCCAGCCGCGAGACGGTCGCGTCGGTGGTAGGCGGGTTGTCCACGGACTCGAGCTGCTCGTGGAGGTGCGCGATCGTCCGGCGGACGGAGAACCCCCAGGTCTGCTCCGGCACCGCGGGGAACCGCAGCAGCTTGACCGGGATGGCGATCTCCGCCACCCAGCCGTCCGGGACGCTGCCGGCCACGCCGTCCCACACCCCGTCCCAGTCCGTGGTGTAGTTGCGGTCGTCGAAGAACAGCCCGTCCCGCTGGACGCTGCCCGCGCTCAACGTGAACGCGTACGCCGTGCGGTGGTCGTGCAGGGAGTCGATGATGACCTGCACCGTGTCCGTGGAGAACGAGGTGTCGCGGCGGCCCATGCGCCGGTCAATCAGCTCCGGCTTCGAGTCGTGGGCGACGATGCCGAAGTAGACGGTCTCCGAGTCGAAGAGGACGCGCAGCTCGGTGCGCTCCGACGGCGCGGTGCCCGCCTTGGGGAAGCGCTGCACGAACTCCGAGAAGACCGGGGCTTGCTCCCAGGCCTTCTCGTCCAGCTTCCCGTCGATCTGGAGGGTGCCTTGGGCGGGGGCCGCGCGGATGAACTGGGTGCGCCCCGGGCCCTCCACCGCGGCGTTCGCCCCCAGCGCGCACGACATCAGGCCGGCGAACAGCCCCCACCTCGGTCTACCCGGCATTCCGGCGCTCTCCTCAGGAGTCCAGCAGGGCATCCAGCGTGAAGTTGAAGTCCCCGGGCTTCTGCTTCGCGTTGGCCACCCGGTGGAGGAACAGCGCGATGCCGGCGGAGCCGGTGGCGAAGTCCATGCAGTTCCGCAGCAGGTTGTGCCCGGGGAACCCGATCCCCGTGGGGCGCGGGATGGCGTACACGAGGACGCCGCCCGCCGTCCGGCGCGCCTCCTCCAGGTAGCTC
>DATBSS010000174.1:0-5746 GCA_036559665.1 Myxococcaceae bacterium
ACGCGTGAGGAGATGGCGGCGCGTGCCGCCTCCGAGCTGAAGGACGGCTCCTACGTCAACCTGGGGATCGGCCTGCCGACCCTGGTGCCCAACTACGTCGCGGACGACGTGGAGCTGGTGCTGCAGTCCGAGAACGGCATCCTCGGCGTGGGGGCCTACCCGCTCGAGGGCGAGGAGGACCCGGACCTGATCAACGCCGGGAAGGAGACGGTGACCGCGGTCAAGGGCGCCTCCTACTTCGACTCCGCCACCTCCTTCGGGATGATCCGCGGCGGGCACGTGGACATGGCGGTGCTGGGCGCGATGGAGGTCTCCGAACAGGGGGACCTGGCCAACTGGACCATCCCCGGCAAGATGGTGAAGGGGATGGGCGGGGCCATGGACCTGGCGGTGGGCGCCAAGCGCGTCTTCGTGGCCATGGAGCACGCCAGCAAGGACGGCAAGCCGAAGATCCTCAAGCAGTGCGCGCTGCCGCTGACCGCCCGGAAGTGCGTCCAGTACATCGTCACCGACCACGCCTTCATCGAGGTGACGCCGCAGGGCCTCCTCCTCCGGGAGGTGGCGCCGGGCGTGACCGCGGAGGCCGTCCAGAAGATCACCGAGCCCGTGCTGCGGGTGAGCCCGGAGCTCTCGGAGATGCGGCTGTAAGACCGTGTGCTAGAGTCGCGCGGTCGTTTCCCCAGGAGAAACGCCCATGGCGGAGAAGCAGGAGAAGGCGAAGACCGCTCGCAGGGCCGACCAACTATCGCATGAACTGCTGGTGGCCTACCGCACGGTGGACGGCTTCATTACCGACTGGGCAGTGAACATCTCCAAGGGCGGCCTGTTCATCAACACCCGCAACCCGCTGGCGGTGGGCTCCACCATCCGCCTGATCATCTCCCTGCCCGACACCGCCTTCCCGTTCGACCTCACCGGGCGGGTGATGCGCGTGAACGAGTTCGACAACCCCTCCAACCAGGTGCCGGGGATGGCGATCGAGTTCATGGACGTGGACGAGGAGAAGAAGGCCCGGATCGAGCGGTTCGTGGAGCGGCTCCGCAAGGAGCTACCGGACGAGCTGACGCCAATGCCGAGCGGCGGCAAGAAGTAGCCGGTAGACAACTCCCATCGACGCCGAGCTTCAGATCCAGCGCCTCTCCCAGTTGGGGGAGGGCGTGGCCACGCACCAGGGACGGACGGTCTTCGTGGAGGGCGCCCTCCCCGGAGAGCGCGTCCGGGCGCGCGTGCGCCAGGACGGCAAGGTGCTCCGCGGGGAGCTGCTGGCGGTGCTGGAGGCGAGCGGGTCGCGCCGCGTCCCGGACGCCTGCCCGGTGGCGGACCGGTGCGGGGGCTGCGACTGGCTGCACCTGGACGAGTCCGCCCAGCTCGAGGCCAAGCGGGAGATCGTCCTCTCCGCCCTGGAGCACCTGGGCGGCATCCCGCGCGACGCGTACGAGGCCCGGCCGATCCGGGCGGTGGCGCCGGCCATGGAGTACCGCCGGCGGGCGGTGCTGCACCCGGGCCCGGAGGGGCTGGGGTTCTTCGGAAAGCGGAGCCATGACCACGTGGCGGTGGACCGCTGCCCGGCCCTGGTGCCGGGCGCGCAGGGGCTGCCGGGCGAGCTGTCCCAGGCGCTCCAGCCCATCCTTCGCGACGTCGCCGAGGTGCACCTGCTGGAGGCCGGCGGGCAGGCCTCGTTCTCCGTCCACCTCCGGCACAAGGTGAAGCCCCGGCACCGGGTCGCGGTGCAGCAGGCGCTGAAGAACACGCGCGCCCGCGGCGCGGTGCTGCTCGGCTTCGGCGGAACCAGGGAGATGCTGGGCGTACCGGTGCTGCGCGAGGAGGCGCCGCTGGCGCCCGGCGTCACCTTGCGGCTCCGCCCGGACGTCTTCGCCCAGGCGCACGCCGGGGCCAACCACGCGCTGGTGGAGGCGGCGGTGGGCCTGGCATCGCCGTCGCCCCAGGACCGCGTGCTGGAGCTGTATTGCGGGAACGGGAACCTGACGTTCGCGCTCGCCCGCGCCGCGCGCGAGGTGACCGCGGTGGAGTCCCACCAGGTCTCGCTGGACCTGGCGTCCAACGCGGCCGGGGAAGCGAAGGTCACCAACGTGTGGTTCGTGCTCGGGGACGCGCGCAAGGTGGCGCAGGGCCTGGCGCGGGGTGGGGAGCGCTTCCCCATCCTGGTGGCGGACCCGCCGCGGACCGGCGCCCCGGGGATCGGCGCCTGGGCGGAGGTGCTGGGCGTCCGGCGGGTGGTCTACGTGGCGTGCGACCCGGGGGCGCTGGCGCGCGATGCGCGGGAGCTGAAAGACAGGGGGTTCGCGCCGAAGGCGCTGGAGCTCATCGAGCTGTTCCCCCAGACGCACCACGTGGAAGCGGTGATGTCGTTCGAGAAGGCTTAAGGGGTAGCCTCTGGGGCCGTGGACGCGCGCATCGTCGAGTTCGCCGAGGTGCTCCGCCAGAACGGCGTCCGCGTCTCCACCTCCGAGGTGGTGGACGCCGCCCAGGCCACCGCGCTGGTGGGCATGGCGGACCGCGACCAGTTCCGCTCCGTCCTCCGCACCACCCTGGTGAAGCGGGACCTCGACCTGGAGGCATTCAACCGCGCCTTCGAATTCTTCTTCTCCGGCGCCGCCCGCACCTTCGAGGCCCTGGACGAGGCGCTGCTCAAGCAGCTCGAGGAGCAGGGCCTCCTGGAGGGGGACGAGCTGCAGATGGTGGTGGCCACCGTCAACCGCCTCTTCAACCAGCTCTCCCCGCTGGCCCAGGCGGCGCTCCAGAACGACCGCGCCCGCCTGGCGCAGCTCTTCCGCGCCGCCACGCTGCAGCTGGACCTCTCCCGGCTGGAGACGCCCATGCAGGCCGGCTTCTTCTCCCGGCGGCTCATGGCGGGTGCGGGCGGAGACCGGGCCCGGTCGGACCTGGCCGCCATGGAGCAGGAGCTTCAGGCCCGCGGCCTGTCCCCCGACGGCCTGGAGATCGTCTCCAAGCAGCTGGCCGCCGCGCTGCGGAAGGTGGAGGACGCCGCCCGCCGCGAGGTGGACCGCCAGGTGCACGCCCGCCTCAAGCGCTCCTCGGGAGGCCTGACGGACCGGCCGTTCCACGCGCTCTCCCGCGCGGAGGTGGAGCGCGCCGAGGCCGCGGTGCGGAAGCTGGCGGAGCGGCTGAAGTCGCGCCTGGTGCGCAAGCAACGCTCCACCCGGCGCGGGACGCTCCACGTGCGCCGCACGCTCCGCCGCAACATGCCCTGGGGCGGCGTGCCCATGGTGCCGGTCTTCCGCTCCCGGCGCCCGGAGCGGCCGGAGGTGGTGGTCCTCTGCGACGTGTCGGACTCGGTCCGCAATGCGTCCCGGATGATGCTGCTCTTCACCTACACGCTGCAGTCCCTCTTCGTCCGGGTGCGCTCCTTCGTCTTCGTCTCCGACGTGGGGGAGGTGACGAAGCACTTCAAGGACGCGGACGTGGACGAGGCGATCGACCTGGCCACCGCCGGGAAGGCGGTCTCCCTCCACTCCAACTCCAACTACGGGCGCGCCCTGGCCAACTTCACCCGCGACGAGCTGGGGTCGCTCGGGCGGCGGACCACGCTGATGGTCATTGGCGACGGGCGGAACAACTACAACCCCAGCAACGTCTGGGCGCTCAAGGACCTCAAGCGCAAGGTGAAGCGGCTGATCTGGATCACCCCCGAGGACCGGCGGAGCTGGGGCTTCGGGGACAGCGAGATGCACGCCTACTCGAAGGCCTGCCACCAGACCGTGGTGGTGCAGTCGCTGGCGGACCTCGAACGGCTGGCGGACCAGCTCGTTCCATCGTAGAGCCCTCACCGTGCCGACTGCCGGAGACTTCGACGGCGCCGATGACCGCACCCTGCGCCTCGCCGCGCCCGAGGTGACGGTGGAGCGGCTGGACCGCTACCTGGCCTTCCAGCGCGCGATGGCCGCCGTCCCGCTCTCCGCGGACCCCAACGCGGTGGCCGCCGCCCACGCGGAGGCGGTCCGGACCTCCGGGCTGTCCGCCCGCGAGGTAGGCGAGATCGACGCGGTGGCGCGCGACTTCGCCGGGCGGCGCGCGGTGATGCAGCGGGTCCGGCAGCGGATGGAAGAGGCCGGCGGCGAGCGGCGCGCCCAGCTGGAGCAGGAGCTGCGCGGGCGCGAGGACGATGGCGCCCTGGAGCGCCGGTACGGGCGGGCGGCGCTGGACGCCCTCAAGGCCCGCGAGGCGCCCCTGCTGGCCCTCCACCTCCAGCGCCCGCGGTGATAAAGCCTTTCGCCGCCGTCATGAAGCGATACTTCATCCACACCTTCGGCTGCCAGATGAACGTCAACGACTCCCTGCGGATGGGGGAGGCGCTGGCGCGGGCGTCCTACGGCCCGGCGCCCAGCCCGGAGGAGGCGGACCTGATCGTCCTCAACACCTGCGCCATCCGGGAGAAGGCGGAGGACAAGATGCTCTCCGCGCTCGGCCGGTACCGGTCGCTGAAGACGTCGCGCGGGGCGCTCCTGGGCGTGGGCGGGTGCGTGGCGCAGCAGGAGAAGGACCGGTTGCTCAAGAAGGTCCCCTACCTGGACTTCGTCTTCGGGCCCGACAACATCGGCAAGCTGCCGGAGATCCTGGAGCGGGTGGAGCGGGACCGGGTCCGGGTGGTGGAGACCGCCTGGGTGGAGTCCGAGGAGTACCTGTTCCCGCGCGCGGACCCGCAGACCTCGGCCGGGAAGGTGACCGAGTTCGTCACCGTGATGAAGGGCTGCGACAACGTCTGCTCCTTCTGCGTGGTGCCCCACACCCGCGGGCGCGAGGTGAGCCGGCCGTTCCCGGAGGTGCTGCGGGAGGTGGCGGACCTCGCCTCGGTGGGCGTGCGCGAGGTGACGCTGATCGGCCAGAACGTGAACTCGTACCGGGGCGGGATCAGCTTCGCCCAGTTGTTGCTCCGGACCGCCGAGGTGCCCGGCATCCTCCGGGTGCGGTTCACCACCAGCCACCCGCATGACCTCTCGGACGAGCTGGTGGACGCCTTCGCCGCGCAGCCGAAGATCGCCCCGCACTTCCACCTGCCGGTCCAGTGCGGCTCCGACCGCATCCTCAAGAAGATGCGCCGCGACTACACCGTGGCCGAGTACATGGAGCGGCTGGAGAAGCTCCGGGGCTCGCGGCCGGGGATCGCCGTCACCACCGACATCATCGTCGGCTTCCCGGGCGAGACGGAGGAGGACTTCCAGGGCACCCTGGACCTCACCGAACGCGCCCGCTTCGAGGGCCAGTTCTCCTTCGTCTTCTCGCCCCGGCCGAAGACCGCCGCCGGGTCGCACGAGGACGAGTGGGGGAGGGTGCCGCACGAGGTGAAGGTGGATCGGTTGGAGCGCGTCCAGGCCCTGCAGCGGCGGATCAGCGGCGAGCTGATGGCCGCCCACGTGGGGACCACCGTGCAGGTTCTGGTGGAGGGCCCCTCGAAGATGGACCCGGCGCGGCGCTTCGGGCGCACGCCGGAGAACCGCACCGTCAACTTCGACGGCGACGCGCCCGCGGGGGCGGTGGTGCCGGTCCGCGTCCGCGCCGCCAGCCCGGCCGCGCTGCTGGGGGAGCTTTCGGCATGACCGTCCGCGCGTTCAAGGGCATGGCCCCGAAGATCCACCCCAGCTGCTACATCGAGCAGAGCGCCCAGGTCATCGGCGACGTGGAGATCGGCGAGCAGTCCTCCGTCTGGTTCAACACCGTCATCCGCGGCGACGTGAACCGGATCCGGATCGGCCGGCGCACCAACATC
>DATBSS010000175.1:0-11754 GCA_036559665.1 Myxococcaceae bacterium
TCGCGGGACTCGCAGAGCTGGATCTCCCGCTGGATCAGCCCGGCCAGCTCCGGGTACCGCTCCGTCTCGGCCAGCACGCGGGAGAGGAACTTGATCGCGTTCTGGTCGTCCGGCTTGCGGGCCATGATGGCCTGGTAGCACTGGGCCGCCAGCGTCTTGTCGGAGAGCGTCTCCTCCGCCAGCTTCGCCAGCTCGAACAGCAGCTGGATCTGGGTGGCGACGTTCTTCTCCAGGCCCACCTGGCGCTTCATGATCTGCGCCAGCTCCTTGAAGGCCCGCGTCTTGCGGTAGATGGCGGCCAGGTTCTCCAGCGCGCGCATGTCCGCCTGGTCCTTGCGCGCCACCTCGGTCCAGGAGCGCGCGGCCAGGTCCAGCCGGTTCAGCCGTTCACCGTAGATGGTGGCCACCCGCCGCCACAGCTCCAGCTGGAGCGCGTCCGGGAGCCCGCGCTGGAGGTGCTCTTCGTAGAGCGCGGCCAGGTCCTCGAAGGAGCCGGTCTCCGCCGCCAGGCGGTCCAGCTCGGCGAACAGCTCCGGCGCGCCCGGCGCCTCGCTGAAGGCCTGCATCCGCGCGGCGAACGCCTGGGCCTTCTCGCCCAGCGCCTCGCGCAGCCGGGCGATCTCGTCCAGCAGCTCCAGGCGCTTGCCGGCCACCGCGTTGTGCAGCCGCAGGTCCAGGATCTCCACCAGCTTCCGGGTGTCCTGGATGCCGCGGTAGACGGGCTCCAGCACCCGCGCCACCTCCAGCCGCACCGCCTCGTTGGCCAGCATCCGCTCCAGGCCGGCGATGGCGGTGGGGTCGTTGGGCGCCATCTCCAGCACGCGGGTGAAGGCGGCCAGCGCCTCGCCCGGGCCGCCCTCCTTCTCCAGCAGCAGGGCGCGCCGCGACAGGTACCCCCGCTGCTCGTCCGGCTCGGTGGCCAGCTGCGCCAGCTGGTCCAGGACGTCCGCCTGCTCCTCGGTGCGCTTGGCCTTGCCGTACAGCCGGTCCAGCGAGGCCAGGCCCTCCAGCGTCTTGCGCAGCGCCAGCGCGGTGCGGAAGTGCTCGATCGCCTTCTCGTCGTCGCCGGCGGCCTCGAAGGCGGCGCCGGCCTTGAGCAGGAGGTCCAGCCGCTCCGCCGGGTCCGCGGAGAGGTTGGCCTTGCGCGCGTACACCTCGGAGAGCGAGCGCGCGTTCTGGCTCTGCTCGAACAGGCGGCCCAGGCTGTCCAGGGCGCGCCGGTCCTGGGGGGCGCCCTCCAGCACCAGCCGCCACAACCGCACCGCCTCGTCCGGCTGCCCCAGCTGCTCGCGCAGCTCGGCGGCGCGGGCCTGGAGCGAAAGCGCCCGCTCGTCGCCGGGCACCATGTTGGCGGCGGCGTTCTCGTACACCTCCGCCAGCGCGTCGAAGGAGCCGGTGGCCTTGGCCAGCCGCTCCAGCTCCGGCTGCAGGCCCTCCTGGTCGATGCCGGAGGAGAAGGCGCGCAGCGCGGCCATGAAGGCCAGCTCCGCCTGCCCCAGGTCGCGCTCGTAGATGGCGCAGATCTCCGCGGCCAACCGGGCCTTCTCCTGGGGGAGCGCGCCATCCATGCTCACCTCGCGGAGCTGGACGCGCTTCTGGTGGTCGGAGAGCTGGACCAGCACCGGGTCCAGGATCTCCAGGGCGGCGGCGCTCACCGGGCCCTTCTTCACCACCCAGTCCTCGAGCGCCGCCCGGGCGTTCTTGTGGCCCGGGTCCTCGGTGACGATCTGCCGGTAGAGCTGGAGCGCGCCGGCGCTGTCCGCCAGCTTGTGCTGCCGCACCTGCGCCAGCCTATGGGACAGCTCGCGCCCCTGCGGGCTCTGGCCTTCCTGGGCGCGCCGCAGCTCCAGCGCGAAGGCCAGCTCCTGGGGCTTGTCCAGCGCGGTGTAGAGCTGGTCCAGCGCGGCGGCGGACTCGCGGTCCAGCGGGTCGCGCTCGGCGATCTGCCGCCAGGCCGCGGCGGCCGACTCCTGGTCCGTCAGCTTGTCCTCGTAGAGGAAGGCCGCCTCGCGCCAGAGGTGCACCTTCTCCGACGGCTCCGGCACCACGGCCGCCAGCTTGAGCAGCACGTCCGCCAGCGCGGCCCAGTCGTCGGCGGCGCGGTGGAGCCGCTGCAGGCCCTTGAGGACGTCCAGGTTCTTCCCGTCCAGCTCCAGCGCGGCGCGCAGCTGCTCCACCGCCAGCTCGCGCTTGGCCAGCTTCTTCTCGTACACCTCGGCCAGCTCGCGGTGGAGCGGGACGCGCGCGGTGTCCTTGAGCGCCTGGAGCGCCTCCACCGCCACGCCGGCGTACGCGTCCAGCTGGTCGGCGTCCTCCGCGGCCTGGCGGGCGGCGTTGCGGACCTGCGCGTCCTGCGGCGCCAGGCGCATGGCGCGGGCCAGCGCCGCGAAGGCCAGCTCCGGCTGCCTCAAGAGATGAAGGTGCACGTAGGCCGCCTTCTTCAGCGACAGCACCTTCTCCAGGTCGTCCTGGCTGACGTTGGACACCACCTCCAGCGCGTGGATCAGCTTGCGGTGGTCCTTCACCGCCTCGTACGCGGGGATGAGCGCCTTGGCGGCCTCCTCGGCGCAGCTTGAATCGCTGAGCAGGTGCTCCAGCGCGGCCAGCGCGTCCGGGTCGGACGGCCGCTGCTCCAGGATGGCGGAGTAGTTCTTGAGCGCCTCGCTCTTGTCGCCCAGCTGCGCCTCCAGCACCTGGGCGCGCTTGAGCGACAGCCGGCTCACCTTGTCCTGGTCGCCGGACTGGTTGGCCAGCTCGATCTGCTTCTGCAGCGCCGCGGCCAGCTCGCTGATCCGGCCGCCCTGCTCCAACAGCTCGGTCAGCCGCTCCAGCAGCGGCTCCTCGGCGGCACCGGCCTTGATCGCCTCCTGGAGCGCCTGGGCGGCCTCGCGCGGCCGATGCAGCTCCTGGGAGACGTCGGCCAGCTTGAGGTAGAGGCTGGCCTTCTCCTCACCCTCGGCGAGGAGGATGCGGCGGCGCAGCACCTGGTCGCAGTCCGCGAAGCGGCCGGACTTGAAGTAGAGCTGGATGAGCTGCGCCAGCACCTCCGGGTCGTCGGGGGCCTTGTCCAGCGCCAGCTTGAGGGCCGCGGCGGCGTCGTCCACCGACCCGCCCTCCTCGGCCAGCGTGGCGGCCTGCACCAGGAGCGACGAGGAGAGCTGCGCGTCCGCGCTCTTCTGCCCCAGGTCGGAGAGCACGCGCGACAGCTCGGTGTGCGAGGACAGCTCGCGCGCCAGCCGCACCGCCTCGGCCAGGAAGTCGGCGTCGGCGGGGTCGACCTGGAGGCCGCGCACGCGGAACTCGAACGCCGCGCGCACGTCCGCCAGGTGGCGCTCGTGGGTCTGGGCCAGCAGCGACAGCAGCTCCTTCTTCTGGCCCATCTCCTGCGCCGAGGTGAGCTGCACCAGGAGCGACGCCACCTGCCGCTGGTAGTCCCCGGACTTGGCGTAGTGCGGCGCCAGCGCGCGGGAGATCTCCGCCTGCCGCACGCCCGCCGAGGCCAGCCGCTCCAGCCCGCCCACCACCGCGGCGTTGGCGGCGCCCTCGCCCAGCAGCGACAGGTACACCTCCACCGCCTCGTCCTTGCGCGAGAGGCGTTCGGCGTAGAGCTGGGCCAGCCGGCCGCGCCACTCCTGCCGCTCGGAGAGCGTCTCGGTCAGCTCGCCCAGCCGGGCGGCGACGCGCGCCACCTCCTCCCACTGCGCCATCGCGGCGGACGCGGCGCCCAGCCGCTTGAGCGCGGAGAGGTCGTCCGGGGCGATCTCCAGGATCTGCCGGTAGATCGCGGCGGCCGAGGCCGGGTCGGCGGCGGAGCCCTCCAGCCGCCGCGCCTCCGCCTCCAGCTTGGACTTGGCGTCTTCGCCCTTGAAGACGGGCACGCTGACCTCGGTCTTGACCCGGTCGGCGGGCGAGATCGGCGAGCGGGCCATGGGAACGTTCGAGAGGTCCATGGGCGCGATGGCGGTGATCCGCGGCAGCGCGGCTGCGGTGAGCGGGAGGGCGGCCACCGGCGCGGCGAACTGGTCGGTCTTCGGCTCCGCAGGGATGGCGGCCGGCAGCTCGGCGACCGCGTCGGCCAGGGCCTCGGCGGCAGCTCGGTCGTCCGGCGCGAGCCTGACGACCTCCTCCCAGGCCTGCTTCCGGGCCAGGGGCGTCTCGGCGAGCGCGGCCACGCTCCGCCAGAGCGCGGCGGCGGCGTCCGGCGGCGCGGCGGCGGCGGCGAGTTGGAGCGCGTGCGTCAGCTCGGGGACGGCGTCCGCCTTCCGGCCGTTCTCCAGCATGCTGCCCAGCACGTCCACCCGCGACGGGTCCAGGTAGAGGCCTCGAGCCAGCACCTGGAAGGCCAGCCGGGGGTGGTTGGTCTCCTCGAACAGCATCCCGGCGGCCTCGCAGAGGCCCACCCGCTCCGCCACCGGGCGCGGCGCCCACACCGCCAGGTCCACCAGCGGCTCGAGCGACTCGGCGTCGCCCTCGGTGATGTACAGGCGCGCCAGCTCGTAGGCGGCGGTGGCGTTGGTGCCGTCCAGGTTGAGCACCGCCTCCAGGTGCACCCGCGCCGCCGGCACGTCGCGCGCCAGCGTGGCGCACATATCGGACAGGCGCAGCCTCAGGGCGATCTGGGTGGCCCGGTCCTTCACCGTGGCCAGGTGCCGGTCCAGGATGGCGATGGCCTCCTTCGGCTCGTTCAGCTCCAGCAGCAGCTCCGCCGCCAGGCCGGAGGCGTCCGCGCGCGACGGGTCGATGGCGGTGGCCTTCTCGAACGCGTCCAGCGCGCCGCCCTTGTCGTCCAGCTTGGTGAGCTTGAGGGTGCCGGTGCGGATCCACAGGTCGACCTGCGCGGTCCGGTCCTTGGAGTCGATGGCCATCCGCTCGAAGGTGGTGACGGTGGCCTCGAAGCCGAAGCCGGCGCGCTCGGCGATGCGCTCGATCAGCGTGAGCGCGTCCGGCATCGCCGGCCAGAGCAGGAAGCAGCGGTCCAGCGCCTCCTTCACCTTGGCGGCGGAGGTGGGGTCGTACCAGGCGAACAGCTTGGCCACCAGGAGCGAGAGCCGGGCGGCGCTCTTGCGGTCGCGCTCCTCCAGCGACTGGCCGCGCAGCATCCGCACCCGGTCGCGCCAGGTGTGCTCGAACTTCTCCAGCGCCCTCTGCGCCTTCTCCACCCGCGGGCTGGAGGGTTCGATCTCCGACGCCAGCCCCAGCCCGCGCTGCACCAGGTCGTGCTGGGTGGGGTCGTCGATCAGCCGTTCGGCGAAGGCGACGAACTCCTCCGCCATCCCCTCGTCGCCGAAGGTGGCGCGCTCGTGCTGGAGGGCGTCGAAGGCGGACTGGTGCTTGTGCTCCGTCAGGAACAGCGCGCGCACCCGCCGGAAGGAGGCGCGGTCCAGGGGGTTCTGCCGGCACGCCTGCTGGCAGCAGAAGATGGCGCGGTCGCGGCGGCCCACCTTCTGGTCGTAGATCTCCGCCGCGCGCAGGTAGAACGTCGCGCTCTCCGCGCCCAGGGTCTGCGCGCCCAGCCGCTCCAGCGTGTCGGCCAGCGACACCTGGTCCTGCTTCTGCTCGAAGAGGACCTTCAGCCCCAGCAGCGCCTCGCGCTGGTCGCCCTTGAGCAGGATCGAGCGGCGGAAATATTCCTCGGCGCGGCCATGGGCCTTGAGGCGATCTCTCGCCAGCTCTCCCGCCTTGTTGAGCAGCGGCGCGCCTTCAGGTGGAGGGACCTCGCGGGAGCGGGAGTCATAGAGCTTGATCAGCTCTTCGACACGCCCGGCCTTCTCGAGACCCGCCTCGACCTCCGCAAAGGGCTTGTCCATGGATCGGCCCGCACTCTAGTCGGGCGGGGGCCCAGGAGCCACTCTGCGACTGTGTCAAATCTTCAGAATTATTGGCTTTCCTGCTCACCGGCCGCCGCTTCGGCGGGTGGTTCGGCCGGCTGGTTGACAGGCTCCGGCTGGGGCTCCGGTTGAGCGGCGGCCAGGGCCTTGTTGCGTTCGGCCGCGGGGGCGTCCCCCAACTTCTCGAAGAGCGCCGCGGCCCGCTTGTGCTCGCGGGCGGCCTCCGCCAGGGCGGCCGCCTTGGACAGCTCGCCCAGCTTCTCCCAGAGGTGCGACGCGCGGCCCGGGCGTTCGGCCTTCTCCCAGGCCTCCGCCGCCGCGCGCGTCTGGCCAATGATGTCCAGCCACTTGGCGCGCTGGTCCAGCTTGCCCTCGGCGTCCGCCTTCGCCAGCTCTGTGTCGGCGAGCTTCTTGGCGTCTTCGGCCAGCTTGGCGCGCACCATGAAGCCGTAGGCCTTGGCCGGCGGCAGGTCCTTGAGCGCCTCCAGCGCCTGGTCCCGCTCGCCGGCCGCCGCCAGCAGCGTCGCCGCCGCCAGCCGGTCCCCCTTCTCCAGGAGCTGCCTCACCTCCAGGCCGCGGGCCCTCCCGGCGGCCGAGAAGTCGCGCCCGCGCTCGTACGCCTTGCGCGCGGAGGAGAACTTCCCGGCGCGCTCGTAGGCCAACCCCGCCTGGTCGTACTGGCGGGCGCGCTCGTAGAGGCGGGCGACGTTCTCGAAGTCGCCCTTCTGGATGTACAGCGCCATCAGCATCTCGTACGCGCCGGCCTTCTCCACCTCCTGCAGCGCGTCCTGCGGCGGGACCAGCGCCAGCACGCGCTTGGCGTTCTCCTGGTCCTGCGCGAGCAGGAAGTTCCGCAGCGCGGACTTGAGGTCGCGGCCGATCTCGAACAGCCGCGCCGCCTCCGCGTGGGACTTGTTGCGCTCGTGGATCTTCCCCGCGTCGCGCGTGCGGCCCGCTTCCTCCACGTCGCGCGCGTCCTTCTTCCAGTCGCCCGAGCTGGGCAGCGCCGGCGGTGCTCCACCCGGCCGGCGGTCTCGGTCTCGGTCGCGGTCGCGCGGCGGCCGGTCGCGTCCCTCGCGCGGCTCCCGTTCCCGGCGGCCCTTGCCTTCGCGCCCTTCGCGCCCTTCCCGCCCCTCACGCCCTTCACGCGGCGGGCGAGCCTCGCGCGGCTCGCGCTTGGGCTCCGGCTCCTCGTCGCGCTCCGGCGCGGAGCGGCCGGAGAGCTGGAAGGCGGTCGCGGCGCGGTCCGCCTCGCCCATCGAGCGCCAGATCCGGCCCACCAGGGACATCGCCTCCACGTAGGCGTCGTACTTCTCCTGCTCGGGCGACTTCGCCGGAGCGGCGGGCGCCGCGGCCTTGGGCTCCTCCGCGGGCTTCGCCTCCTCCGGAGCCTTGGCCTCCTCGGGGGCCTTGGCTTCCTCCGGTGCGGCAGCCTCCGCCGGAGCGGGCGCGGCCTCCCCTTCGGGCTTCGGCTCCTCCGCCGGCGTGGCCTCCTCCGCCGGCTTCGACTCCTCCGCCGGCTTCGACTCCTCCGCCGCGGCGCCCTCCGCGGGCGTGGCCGTTGCCTCGGGGGTTTTCGCCTCCTCGGCGGCCGGCGGCGCGTCGGGCGCGGGCTGGGGCGGCTTCGTCTGCCGGGTCACCCTGAGAAGGCTGGTGAGGAGCTTGCCGCGCGTGCCCAGGTCGAGTTGGTCGAGGGACTTGAGGTGCAGCGGGCGGACGGCGCGGAGGATCGCCTCCAGCGGCGCCTTCTCGGCGGCGAAGTCGCTCTTCCCCAGCGCCTTCTCCAGCGACGAGAGCTCGGAGACGACGCGGTAGGACGCGCCGCCGCCCGGGCCATCGCGCCGGTCGCGGTCGCCGCGGCCCCGGCCCCGGTCCCCTCCGCGCCCGCGCTCGTCCCGGCCGCCGCCGCGCCCTCCGCCGCGCGCACCGGGCCCGCGGTCGCCCGGCCCACGGCCGCGACCGCCACGATCCTGAGATTCACCTGGTGCCACGGCCTACCCCCTGTGGTCGAAATCGATCGTCCAGGGGCCCGTGACTACGGCGCTAGAAGGCGTAGCGCAAGCTCGGCGTGAGGGAGAACCCCACGGTGGCTGAAGGGACGAGGAAGGAGCCGCTCGCCTCCAGCCCGATCGAGAAGTGCCGCAGCCGGGTGTAGTACTCGACGCCAGCGGCCCCGAAGGCCAGCACGTCGTGCGCGCCGCGCAAAAGCGCCACCGGGCCGTAGAACACGTAGCCGGCGCCGCCGCGCACGTAGAGGTAGGTCCGCGTGGTGCCCTGCGAGTCGGCGAAGCCCACGAGGTTCACCCGGACGGAGGCGCCCGGGATGAGCATTCCGAAGTCGCCGGAGGCGGTCCCGGCGGAGGTGCCCACGTAGTCGGCGCCCACCTTGTTGGCGCTGCCGGTGAGGAACGCGCCCACCGAGAAGCGGTCCCCGATGTCCACCCCGACCTCCACCTGCGCCATCTGTCCGGGAGAGAACGGGCGTGGCCCCGTGGGGGCGGGCGGGTTGACGATGAACAGGGGGCCGGCGGCGGCGCCCAGGTAGACGCCGCGTTCGACCTCGTTGAACGTCACCGCCGCCCTGTCCTTGGTGGGGGCGGCGGCGGGAGCGGCGGGCGCTTCTTGTGCGGCGGCGGGGGTCCCTGCGGCGCAGAGCAGCGCGACAAGGACCCCGGCAAAGCTCGAGCGGCGCATGGCCGGAAGCTTACTGCCCGGCTTGCTGGAAGAGGAACGGATAGGTCACCACCACCACGCCGCCGCCCTTGGGCTTGGGGAACACCCAGGTGCGGACGCGGCCGGCCACGCACATCTCCAGCTCGGAGTTGCCGACGGTGGACTGCGACACCGACGAGGACGCCACCGACCCGACCGCGGAGATGACGAACTTCACCGCCACCTTGCCCTTCAGGTTGGGGAAGCGGGCCAGCTGCGTCTCGTAGCAGTACCGGATCTGGTCGCGGTGCGAACGGATGACCTGGCGGATCAGCTCCTTGTCCAGAGAGCCCATGACCTCCGGGTCCGAGGAGGTGATGCCGATGTCCGAGATCTTCTTCCCGCCCAGCACGCCCACGCCGTTGCCGTAGGTGCCGGTGCCGCCGCCGCGGCCCTTGGTGCCGATGGCGCCGATGCCGATGGTGTCGCCCACGCCGCCGCCGCCGCCACCGGTGCCGCGCAGGCCCAGGCCGCCGAAGCCCTTGGAGTCACCCGCGCTGGCGCCGAACAGGCCGCCCATGGCCGCGGTCAGCTCACCGCCCAGGCCGTTGGAGCCGAACACCGTGGAGAGGCCGCCGCCCTTCCCGCCGAAGAGGCGGTTGGTGAGCATGCGCGCCTGGTCCTTCTCGTTGGGCTTGCCCTGGGGCGCCATGTGCGCGTTGCGCTTGGGCGCGTCCTTGCGGCCCGCCTCGCCCTCGTCGCCCCGGTGCTTGGCGGACATCTCGCCGGACTGCTTCTCCTTCTGCTGGGCCAGCTTCTCCAGGAAGGGGTTCTTCTGCACCTCGGGCGGCTTGATGATCAGCTTGGCGATGCGCGCTTCGCTGGAGGAGAGCTCGTCCGCGTACTCGTCTCCCTCCAGCTCCCGGTTCATGGCCGTGATCACGAACAGCGAGCCGAGGAAGAACAGCACCAGGAAGATGTTCAGCACCGTGAAGTCGAGCGTCTCCGAGATGGGGACCAGCACCCGCCTGGGCACCGGCTGGAGGAACGCCTCCACCGTGATGCCGCCCAGGTCCACCCAGACGTAGTCGTCGTCGCGCAGGTGGACCGAGTAGCCCTCGCCGTCCGAGTGCGCCTTGCCGCCCTCGATCATGTGGAGCAGCTCGAACGACTCCTGGCCGTGGGTGAATTCCCCCTTCATCTTCTTGTTGAAGCGGACGCTGAAGCCTTCCTTGTCCACCCGGGCCACGTCGAAGCTGGGGCCGCCCAGCTTGGCGTCACCCATGATGAAGTGGCAGTGGGCCGCCGAGCCCACCGTGAAGGTGCGTGGCTCCCCGGGCAGGAGGAAGTGCTCCGCCACCCGGTGATCTCCCCAGGACAGGCGCAGCTCCAGCCCCATGGGGCCCGTGCCCTGCCGGCGGGCGGGGCGGACGCGGGCGGGATCGGCAGCGGGCGCCGCGGCCACCGGCTCCGGCGCCACCTCGTTCCGCTCGGTGCGGGCGAAGGAGTCGTCCGCGGGCGCGGGCGGATCCTCGGGGGCCGGGGGCGGCGGGGTCCGGGCGCGCGTGCGCGCGGGCGTGGTGACCGGTGCGGGCGCGGAGTACGCGACCGAGGCGGCCTGCCCCAGCATCTCCGCCGGGTTCGCCGCCGGCTGCGTCGCCTCCTGTGGCAGCTCGCCCTGGGCGGCCTGCGCCAGGTTGGCGGCGGTCTCGTGCACCTGGATGGTGGTGTTGCCGACCTTGATCTCGTCGCCGAAGGTCAGCGGGCTCTTCGTCACCCGCTTGCCGTTGACGTAGGTCCCCTCCACGCTTCCCATGTCGGTGACGAACATCGCGCCGTCCTGGCCGACGTCGATCACCGCGTGGATGCGGGACACCTTCTCGTCCTCGAGGCACAGATGCGCCGAGGAGAGCCGGCCGATCTTGATCAGATCCCGGTCGTAATCCTTCGAGGCGATCAGCTCCTCGCCCTTGTACACCTTGAGCGTCAGCGGGACGGCCACTGGTTCCTCCTGTCTCCCGACTGCCTACCTTTACGCTTCCTTCAGACACCGCGCCCCGGCGGAGGTTCCGCCAGGGGTGGACCTACAGCTCGCCCACCGACTCCATCACCTTGTCCTTGAACTCCTCGCGGATGCGGATCAGGTTGGAATGCCTGACCCGCTTGCGCGCCTCGACGTACTCGCCGTCCGGCTTGGTGAGGTCGCCCTCGATGGTGTCGTCCTCGAAGTTGATGGTGGTGGTCTTGCTGTACTTCACGTTCTTGTCCGCCGGCGGGTCCTCCGCCAGCGCGCCGGACGCGAACATGAGCACTGCCACCGCGATGATCCTCTTCATGGCCGTCGCATCTCCTTCATCAGGGAGACCGTAGCAGAAGCACTGGTCCTACCTACCCGCACCCGGGCTCACAACCCGTCCTTGGGTTCGTCCCCCGGTTCGCCGGGGTTCTTCGCCGGCTTCTCGGGCGGCTTGTCCGCCTTGGGCGGGGGCGCGGCCGCGGGGGGCGGCTTGGCGCCCTTGGCGGGCACGGTGGCGCCCGCGCCCGGCTCCGGGGCGGCGGCGTCCTTGGCGGCGGGGCCACCCTCCTTTGGCGGCTCACCCGCGCCCGGCGTGCCCGGGGGCCCCTGCGCGGGGTTGTTCTTCTCGTCCTGCTTCTGCTGCTCGGCCATCTTCCTGGCCTCTTCCTCGGCCTTGGCCCCCTCCGCCTTGGCCTGGACGATCTGTTCGGCCTCCTTGAGCAGCGCGTTCACCTGGTTGTCAGGGTCCGCGGCCACCTCCGGCGCCAGCAGCAGGTACTTCTTGTACAGCTCGACGGCGCGCTCCGGCGCGTCCTTGTACCGGTGCAGGATGACCGCCCGGTTGAGGTAGAGGCCCGGCAGCGCCGAGTTGATCTTCTCCGCCTCGTCGTACTCCTGCATCGCCTTGTCGTACTCGCCCATCGACTTGTAGGCGACGCCCAGGTTGAGGTGGGCCTCCGCGTTCTTGCCGTTGGCCTGGAGGATGCGGCGCAGGTGCTCCTCGGCGGCGGGGTAGTCCTCCAGCTCCATCGACAGCCGCGCCAGCTCCACGTGCGCGGGCAGGAAGTCCGGCCGCACGTCCAGCACCTTCTGGAACTGCAGCCGCGCCTTGGTGACCTCCTTCTCGTCCAGGAGGATCTGCGCCAGCGTGAAGTAGAGCTCGGGGTCCGCCTCGTCGATCTTCATCGCCCGCAGCGCCACCAGCCGGGCCATGGAGAGCTGCTTCCCGCCCTGGTAGACGCGCATCATCACCTTGTA
>DATBSS010000176.1:0-1812 GCA_036559665.1 Myxococcaceae bacterium
TGGTCTGCCGGAGCGACTCCTCGCCGGAGACGTAGAGCGCCGGCCCATGCCGCGCCAGCCGCTCCACCGCCGCGAGCAGCAACGTGGACTTGCCGATGCCTGGGTCCCCGCCCAGCAACACCAGCGAGCCCGCCACCACCCCGCCCCCCAGCACCCGGTCCAGCTCGCGGATGCCGGTCGACCGCCGCGCCTCCGTCTCCGCCCCGACCTCGTGCAAGGGCACCGGGCGCACCTGCCCACCCGACGCGCCCCACGCGGGCCGGCCCTCGGCGACCGCCTTGGCGTCCACCTCCTCCACCAGCGAATTCCACGCCCCGCACTCCGGACACTTCCCCATCCACTTCGCGGCCTGGTACCCGCAGGCCTGGCAGCAGAAGTAGGTCTTCGCCTTCCCCATGCCAGCGATCTACCTTCCGCCTCTGACGTCCCCTTCTCCGGAGAAGCCCATGCGAATCCTTCTGGCCGCCGCCCTGCTGTGCCTGTCGTCCGCCGCCCTCGCCCAGGACGCGATCGTGATCGACGACAACAACAACGACCAGGTCCTGCGCTGCAACGGGCAGGACGTGGTGGTCAACGGCAACCACAACAACCTCACCCTCGCCGGCGAGTGCCCCACGGTCGCCGTGAACGGCAACCAGAACCAGATCGCCATCGAGGGGGTCGGGAAGCTGCGCGTCGCCGGGAACAACAACCAGGTGTCTTGGGCGCGGGCGCTGAAGGGGAAGAAGCCGACCATCTCCAACCCGGGCTCGCACAACACCATCGCGCAGTCCGCCGCCGGAGGCCGGGCCGCGGCGGCGGCGGCGGACGCCACCGACACGGCGCAGGTCGCCACCGACGACGCCGTGGCGGCGGCCGCCGCGATGGGGGTCAACATCGGCGGGATCGACGTCAAGCGCTCCAAGAACCAGGGCGACACGGTCGGGTCCGTGAACGCGGGCTCCGGGAGCGTCACCGCGGCCTCCGGCGCGACCATCAGCATCCTCACCGGGAACAACAAGAAGACCTACGACTGCGCGGGGAAGGACGTGAACATCCAGGGTGGCAACAATGAGCTCACCTTCACCGGCTCTTGCGGCCGGGTGAACGTGGTGGGCGCCCACAACGTCATCCGCCTGGAGAGCGCGGAGAAGATCAACGTGGTCGGCGCCTACGACACCATCACGTACGAGGACGGATCGCCCTCGGTGAACATCGTCGGGAAGAACAGCAAGGTCACCCAGGAGAAGTGAGGTGACAAGGGGCGTTCTCGCATCGCTCGTGGTCACCCTGGCGCTCGCCTCCGGCTGCGCCACCTCGCTCACCACCCGGCAGACGGCCCGGACGCTGGACCCCGGGCACTTCTCGGCGGACGCGGCAGTGGGCGTGGAGGTGCCGCTGGGGACGCTGGCACAGGTGACCGTGGTCGGCGTGCAGCAGACGGAGAAGCTGCTGGACGCGGTCGCCTCGAAGACGCCGTACGCGGTGACGGACCAGGACAAGCAGGACCTGATCTCCGCGGCGGTGGTGCTGCTGGTGAACCCGCCCTCCATCGACTGGGAGGGGGGCGTGCGCGCCGGGGTGCTGCCGAACCTGGACGTGGGGCTGCGCTACAGCATCAACGCCCTCCGCGCCGACGCGAAGTACCGCTTCTTCCAGGACGTGCAGGGCAGCTCGCGGATGGACGTGGCGGCCGGGCTGGGCTTCTCCCGCTACTTCTTCTCCAATGTCATCTTCGACGCGCTGGAGTTCGTGCACCTGGGCGAATACTCCCGCTGGGACCTTGAGGTTCCGGTCTACTTCAGTCGCGAGTGGGGCGACTGGATCCGCGCC
>DATBSS010000177.1:0-1740 GCA_036559665.1 Myxococcaceae bacterium
CGCTCGAACCAGGGAGCGAGGCTGTTCAGCTCCAGGGCTTCGCCGCCGAAGATCACGTAGCGCAGCGCGAGGTCCCGCGCGCCAGTTGATTCCTCGGCCCAGATGAGCTGCCGGAAGGCCGACGGCGTCTGGTTGAGGACCGTCACCCCGTGGCGGCGGAGCAGGCGGTGGAAGGCCTCCGGCGACCGGCTGATCGCGTGGGGCACCACCACCAGCGTGCCGCCGTGCAGCAGCGCGCCCCACATCTCCCAGACCGAGAAGTCGAAGGCGGCGGAGTGGAACATCGTCCACACGTCCGCCGGCCCGAAGGAGAACCACTCCCGGGTGGAGGCGAAGAGCCGGACCACGTGGCGGTGCTCGACGACGACTCCCTTGGGCCGGCCAGTAGAACCCGAGGTGTAGATGACGTACGCGGCGTCGCCGGGCGCGCTCTCCACCGCGGGCGCCGGGGCGTCCGCCGGCTGCGGGTCGCCGAGCAGCACCGTGGGAACCGCCGGGCCCAGCACCTGCCGTTCGGTGATGAGGGCGGCCAGGCCGGCGTCCTCGATGATCCAGGCGAGGCGCTCATCCGGCGTGGTCGGCTCGACCGGGACGTAGGCCCCTCCAGCCTTGAGGATGCCCAGGATGGCGGCGATCAGCCCGGGGGAGCGCTCCACGCAGAGGCCCACGCGGTCGCCCCTCCGGACGCCGAGCGCGTGGAGCCTGGCGGCGATGCCCCTGGCCTGCGCGTCGAGCCCGGCGTACGTGAGCTGCTCGCGGCGGCTCCCGAGATCGTCGTGGATCACCGCCACCGCGTCGGGAGTCCGGGCGACCTGCCGCTCGAAGAGCGCGTGCAGGCAATCATGGGTCTCGAACGAGACGCGGGCGGCGCCCCAGGCCGCGAGCTGCTCCGACTCCGGTCCGGTGAGGAGCGGCATCTCGGACAGGGTGCGGTCCGGCTGGCGGGCGAGCCCCTCCAGCAACGTCGCGAGGTGCCCGAGCAACCGCCGGGCCGCACCGAGGTCGATCCGGGCGGTGTCGTGCGTGGCGCTCAGCGAGAGCCGCGGGCCGGGCGTCGCCACCACCATCAGCGGGTAGTGCGAGCGCTCCAGGCTGCGGACGTCGCGCACCGCCACCCCGGAGGCTTGCGCTTCGGCCGCGGGGTCGGTCGGGTAGTTCTCGAACACCAGCAGCGTTTCGAACAGCTCCTGGCCCGAGGGGACGTCGCTCCACGCCTGGACGCTGGCGAGCGGCGTGTGCTGGTGGCCCTGGAGCTCCGTGAGCTGTCCCTGGAGCCCTTGCAGCCAGGGCAGGACGGCGGTGTCCCGGGGAAGGGCGACCCGCATGGGGAGGGAGTTGATGAACAGGCCGACCATGGACTCGGCGCCGGGGAGGTCTGCGGGGCGTCCGGAGAAGGTGGTGCCGTAGACGAGGTCCTCCTGGCCGCTGTAGCGGGAGAGCAGGAGGGCGAAGGCGCCCTGCACCAGCGTGTTCACCGTCAGGCGGTTCGCCCGGGCGAACGACTCCAGCGCCGCGGTCACCTCGTGAGGAAGGTGCAGCGTCTCCTTGCGGATCTCGCCCTTGCCGTGGCCGGGAAGCGGGAGCGGGGTGGGAGTGGTGAAGCCTGCCAGTTGCCGTTTCCAGAAGGCCTCGTCTCCGGAGCCGTCGTGCCGGCGCAGCCAATCGATGAAGTCCCGGAAGGGCGGAGGGGGCGCGCCCAGGGCCGCGCCGGCGGCGTGGCGGAGCACCTCGCCCACCACG
>DATBSS010000178.1:0-5297 GCA_036559665.1 Myxococcaceae bacterium
ATCACGTCGGCCAGCGCGCGGCGCGAGAGGTGATTCGAGGCGCGTCCGCCGAGGCCGGCCACCTCGATCGTCGCGTCGTCGGACGCCGCGTGGGCCACGGCGCTCCCGTGCCGCTGCTTCAGACGCTCCGCCTCGGCGAAGGGCGTCCGGAGCGCGGCCGCGAGGTCGTTCGTCACGTGCCCGCCGCCGACGGGGAGGACCGCCGTGTGGCGGATCGCGTTCGAGTGGTAGACGACGACGTCGGTCGTCCCTCCGCCCATGTCGATCAGCGCGACGCCGAGCTCGCGCTCCTCCGGCGTGAGGACGGCCTCGGCGGCCGCGAGCGGTCCGGCGAGCACGTCGCGGACGTGGAGACCCGCCCGGTTGCAGCACTTCACGAGGTTCTGCCCCGAGCTGATGGCGCCGGTCACGATGTGGACGCGCGCCTCGAGCCGCACCCCGGCCATGCCGACCGGCTCCTTGATGCCGTCCTGGTCGTCGACGATGAACTCCTGCGGGAGGACGTGGAGGACTTCCCGGTCCGTCGGCAGCGCCACCGCCCGCGCGGCGTCGATCACGCGCTCGACGTCGCCCGTCGCGACTTCCCGGTTCTTCACCGCCACCACGCCGTGGCTGTTGAACGCCTTGATGTGGCTGCCGGCCGATCCGGCGACGACGCTCCGGATCTCGCAGCCGGCCATCAGCTCGGCCTCCTCCACCGCCCGCTTGATGGAGGCCACCGTGGCCTCGATGTTCACCACCACACCCTTGCGCAGCCCCTTGGACGGGTGGGTGCCGATGCCGATGATGTCGATCCCGCCGTCGGTGAGCTCGCCCACGATGGCGCAGATCTTGGTCGTGCCGATGTCCAGCCCGACGACGATCTCCCCTGACTTCTGCTTCGCCATGCTGCCTCCGAAAACGCTTCCCACTCTCGTGGTGAAGCCTCAGCGCGCCCTCCCCGTCTCCGGGGAAGGACGGGGGGCACCGCTCCTCTCGGTGGCGGTGCCCCAGCTCGTGGCGGAGGACGAAGAGGCGCGCACCGCGACCCGTCCGGGCCGCCGGCGGTCGTCGAGGCGGATCGCCTCGGCCACCAGCGCCCGCTGCGCGAGCGCCCGCCTCACCAGCTGGAGCCGGTCCAGCTTCTCCGCGAAGTCGTCAAAGCCCAGGTGGACCTCCTCGCCGTCCGGGCCGTCCACCACCGACAGGCCCAGCGGGGAGATGCGCAGCTCGGACAGCCGGTAGGCCGGCCCGGGGAAGCGCGCCTGGTACAACTGCGAAAGCTCCAGCGCCTGCCGGATCCGCGCCTCCCAGCGCGCGCGGTCCTGGAGGTACCGGTCGCGGTCCACGCCGCTGATCAAGGGCAGGTCCACCGCGTCTCCCGCCTGGAGCCGCTTGAACGGCGCCCCGTCCGCGTCCACCGCGTACAGGTCACCCATGGAGAGCACCGCGGCGGGCACGTGCTCGCGCACCTGGACCTCCACGGTGGAGGGGAACCGCCGCCGCGCCTCCACCTCCTTCACCCACGGGTGCGCGGCCATGGCGCGAGTGGCGGCGGCCAGGTCCAGCGAGAAGAGGTTCTGCCCCGCGGCCAGCCCGGAGAGCTTGAGCAGCTCCGCATCCGAGGCGCGCTGCAGGCCGCGGAAGGTGACCTGCTGGACGGCGAAGCGCGGCGACCGCCGCGCCCACCCCCAGCCTTCGAACAGGAGGAACGCGCCCAGCGCGAGCGCGGCCATCGCGGCGCCCGCCTTGAGCAGCGAGCCGCGGATCTCTCCCGTCCGCCGCTCGTCCTGGCGGCGGCGCCTGTGCGTGGTCCTGGACATCCCCTCCCTCAACCGCGAAGGCGGATCGTGATCCGCTCCGCAGCCCCGTCAAGTTTTTGGCTACAGGCTCCAACAGCCCTGTAGCCCAGGCGGCTCACGCCTTGAGTGAAGCCCCCAGAAGGAGCCGCTCGCAGAGCGCCGGAAAGTCGATGCCCCGGCCGGCCGCTATCTTCGGCAGCAGGCTGGTGGCGGTCATGCCGGGCAGGGTGTTCACCTCCAGGATGAACACCTCGCCCGTCCCGGTGACGATGACGTCGGACCGGGTGGCGCCGGAGCAGCTCAGCGCGCGGTGGGCGGCCAGGCAGATCTCGTTCACCCGCCGGTACTGGTCCTCCGGCAGCGGCGCCGGGAAGAGGTACTTCGTCCCCGAACCGGGCGTGTACTTGGCCTCGTAGTCGTAGAACTCCCGGGCGGGGACGATCTCGATGGCGCCCAGGGGCTCGTCGTCCAGCACCGCCCCCTGCACCTCGCGGCCCTTCACGTACTGCTCGACCATGATCAGCCCGGCGTACCTCGCCGCGTCCTCCACCGCCTCCTGGTACTGGTCGAGCGTCTTGCAGATGCGCACGCCCACCGACGACCCTTCGCGGGACGGCTTGACCACCACCGGGAACGGGAAGGAGAGCGCGTCCTGCGCCTTCAGCGCCGCGTCCTTCGAGGAGAACGCGTGGTACAGCGGGGTGGGGATGCCGTGGCCCAGGAAGATCTGCTTGGAGAACACCTTCTCCATCCCCACCGACGACGCCAGCACCCCGGACCCGGTGTAGGGAATGAACATGGACTCCAGCAGGCCCTGCACGGTGCCGTCCTCGCCCCAGCGGCCGTGGAGCGCGATGAAGGCCACGTCCACCTTCTCCGCCACCAGCCGCGCCGGCAGGTCCTTCTGCGCGTCGATCTCCACCACCTGGTAGCCCAGCCCTCGCAGCGCGTTGGAGACCGCGGCCCCGGTGCGCTGGGACACCTCGCGCTCCACCGACATCCCGGCCAGCAGCACGCCGATCCGCTTGCCCTTCAGCTCGTCGCGGGTCACGCGAACCTCCCCACCTTCTTCACCTCCGGTTGCAGCTCGACGCCGGTGGCCTCCCGCACCCGCTGCTGCGCGAGCGAGATCAGGGCGGTGACGTCCTTCGCGGTGGCGCCACCCAGGTTGACGATCCAGTTGGCGTGAAGCTCGGAGATCTCCGCCTGGCCGATGCGGTGGCCCTTGAGCTTGACGCTCTCGATCAGCCGCCCGGCGAAGTCGTTGGGCGGGTTCTTGAACACGCTCCCGAAGTTCGGCTGGGAGAGCGGCTGGGTGCGCTTTCTGTAGTCCAGGTCCGCCTCCATGGCGGCGCGCGAGGCGTCCACGTCGCCCTCGCGCAGGGCGAAGCGCACCCGGGTCACCACGCCGCCCTCGAGCAGGTCGGTGCGGCGGTAGCGGACGGAGAGCCGCTCCCGCGGGATCCACCCCACGCCCTCGGCGGTCGCCACCTCCACGGCCTGCACCACGCTCATGCACTCGCCGTGCTTGGTGCCGGCGTTCATGCTCACCGCGCCGCCCAGCGTGCCGGGGATGCCGGCCAGGAACTCCGCGCCCACCAGCCGGTGCGCCTTCATGAGGTTGATCAGCCGGACGATGGCCGCGCCCGCGCCCAGCGCGAGCACCGCCTCCTCGCCCTGGCGGACGACCTCCTCCGGGAACAGGTCGCCGGGGAGCTTGATGGTGAGGCCAGGGATGCCCTCGTCGCCCACCAGCGTGTTGGCGCCGCCGCCCAGCACCGCGATGGGCACCCCGTCGTGCCGGGCGATCTTCAGCGCGTGCACCAGCTGCTCCAGCTTCAGCGGCCGGAAGAGCACCTCCGCCGGGCCGCCCACCCGGATCGAGGTCCACTGCGCCAGCGGCTCGTGGAGGCGAACGTCGCCCTGGAGCTGCCGCGCCCAGGCCTCGCTCGCGGAGGACTTCATGCCGGCTTCGCCCTTCACTTCGCCTCCCCCAACAGGCCCAGCAGCTCCGGGCCCACCTGGGTGATGTCGCCCGCGCCCAGCGTGACCACCAGGTCGCCCTCGCGCAGCCTCGGCGCCATGGCCTTCGCCACGTCCACCCGCTTTTCCACGAACGTCACGTCCCGGTGCCCGTGCGAGACGATGGAGTCCGCCAGCGTCTGGCCGGTGATGCCGGGGATGGGGTCCTCCGAGGCGGCGTAGATGCCGGTGAGGAAGAGCAGGTCCGCGTCGTTGAACGCGGTGGAGAACTCCTTCATGAGGTCCCGGGTGCGCGTGTAGCGGTGGGGCTGGAAGGCGACCACCAGGCGGCGGTGGAAGGCGCGCCGCGCGCCGGCCAGGGTGGCCATCACCTCGGTGGGGTGGTGGCCGTAGTCGTCCACCACGGTGACCCCGCGCGACTCGCCCTTGATGGTGAAGCGCCGTTGCACGCCGCCGAACTCGGCCAGCGCCCGCCGCACGGTGTCCAGCGGGACGTCCATCTCCTCCGCCACGGCGATGACGGCCAGCGCGTTGAGCGCGTTGTGGGCGCCCACCATCCGCACCGTGAACTCGCCCAGCTCCTTGTCGTGCTGGAAGGCGCGGAAGCGGGTGAGGTAGCCCTCCAGCTTGATGCCCTCCACCCGGTAGTCGGCGGTGTGCGCCATGCCGTAGGTGACGAAGCGCTTGGCGATCCGCGGCAGCAGCGCCTGCACGTTGGGGTGGTCCAGGCAGAGGACGTTCAGCCCGTAGAACGGCACCCGGTTGCAGAACTCGACGAAGGCGTCCTGGAGCTTGTCCAGGGTGCCGTAGTGGTCCATGTGCTCGGGGTCGATGTTGGTGACCACCGCGATGGACGGGTGGAGCTTGAGGAAGGAGCCGTCCGACTCGTCCGCCTCCACCACCATCAGCTCGCTCTTGCCCAGCTTGGCGTTGGAGTCGAGGACGTTCACCTTGCCGCCCACCACCGCGGTCGGGTCCAGCCCGGCGGCGGAGAGCACGGTGGCGATCATCGAGGTGGTGGTGGTCTTCCCGTGGGACCCCGCCACCGCCACCGCGTACTTGAGCCGCATCAGCTCCGCCAGCATCTCCGCCCGCGGGATGACGGGGATCCACCGGTGGTTCGCAGCCACCACCTCCGGGTTGTCCCTGCGCACCGCCGAGGAGATGACCACCGCGTCCACCGCCGCCACGTTCTCCGCGCGGTGCCCGACGTGGATGGTGGCGCCCAGCGACCCCAGCCGGCGCGTGATCTCGGACTCCTTCAGGTCGGACCCGGAGACCTGGTAGCCCAGGTTGAGCAGCACCTCGGCGATGCCGCTCATCCCGATGCCGCCGATGCCCACGAAGTGGACGTGCGCGGCGTGGCGCTTGCGGAACTGGCTGGAGGGCCGGCGCTCGAAGAGGGAGCTTGTATGAGGTCCAGTCACGAAGTGACTCCCTCATTGGCGGTCATGGTGGTCGGGCGGCCCTCGAGGGCCGCCGAGGGGGTCCAGGGGGAGACCGACAACTTGTGGAAGGGCTGTTGACGGCAGG
>DATBSS010000179.1:0-30741 GCA_036559665.1 Myxococcaceae bacterium
TCCCACTGGAAGGCGGCCTCGTGCATCGCGTCGATGGCGGCCTGTTGGTTCGCGCCGAAGCTCGGTGACACGCAATAGGTGAGGTGGTGCTTGCGATAGTCGTCGAGCTTGTTGACCAGGTCGCCTTCGAAAGGCAGCCCATTGGCGTCTTTGTACACCATCAGGGACGACGCAGAAGTACCCAGATGTTTGTATGCGTCGGTGTCGCCGGGCTGGCAGGCGCAGAGGATTGTCGTAAGGACGAGAAGGCAGCACGGCAGGTTGTGCTTCATGGTGTTCCTCCCATGAAGACAAGGTACCGCCGGCCCCCAGGGTCCCGCTGTGAGCCACTTCACACCGATCCTGCGAACCCGCTCACACTGGAGTTACCCCGGTCACGGAGGCGGCTTCGCCGCGAGATCCTCCCGGACCCTGTCGTCCAGCCACTTCAGGGCTTCCGGCTCGGCGGTGAACAACCTCATCTTCTTCGAGGCGCCCCGGACGCGCAGGAGGAAGTTGAGGCCGACCCGGAGCACCGGGTTGGTGATCACGATGGCCACCCAGGGGTCCGCCTGGCTGCGGGCGGCGAAGAGGCGGCGCGCCCCCGGAGTGATGGACTCCATCTCGCGCGTGTCGTTCAGGATGGGCAGGCCGTAGACGTCTCCCCCGGGGCGCTCCGATCGCTCGATGTGCGCGACGGCATCCTCCTCGGAGATGATCCCGCGCAACCTCACCCGGGCGCAGCGCGCTCCGCACGGCAACTGGAAGAAGGTCACCTCGAAGGGCACGGCGCGAAGGTACCACCGGTCCTCACCGGAGGAGCGCCACCAGGATGAAGCCGATGAAGACCCCGAGAAACGCCAGCGCCCGGGTTGGGACGAAGCGGATCGACCGCATTGGCTCGGAGCCAGAGAACGGCGCGTTCTCCATCCCCGGGAACTGGAGGGTCTTCGCCACCAGCGGGAGCTGATCCCGATCGACGAACGACGGCAGGCGGCTCTGGTCGCCGACGACCGGCGTCACGCCGTCGGCCTTCATCTTGACCGTGTGGCCATGGTGCTCGGTTCCATTGAGGAACCGGAGGACCTGGACGTTCCTGAACGGGCCGCCGTGGCTGGAGACGCGTTCCAATCCCACGACTTCCGTGCCCAGGTCCGAGGACAGCGCTTGCATCGCCCGCCTCGGCAACTCGGTCAACCCGTCCCAGTCCGCCACCAGCCAGGGCCCCTTGGCGGGGAGCCGGAGCACCAGCCGGCCCAGCCCCTTGAACCTCGACGAGGCGAGGCTCTTCTCCGCCCGCTGGAACGCGTCCTCGCGCGTCGCGCCGGCCGGAAGGCGCACGAAGAAGCACATCAGGAATTCATTGTCCCAGTCCGGCCAGAGTCGAGGTGGGGCCATTGACTCAGCCGACCACGGCAGGAGCGCACGGGCAAGGCGCCCTGATCTCCTCGATCGCCGGGCGGGCGGGATTTAGCCTCTCGCCCGTGAGCTCAGGACTTCCGACGTGGACGTTGTCGTGCGCGCTGGTCGCCCTGGCGCTGGCTGCTCCCGCGGGCGCGGCGCCGGCCCTCGCGAGCTGGGGTTCGCTTCCGGTTTCGTTCGAGCCCAACCGGGGCCAGGCCCCTTCTTCCGTGGACTTCGTCGCCCGCAGCCGCGATGGGGTCGGCATGCTGGCCGGGGGCGCGCTCACGCTGCGCTTCGACCGGAGCCATGCCGTCCGGATGAGCCTGGCCGGCGCTCGCCCTCAGATGCCCGAGGGGCTGAAGCCTTTGCCGGGCATCACCAGCTACTTTCACGGCTCGGACCCGTCGCGGTGGATCGCCGGGATCCCCACCTACGGGGAGGTCCTCTACCGGGAAGTGCTGCCGGGCGTCGATCTCCGCTACCACGGCTCCGGGGGCCACCTCGAGTTGGACATGGTCCTCGCCCCAAACGCCAACCCGGGTCGCCTCCGCCTCGCCTTCGACGGCGCGGACCGCGTCGCGGTGCTCCCGAACGGTGACCTCCAGCTCTCGGTCGCCGGCCAGCCGCTCACGCTCCGCCGCCCCATCGCCTACCAGGAGATCGCTGGCGAGCGCAGGGCCGTGGCCTCGGAGTACGTCGTGAAGGGCCCGCGGGCGGTGGCGATCGCGCTGGGCGAGCGTGACCGCTCCCAGCCGGTGGTGGTGGACCCGGTGCTGGTCTACTCGGCGCAACTTGGTGGCTCAGGAGACGACGGGCTGGAGGCCGTCGCGGTGGACTCGAGCGGTGCGGTGTACGCCGCCGGCTACGCGGGGCCCGCGTTCCCGATCGTCGGCGGAACCCAGGGTCTCGGCGGGTCGAGCGATGTGGTGGTGCTGAAGCTCAATCCCAGCGGCTCCTCCCTGGTGTACTCCGTGTACCTCGGGGGCTCGTTCCCGGACCACGCGTATGGCATCGCCGTCGACTCGGCCGGGAACGCCATCGTCGCCGGTGAGACGCCGTCCGGGGACTATCCGGTCGCCTCCGCCATCCAGAGCACGTTCGCCGGTGGCTCCACCGAAGCGTTCGTTACCAAGATCAACGCGGCGGGCAACGCGCTCGTCTATTCCACGTACGTGGGCGGAAGTCAGACCGAAGCCGCCAGCGCTGTCGCCGTGGACGCCTCCGGGAACGCATACATCACCGGAGGGACTCAATCGTCCAACTGGGTCGTCACGCCGAGCGCGTACCAGGCGACCAAGGCCGGCCAGCGCGACGCGTTCGTGCTCAAACTGAGCCCCTCGGGCACCCGGCTCTACTCCACCTTCGTGGGAGGCGGGCAGGAGGATTACGGGCAAGGGATCGCCGTGAACGGCGGGGGCGAGATGTTCGTCGCCGGGGCGACCTCCTCCTCGGACTTCCCCACCGCCAACGCGTACCAGTCCTCGATTGGCGGGGGGCAGGACGCATTTGTCCTCAAGCTCTCGTCCGCCGGCAACCAATTGCTCTTCTCCACGTACCTGGGTGACGTAGGGGACGACACCGCCGAGGGTCTCGCGCTCCACCTCACCACCGGCGGCCCGGTGATCGTCGGTCAGACCCTCTCGATCGACTTCCCCACGACGCCCGGGGCCTACGACACCACCTCGAACCCGGGCTGGGACGCGTTCGTGGCCGAGCTGTCCGCCACCGGCAGTCTGACCTTCTCCACGTTCCTGGGTGGCTCCGGGAACGACTTCGCGCTGGCCGTCGCGCAAGGACTCACCGGCGGGCCGTGGATCGCGGGGCGCACGACGTCATCCACGGACTTCCCGACCGCAGGCTCGCCATACCAGGGCACCGGGCCCGGGGCCGGCGATGCCTTCGTCGTCCAGCTCCACGGCGACGGGAGCGCGCTGGACTATTCGACCTACCTGGGCGGAACGGATGACGACCGGGCGCTCGGCATCGCGCTCGACAACGCTGGAGGCGTCTACGTGGTTGGCCAGGCCGGCGCGGCCTTCCCGTTCACTCCCGGCGCGTACCGGAACACGGGTCTGCTGGCGGACGCGTTCGCAGCCAAGCTCCGCGAACCGTTCACGCTCACCCAGGTCAACCCATCGACGGGCCCGACCGTCGGCGGGACCCAGGTGACGCTCGGCGGCACGGGGTTCACGCCGAACCTCATGGCGACCTTCGGCGATGCCTCGGTCCCCACGACGTACGCCGGGGCCACGACGCTGGTCGCCAGCTCGCCGCCGCACGCCGCCGGCCCGGTCGACGTGCAGGTCGTCGCCCTGGACGGGACGAAGAGCAACCTGGTCCCCAACGGCTTCACCTACGTTTCGGACGGTGGCGGCGGCACCGATGGCGGCGGCGGCGGCGATGGCGGAGTACCGGATGGCGGGGTCCCCGGCCGCCCGCTCGACGTGCTCGGATGTTCGTGCGCGGCGGGGATCTCCAGCTCGACGGCCTTCGCGTTCGCGATGCTGGCGGCGATCGCCGCGCGCTCCCGTCAGAGGCGGAAGCCCACCTCGGCGCCACCGAGCCAGTAGCCCGGAGTGACCTCCGCGGGATCCACCCCGACCAACCGCAGATAGGAGGCGTTCGCGCCCAGCGAGAGCCACGGCAGCGGGGTCACCTCCACGCCCAGGCTCGGGCGCACGCCGACCGTGGGCGACGACCGGATCAGCATCACCGGGACCTCCAGCGCGAGGACCGGGCGCACCGCGAGATCGCCCACGAAGGGCACCGCCCGCGCCTGCACGGTGGCGCCCGCGAGGCGAGCCCCGGTCAGCAGCGCCCCGGCGGACACCGTGAGCTCCGGGAGGAACCGCCGGCCGGCGCGCACCGTCACCATCCCCCCGAGCGAACCGATCTCGCTGTCCGCCTGGAGCGCGATCACCCAGTCCCGGGAACTGGGCTCCGTCGCCACGGGCGACGGCTGCATCGGCTGCGGCGTCGGCTGCTGCTGCATCGGCGGTGGCGGCATGGCGGCGATGTGCTCGCGGAGCTTGCCGGCAAAGGGCGCCACCGCGCGCGTCCACTGGGGATCCTTGAGGTCGGACGGAAGGACCTGGTCCTCGATCTGGGATCGCTCGGCGAAGGGGACCTCCACCACCTCCAGGTGCACCGCCACGCTCCCCTGGAACTCGCCCACGCCCACGCCGACCACCAGGTTCGCCCCCAGCTTCGCGCCCATCCGCGCCGCGCAGGACGCCTCGCCGCGGCACTTCGTCGGGTCGGCGCCCTCTGCGAGGAGCTTCCCGGTCACCTCGGACGCCGTAGCTGAAAGGGGGACGCCCTCAGCCTGGAGGAGCTGCGCCACGCGGTCGGCGACGGCGACGGCCCGCTCCGGAGCGACGCCCCCCACGGTCCGGAAGGGGAGGGCCACCACCACCGGCGAGGAGCCCATCGCGGCCACCACCAGCGACAGAGCGAGCGCACCCACCCGGCCACTGTGCCACGGGCCCTCCCCTGGATCGACCATCGCAAAGGGTGCCAAGTTGCCCCCCCGATGGAGCCGGTCCCGCGGCCTCAGAACGCCCCCAGCCCGCAACGCTTGACCGGGCAGTGCCCGCGCTGCGGCAAGGCGTTTCCAGACGGCTTGTCGGTCTGCCCGGACGACGGCGCGACGCTGGTGGCGGCGCTCCTCGATCCCGGCGCCACCACCGGGCCTCAGGAGGGGACGGGCCAGTGGGAGGCGGCCGTCCGGCGGGACATCCTCATCGGCACCCAGGTGGGCGAGTACGTGGTGCGGCGGCAGATCGGCTCCGGGGGGATGGGGATCGTCTACGAGGCGGAGCAGCCGCAGATCGGCCGGAAGGTCGCGGTGAAGTTCCTCCGCCCGGAAGTGGAGCGGGTGCAGCCGGACAGCCTGGTCGGGGAGGCGCGAGCGCAGGGCCGGATCCGCCACCCCGCCATCGTGGACGTCTTCGGGTACGGGGAGATCCCCGATATCGGCCAGTACCTCGTGATGGAGTACCTGGAGGGACGGACGCTGGACGTGCTGCTGGAGGAGCGCGGCGGCGGGCTCTCGGCCCCGGAGGTGCTGTGGCTGCTGGATGGGGTGCTGGCAGGTCTGGGCGCCGCGCACGCCGAGGGCGTCATCCACCGCGACCTCAAGCCGAGCAATGTCTTCGTGGTGAGCGCATCGGGCGGCTCGCAGCACGTGAAGATCCTCGACTTCGGGTTGGCCAAGACGCAGTACCGGGACCCCAAGGCGCCTTCCACGCTCCAGGGCAACAAGGTGATGGGCACGCCGGAGTACATGGCGCCGGAACAGGTCGTGCGGCAGGCGATCAGTGAGCGGACCGACCTCTACTCGCTGGGCGTGATCGCCTTCGAGATGCTCACCGGCGAGCGGCTGTTCCACGGCGAGACGGTGCTGGAGCTCGCTGTGGCGCAGGTGAAGGAGCCGCCGCGGAGGCCGTCGGAGGTGGGGCCGGTTCCGCAGGCGATGGACGCGCTGGTGCTCCAGCTTCTGGAGAAGGACCCCGCGCGCCGCCCCGCCGATGCGGCCACCGTCCGGCGCGAGGTCAAGGAACTGGCCCAGGAGCTGGGGTCGGTGACGAAGATCGGCAAGCGGCCCGGGCCGCCGCCCTCCGGGTCCACCTCCGAGCGGGCGGCGCGTGGGGAGCCCCAACGCAGCCCGACCCCCGCCGCCGCGCCTCCACCCGCGCCGGTGCGCCGAGGCCTGGCGCTGTTGCCGTGGGTCGCGTTCGCGGTGGCCGGTCTCGCTGGCGGCGGCGCCTGGTGGTTGTTCGGATCGCCGCCCCCGCATGTTCCGCCGGAGCCCGTGGTGCCGGCGATGCCGGTGATGGCGGCGGTACCGGAGCCAGTCGTCAGCGCACCCGCGCCGGCGCCCGCACCCGTCCCAGCGCCAGAGCCAGCGCACCCATCGGCGCCCTCACCTCGCCCTCCGCGCAGGGTGCTCCCTGCGCCGGGCGAGCCCACGCGAGGGGCCCTGCTCCAGCGCATCGCCGCGCTGAAGCTGCGGGTCCAGGCCTCGGCGCCTCCAGGCGGAAGCCCTGACCCGATGATGCTCGCCCTGCTCGCCCGCCAGGACACCGCCGCCCGAGCCGCTACGGATGGACCCGCCCGCGCGAAGGTGGCGCGCAACCTGGACGCCTTCGAGCGCCAGTTCCAGCAGAGCGGCGATCTCAAGCCCCGCTGAGCGCTCCCCCAACCATGAGCTCCCGCTGGATCGCCCTCGGCAGCATCGCCCTCTACCTCCCCTCGATCGCATCCGGCCGGCGAGTGCGAGACCCGGTATAGTGCCCGCCGCTCCTGCGTCCGGGAGGGTCCGCATGCGAGTTTCGAGGGGGTTGGGCGCTGCGCTGTTGCTTCTCCTTTCCGTGGTCCTCTCCGGCTGCCCGGAGGAGCCCGGGGTGCCCGCGCCCGGGACGCCGAAGGCGAAGGAGACTCCACCGCCCCAGGAGAAGCTGACCGCGGAGATGCTCTCGCCGACCTTCCGGCTGCTGGGGGCCGAAGGGTCGATCCCCGCCGGGGTGGAGATCCAGCTCAAGCCCGCGCAGGTTTTCCGGACGCTCGACGGCGGGCGCAGCCTGGTGCACCTCGCGCCGGACGTGCCGGGCACCCTCTCCGTGGTGGCGCCGAACCGCCTGGAGTTCAAGCCGTCGAAGTCGTTCGACCTCTCCACCGATTTCGAGATCTCGCTCGACCGCGTGGACAGCAAGGACGGCGTGCTCACTCCCCCTTCAGGACAGTGGACCTGGAAGTTCTCCACGCCCGCCTTCAAGCTCGCGCGCCTCTTCTCCTACCCGGTGAAACAGGGGGAGCACGAGGTGAGCGCCGACCTGGTCTTCACCGGCGCGGTGGATCCCGGCACCGCGAAGAAGTTCGTCAGCGCGACGATCGACGGGAAGAGCGCGACCGTGGTGCTCGAGCCGGGGGCCAACGTGGAGACCCTGCGCGCGAACATCTCCTCCCCCAAGCTCGAACAAGGCTCGAAGGTGGAGGTGGCCGTCCGCAAGGGCCTCCCGCACCAGGGCTCCGGCAAGACCGCCCAGGCGGCGAGCGAGACCTTCACCATCGTCTCCGCGGGCGAGGTGACCATCCACGCCGCGAATCTCAAGCAGGGCTCGGCCGGGCCGTACATCGAGCTCATCTGCAACGACACCGGCGCCGGCGGCAGCCGCTTCCAGTACGACCGCGAGACGGGCCAGGAGTGGAACGTCTCCGCGCGCTGCCAGCCGGGCCTGGTGCAGGCGAAGGAGAAGATCCGCTTCGAGCCGGAGATCGAATTCACCGTGGCGCCCGGCCGGCTCGGCTTCGATCTCTTCGGCAACCTGAAGCGCGGGGAGATCAAGCTGATCATCGACGAGGGGCTGGTCACCCTCGACGGGAGCATGCTCCACAAGCGCTTCGAACAGACTTTCACGGTCCCCGCCCGGAAGCCCGAGGTCTCGCTGAGCGCGGGCGGGCGCTATCTCCCGCGCAGCGCGTGGCGCAACCTGGCCGTGAAGCACGTCAACGTGGAGCAGGCGGAGCTCACCGTCCGGCAAGTCCCTCCCGCGAACCTCGTCTACTGGATGAGCGACGACGCGACGGAGCAGGCGGACGACCGCAACTCCACCCAACTCCTCCTCACGCCCATCGCGCTGCGCGCCGCGCCGGACGAGGAGAAGACCACCTGGGTGGACGTGGGGAGCCTCCTGCCTGCGACCACCCGCGGCGTCCTGCAACTCACCTTGGTCGCGCCCGGCGTCGCCAAGACCTCCAGCAGCCGCATCCTGCTCACCGACATGGCGGTGGTGGCGAAGCGGAGCGTCACCGATCCGCAGAAGCCCTGGGCCGAGGAGATCTGGGCGTGGGTCGTCGGGATCGACGACACCGCGCCGGTGCGCGGCGCCGAGGTCTCGCTGGTGCGCCGGAACGGGCAGGCCCTGGCGCGCTGCAACACCGACGCGGAGGGCGCCTGCCGCCTCTCCGTCAACAAGGGCGACAACGACCCCAGCCAGCCCTTCGCGCTGATCGCCAGGAACGGCGAGGACGTCACCTACGTGAAGTTCGCCGATCTCAAGATCGAGTCCTCTGGAGAGGACATCGCCGGGGAGCCGTTCCTCTCCGGGCGGCCCTACCGCGCGACCTTCTACACGGACCGCGGGGTCTACCGGCCGGGCGACGTCGCGCACGTGGTGGCGCTCCTGCGCGGGCGGGACGGCAACGCGCCCTCGGGCGGCGTGCCGGTCACCGTCAAGATCACCGACCCGCGCGCGCGGCTGGCCAAGGCGCTCTCCTTGAAGGCGAACGAGGCGGGCCTGGCCTCCTTCGACCTCCCCTTCGAGGCGTTCGCGGACACCGGGAAGTGGACCTTCGACCTGGAGATCGCCGAGGCACCCATCGCGACCGGGGGCGTCCAGGTGGAGGAGTTCGTCCCCGAGCGCATGCGCGTCGAGGCGGCGATCTCGAAAGCGTCGCTCGGGTTCGACGACGAGGCACCGGTGGCGGTCTCCGCGCGCTACCTCTTCGGCGGTTCCGCGGACGGGAGCGAGGTGCAGATGACCTGCGAGATCCTCCCCGCGAGCTTCCGGCCGAAGGCCAACGCCGGCTTCACCTACGGCGTCTTCCGCGAGGAGGGCTCCGCCGCGCCGAAAGCCGTGAGCCTGGGCCAGCAGACCGGCACGCTCGACGAGGAGGGGAAGGGCACCCTCACGTGCCCCGCTCCGTCATCGAGCGAAGCCTCGTTCGAGGGGCCGGGCACCCTGGTCGCCAAGGCGAGCGTGTTCGAGGCCGGCAGCGGGCGCTCGACCATCGGGATCGCCAGCGTGCCGGTCCACCCCGAGGCCTTCTACGTCGGCCTCGACTCGAAGACCCGCCGCGCGCAGGCGGGGACGCCACTGGCCGTGGAAGGCGTGGTCGTGGACTGGGAGGGGAACCCGCTCTCCGACGGGAAGGTGTCGGAGGTGGAGATCGACCTGGTGCGGATGGAGCCGCAGCTCAACGACTACTACTACGAGGGCGACGGCGAGGAAGGGGAGAGCATCCAGCGCACGCTCCACCCGGTCGCTGAGTGGAGCGGCGCGGTGAGGGTGGAGCGCGGCTCGAAGTTCCGAGTGGAGCTCACGCCCCGCGAGAAGGCGTCGCTCTACCTGGTGCGCGCGCGGGCGGGGAATGCCCGCGCCGACCTGCAGATCCCCGGCGCCTACGACGGGTACAACACCAACCTCACCGCGCAGAAGGTGGACCTCACGCCGCGGCCCGGCCGGCCCGCCGGCCTCCTGATCGACGGCCCGGCGAAGGCGAAGGTGGGTGAGGTCGTGACGGTGAAGCTCAAGGCGCCCTGGGCGGGCCGCGCGCTCTTCACCGCCGAGACCAGCCAGGTGTTGGCCAGCGAATGGCGCAACGTCGGCCCGGGCGAGGTGACCTGGAGCTTCACCCTCAAGGAGTTCGCGCCCAACGTCTACGCCAGCGCGCTGCTGGTGAAGGATCCCCACCTCGAATCCAAGCAGTCCTACATGCCGGACCGGGCCTTCGGCGTGACCAGCATCACTGTCGAGCCGACGGCGTGGAAGCAGGAGGTGACGCTCACCGCGCCGAAGGAGGTCCGCAGCAACTCCGACTTCGAGGTGGCGGTGGACGTGGGCCAGCCGGAAGGGCCGACGTACGCCACCGTGGCCGTGGTGGACGAGGGCATCCTCCAACTCACCTCGTTCAAGAGCCCGGATCCGCTGGCGGTGCTCTTCGCGCAGCGCGCGCTGGGGGTGGAGACCTACGAGACGGTGGGCTGGACGTTGCTGGTGCCGCCCGCCGGGACCACCAAGAGCCACGGAGGCGATGACGAGGGCGGGGAGGGCCCCTCGGCGCGCGTGCAGCCGGTGAAGCCGGTGGCGTTGTGGTCCGGCGTGGTGAAGGTGCCCGACTCCGGGCGCGTCTCCATCCCGTTCCACGTGCCGCTCTACCGCGGAAAGCTGCGGGTGATGGCGGTGACCTCGGGGCCGAAGCGGATCGGCGCGGCTTCGGCCTCCATCGCGGTGGTCGATCCCATCGTGGTGCAGACCACGATTCCGCGCTTCCTCACCTACGGCGACACCTTCCAGGTGCCGGTCTTCCTCACCAACATGAGCGGCAAGCCGCTCGACATCTCGATCGCGATGGCGGCCGAGAACCTTCCGGTGCCGGGGCTGGACGCGATCGACGCCGAGCCGGAGGCTATCAAGTTCGTGGGCAAGCCCCAGGGGAAGCTCAAGCTGGAGCCCGCCAAGAGCGGGACCGTGGTCTTCCAGGCCCGCGCGAACCGGATGCTGGGCGCGGCGAAGATCCGGGTGACCGCGAAGGGCGGCGGCTTCGAGTCGAAGGACGAGCTGGACGTGCCGTTCCTCCCCCCCGGCCCGCGCGACCGCGAGACGCAGAAGCTCCAGATCTCGGGCAAGACCGTCGACCTCAAGGGCAAGGTGAAGGGGTGGCTCCCCACCAGCGAGAGCACCACGTTCTGGGTCACCAGCAATCCCTACGGTGAGGCCTTCACGAACCTGCGATCGCTCATCCACTACCCATATGGGTGAATTGAGCAAACCACGTCGTCGACGTGGCCCATGCTGTTGGTCTCTGAGCTGATTGGTTCCACGGATCCGTCGTTCTCCGCCGGCAACGACATCGAGAAAATGGTCACTGCGGGAATCAACCGCGTGCTCTCCATGCAGACGCCCTCGGGAGGGTTCGGCTACTGGCCGGGTGACGTGCGTCCCCACCCCTGGGCGAGCGCCTTCGGCACCCACTTCCTCCTCGACGCGAAGAAGGCGGGCTACCCGGTCCCCAAGGAGCGCATCGACGCGAGCCTGGACTGGATGGACCGCGAGCTGGGCGGCAAGTCGGGTTCGACCATCGCCTCCGCGGCGGGCAACTACCACGGCTTCACCGGCGGCTCGACCCAGTCCTACATGCTCTTCGTGATGAGCCTGGCGGGGCGCCCGCGCACCGCGCAGGTGCAATCGCTGCTCGACGCGCTGCCGAAGGACGTGAAGGGATCGGACGTGGAGCTCAAGCTCCAGCTCCAGGCAGCGCTCTGGATGGCGGGCGACCGGCGCTACGAGAAGGAGCTCAAGTCCACCAAGCTCCCCTCGGACAACGTGCGCTTCAACGACGACACCTTCTTCTCCAACCGGCGTCTGCGGGGCTTCGCCCTCAACACCATGCAGGACCTCTTCGGTAACGACCCGGCGGGCGAGCCGCTCGCCGAGATGATCGGCCGCGACCTCTCCGGCGATCCCTCCGTCTCCTCGTGCACGCAGGAGCTGATCTGGAACGTGGCCGGCCTGGGCAAGCGGGTGAAGGGGGCCGCCGCGTCGTTCAAGCCCGGCGTGCTCGTCGCGGACGGGAAGACGCTGCAGCCGCAGGCGCCGAAGGGGGGCGCCACCCGGCTCTCGGATCGGACGTTCAACCTGGCGCGCGCCGGCGAGCGCAAGGCGCTCAAGCTGGAGGTCGAGGACCCCGGCAGCGGCAGCCTCTACCTGGTGATCAACAGCGAGGGCATCCGCACCGACGGCAAGTTCCGCGTCGGCGGCGAGGGCCTCCGCCTCTCCCGGACGTGGCGCGCGCTGGACGGCACGGAGATCAAGCCGTCCTTCAACGGGACCGCGCTCGCGGACCTGATCTTCGTGGAGCTGACCCTCGCCAACACCAGTGGCAAGGAGGTGAAGAACGTCGCCCTCGTGGACCGCCTGCCCGCGGGCTGGGAGATCGAAAACCCCCGGCTCTCGCGCGGCACCACCGTGGACTGGGCCGAACCCGAGGAGCAGTGGAAGGTGGACTACATGGACGTGCGCGACGACAAGCTCGCGGTGTTCGGCACGCTGGCCGCGGGGCAGACGGTGAAGGTGGTCTACGCGGTCCGCGCGGTGACCGCCGGGACGTTCGCGATGCCGCCGGCCGACGCCTCGGCGATGTACGACCCGTCGATCTGGGCACGCACCGAGGACGGCTCCGTGGAGATCTCCGGGCCGTGGGCCGGCTTCCTCCTGTAGCCCTCCGGATCGCGCGCCGGGCGGCCCTCGTCCTGGCGGGGACGATCGCGGCCGGCCTCCTCGCCGCGTGGGCGGTCCCGCTCCCCGCGCGTTTCCTCCAGCCTCCCTCCACGGTGGTGGAGTGGAGCGACGGCAGCGCCGCGAACGTCTCCGTCTCCCCGGACGGCAAGTGGCGCATCGCGGCGGACCTGGGACGCATCGACCCGGAGCTGGTGCGCGCGCTGCTGGCCCTGGAGGACCGCCGCTTCCGGGCCCATCCCGGCGTGGACCCCATCGCGGTCGCCCGCGCGGCGGCGGCGAACGCCCGCGCCGGCCGCCGGGTCTCGGGTGCGTCCACCATCACCATGCAGCTGGTGCGCGTCCTCGAGCCGCGGCCGCGCACGCTGCGCAGCAAGGTGGTGGAGGCGCTGCGCGCGATGCAGCTCGAGCTGCGCCTGTCCAAGGATCAGATCCTCGCCGGCTACCTCACCTTCGTCTCCTACGGGCGCAACGTGGAGGGCGTGGAAGCGGCGAGCCTGGCGTACTTCAGGCACGGCGCCGACCACCTCTCCCCCGCGGAGATCGCCACCCTGCTGGCGATCCCCCAGGATCCCAACGATCGCTACCCGTGTCCGCGCAATGCGAAGCGCCTCCGCGACGCGCGCGACACCATCGCGCGGCGCCTGCTCGAAGCGGGCGCGCTCCCCCGCGGGAAGGGCGAGGCGCGCGTGCCGCCGGGCCAGGTGCTCGCCCTGGTGGAGGGGACGGAGCCGCCGGGAGCGCTGGCGCCCTTCCCGCGCGACGCGCCGCACGCCGCCGCTTGGTTGCGCGCGCGCGCCCCCCTGGCGATCCGCATCCCCACCACGCTCGACCGGGGGCTCCAGCGGATCGCGGACCGGACCTTCGAGCGCCACCACGCCACGCTCCTGGGACGGGGCATCGCCAACGGCGCCGCGGTGATCGCCGACCACCGGAAGGGCGAGGTGGTGGCGCTGGTGGGCGGGTTCGACTTCCGGGACCGCCAGCACGCGGGCGAGATCGCCGCCTTCGCCGAGCCGCGCTCTCCCGGATCGGCGCTGAAGCCGTTCCTCTACGCCATGGCCATCGAGCGCGGCATCGCGGGAGAAGCGTTCCTGATGCCGGACGTCCCCACCTCGTTCGGCAGCTACGTCCCGAAGAACTACGACGGCGAGTGGAGCGGGCTCGCGCGGCTCGACGATTCGCTGTCCAAGTCTTTGAACCTGCCGTTCGTGGAGCTCCTCCAGGACGTGGGCGTGCCGCCCTTCGTGCGCACGCTGCGCGCGATGGGCGCCGAGAGCCTCTCCGAAGACCCCGGCCGCTACGGGCTCTCGGCGGCGGTGGGCGGCCTGGAGATCACGCCGCTGGAGTTGGCCGGCCTCTACACGGTCCTCGCGGAGAACGGCCGCCACCAGCCCCTGGTGGTGCTGCGCGGCGAGCGCCGCCCCGCGCCGTTGCAGGCGCTCTCCCCCGGAGCGGTCTGGCTCACGCGGCGCGTGCTGGAGCGGAAGGATCGCCCCGACTTCCCGCGCCGCCGGGAGGTGAGCCACACGCCGGCCGCGATCCACTGGAAGACGGGGACGAGCTTCGGCCATCGCGACGCACTGGCGGCGGGGAGCGGCCCTACGTTCACGGCGGCGGTGTGGCTGGGCAACCTGGACTACACGCCCTCGGCGGCGCTGGTCGGTGCCGAGGCGGCCGGCCCCGTGCTGTTCGACCTGCTCGAAGGCGTCGAGGCGCGCTCCCGCCCACCCGCGCCCGACCCCATGCCCCGCGACGTGGTGGAGGTGGAGGTCTGCGCGTGGTCGGGCCGGACGCCGGGGCCTGCGTGCACCGACCGCGCCACCGCCCGCGCGCTCGCCTCGCACGTGCCGGCCGAGCGGTGCCCCTGGCACGTGGAGCTCGACGTGGACGTCGCCACCGGCGAGGCGCTGGGCCCGCTCTGCCGCGCCGGCCGGGCGTGGGAGCGACGGAGCTACGCGGTGTGGCCGGCCTCGGTGCGGCGCTGGCTCGCCGAGCACGGCCGCGCGGTGCCTGACCTCCCCCGGCCGGCGCCGGCGTGCGTGCAGGCCGAACCGGCGCCGCCGCGTATCGTCTCTCCCGCCCAGCGCGCCGTGTTGCTCCTGGTGGCGGGCGTACCCGTCGAACGGCAGCGGGTTCCCCTGGAGGCGGACGCCGTCTCCGCGGCCGGGGCGTTGGACTGGTTCATCGACGGCGAGTACCTGGGGAGCGCGCCACCGGACGGCCGCCTGTGGTGGACGCCGCGGCCGGGGCGCCACGAGATCCTGGTCTCCGGCGAGAACCGCCTCTCCGCGCACCGCACCATCGAGGTCCGCGACGCCCTCTGACGGACGGTTCGTTCCCTCACTTGTCCAGCGTCCACGTCTCCACGTTCCACCACACCGATCCCGAATCCCCCGGTCCGAACCCGTGGAGCGTCTTCGACTGCGCGGAGATCTGCGTCCCGAACGCCAGGGGGAGCACCGGCAGTGTCTGGGCGAACGCCCGCTGCAGCCGCATCGAGAGCAGCCGCCGCCGCTCCGGGAAGAGCGAGGTCTCCAGCTGGTGGTTGAGGTCGATCACCTCGGGCGGGAAGTGCGGCAGCGGCGTGCGGGTGTCCAGCGCCTGCCCGAGGGCCGTGGGCAGGTTCCAGAACCGCACCGGCCGCTTGTCGCGCCGGGTGTGCAGCAGCAGCCCGCCGTGCCCGCCGCGCTGCATGGAGTCCTGCGCCTTGCTGGACGGCACCGACACCAGCTCCACCGCCAGCCCCGCCGCCTGGAGTTGCTGCAGCACCAGCTCGCGCGCCTGGGCCATGCCGGAGCCCGCCGCCGCGTCCGCGCAGAACAGCTTCAAGGGCGGGAGTCCGCCCAGCTCCTTGAGCCGCTTCTTCGCCTCCGCCGGCGCGTAGGGGATCTCCAGCGCGTCCGCGGCAAAGTCCGACGCGTCGCTGGGCCGGAAGGTGCGCGCCACCCGCCCGTGCCCGCCCACGTACGCGTCGGCGATCGCCTGCCGGTCCAGCGCCTGCAGCAGCGCGTGCCGGACGTCCGGGTTCGCCAGCGCGGGGACCGAGAGGTCCGGGTGCAGCAGCAGCAACGTTTCGTCCAGCGCCCTGGTGACCACGGCCACCTGGCCCACGGAGGCCACCGCGGCGGGGGGCAGCACGGGGACGAAGTCCACCTCCCCGGAGCGGAACGCCTCCGCCAGCCGCTCGGTGGGGATCACCCGCGCGCGGATCCGCGCGATGGGCGGCGGTATACCCGCGAAGCCCGGGTTCCGCTCCAGCACCAGCTCCTCGCCCGGCTTGAACGAGGCCACCCGGTACGGCCCGTCGCCCGGCAGCGGATTGGTCTGGTTGCGCTGGCGGATCGCCTCCATCCCGCCGTCCGCGTGGACCTCGCGGGCGGAGTGCTCGGGGTAGAGCGGGAAGTCGGTGAGCGCCTCCGCCAGGCGGCGGCCGTAGCGGATCTCCAGCGTGCGCTCGTCCACCGCCGTTACGCCCAGCCGGTCCGGGTCGGTGACCAGTCCCAGGCTGTACGCCAAGTCCAGGGCGGTGAGCGGCGCGCCGTCGCTCCAGCGCAGGCCGGGCCGCAGCCGCCAGCGCACCAGCATCCCACCGTCCGGGAGCAGCCGCACGCTCTCGTCGGTCATCGACGGGATGGCGGCCGCCAGGTGCGGGCGGAGGACCTCGTCCGCGTCGTTCAGGGTCAGCCCGCGCCGGAGCAGTTGCCCCATCCCGCCGCCGGACAGGCTGGCCAGGGTGGGGATGGCGACCCGCAGCTCGTCCCGCGCGGAGACCACGGGCGGAGGCGGCGCCGGCGGGCGCTCGCGCAGCTCGGACGCCTCGCGGGCCTCGCGCTCCAGGCGCATCGGGAGCGTGATCACCGAACCGCCCACGACCAGCGCCGTCAGGGAGAGCACCACCGCGCCGATGCGATCCAGCCGGACGGCCTGGGCCAGCCGCTCCTCCCCCAGCCGGAACGCGATCACCGAGATCAGCACCGAGCCCAGCACCAGCACGTACGAGGCGAGGAACAGCCGGTCCGCCGCCACCAGGTACGGCACGTCCGGGAGGCTGCCGGACATGGCGAAGTGGAACGCCACCACCGAGAGCAGCGCGGTGACTCCCATCGCCGAGCGCACCTCCAGCTCGGAGGCGGGGAGGGCGAACACCAGGAACGCCATGGCGAGGATGATCGCCAGCGGCAGCATGAACTTGAGGATGTTGGAGGTGGTGGGGCGCCGCAGGTCCACCACGAAGCTCACCGACTCGAGGGTGCGCGCGTGGCCCTCGCCCTTGATCGACCCCAGGTCCGAAGACAGCACGTCCTTGCCGGCCTCGGCGCGGAAGTAGGGGTCGTACTCCCAGCCGGTGATCGAGAACTGCTTCGCCATCCCGCTGGAGCCCAGGTCCGGCGCCAGGTGGGCCGCGTCGTCCGGGAGCGCCAGGGTGATCCGCAGTTGCTGCCGGTCGAACGGGAACGTCTGCAGCGGGAAGGTGCCGCGGAAGGTGCCCTGCACGCGCCAGCGGATCGAGTGCCACTCGCCGTCCGATTCGCGCTCCTGCTCGTCCTTGTTGTCGATCTCGCCGTTGACGAAGCGGAGCACGGGCGGCTCGGCGGCGCCGCTCCACTTCAGCCACAGGTCCAGGTCCGCCTGGAAGCGGCCCTCGCGCAGGTCGAAGCCGGACACGTCCGAGAGGTACACCCCGGCATAGACGCTGGGTTTCTGGGGCGCCGCGGTGAGCGCCGCCTTGGCGGCGTTGGTCCTGGGCCCCGCGGCGGCGGTCAGGAGCAGGACGGCCGGAAGGAGGGAGGTGAGCACGCGGGTACTCTAAACGAGCGCCATGCCGTGCTAAGTCTTTGTCGCCGCTCATGGGGAACCGGCCGCTCCTGGAGCGCGTGGCGCTCCGTTACTTCCAGCACCTGGGCGCCGAGGGCGTTCGCCGCGACGACCGCGTCCACATCCTCGACGAGGGCGAGCGCGCCCAGATGTGGCGTATCGAGCGCGGGGCGATCATCCGTTCGGGGATCGCCGGCGCGCTGAGCAGCGTCGTCTCCGGCCTGGCGGAGGTGTACTCGGACGCGCACTTTCCGGTGGTGGAGGGGAGCGGGCTGTTGGGCCGCACCAGCTACTGGGGGGTGGTGCTGGGCGCCACGGTGGTGGCGTCGATCTTCGAGATCGCCTTCCTCTACTGGGACGCCCTGCGTTCGGTGCACCGGCTGGCCGCCGCGGCCGGGCTCCCGCTCGAGGTGGTGGAAGGGGAGGGCATCCCGACCGCCCTGGCGCGGGCGGCGCTGGAGCTCCCCAATCCGCCGGGCGAGGTGCTGGGGGTGGATCCCGGGCGCGAGGTCTCCAAGACCCGGCTGGCGATGATCGCGCTGCTGTACAAGGGGAAGATCGCCGTCAGCAGCTTCGTGGTGAAGATGTTGCTGCGGCGCGTCCTGGCGCGCGCGGTGGCCCGGGCGACCATTGGCCTCTGGCTCCCGTTCGTGCCGGTGCTGGTGACCGCAGTGTGGAACGCGGTGGTCACCTGGCTGGTGGTGCGCGAGGCGCGCGTCCGGGCGCTCGGGCCGTCCATGGTGGGGGAGTCGCTGGGCGAGCTGTGGGGCGATGTCGTGCCCGGAAGCCGCGCCGCGGCGGTGATGGTGCGCGCGGTGGCCAGCACCATCGTGCGCAAGCAGACCCTGCACCCCAACCTGCACGCGCTGCTGGTGGCGGTGCATGGGATGGCCAGGGTGCCGGATGCCGAGGAACTGGATGACCCGGCGCGCTTCCTCTCCGAGCTGCGGGCGCTCCCGGCCGAGCTCCACCCGGCGGCGCTGCGCCTGCTCTGCGTGGCGCTGGTGATCGATGGGAAGACCAGCGCCCGCGACAAGAAGCTGATGGACGATGCGGGGAAGGCGGCGGGGATCGATCTTCCGATCCAGGAGTTGGAGGCGCTGCGCCGGGCCTTCATCTCCGGAGACGGCTTCACCCCGGACTTGCTGCGGTCCCTCGCCCGCCCTGCGGCGGCGCCCGGCGCGTCCCCGGCCCAGTCAGCTTCGGGCTGAGGCTCGACGCGCAGGGCCAGCTGATCCTGGACCAGGTCGGCGAGGTGAATGCGAACGGGCTGCGGAAGCCGCGCACGCCCTGACGCGCCGGGGGTAAGGTCCCGGGGCCCAGCTCCGGAGGACCGATGAGACGCGCGCTTCCCCTTGCCCTGATCACGCTCCTGTCGTCCGGCTGTGGAGCGCTGGCGCCACCCGGAAACCCGCTGGTGGTGGCCCACCGGTCCGGCGCCGGGAACTGGCCGGAGAACTCGCGCACCGCGGTCCGCAATGCGGTGGCGGCCGGGTACGAAGGGATCGAGTTCGACCTGGGGCTGACCAAGGACCGGATCCCCGTGATCTCCCACAACGTGGCGCTGAACCCCGTGCTGTGCGCGCACGCGGACGGCACGCCGCTCGGGACGACGCCCGTCTACATCAAGGACCTCACCCTCCAGGAACTGCGCTCCGGTTTCCTGTGCGGCGGCCTGGCCGACCCGGACAACCCGTCCGCGCAGGTGATCGCCGACATACACCTCACCCTGGACGAGCTGATCGGCGAGGTCTCCGCCCGCCCCGATCTCCTCCTCCACTTCGACGTGAAGTTCGAACCCGAGAAGACGCTGGACGCCACGGCGTTCGCCGACGAGATCCTCGGCCGGTGGAGCGCCGCCGGGCTGCCCAACCCCTGGTACATGAGCTGCGCGTTTCCGGAATTCATCCGTGTCGCCGCCGACCGCGGCGCGCACGTCTCCTACACCTTGCCTCGCCCAGTCCCTGCCCTCGGCAGCACGGGGGGCGCGGTCGCGGGTGATGTGCTCGGCAAGCTCGGGGTTGGAGATTTCATCGGCCTGGCGCGCCAGAGCGGTGCCGCCGGGCTCAACGTCGCCTACCAGGTGGCGGACCGCGCGGTGGTGGACGCCGCCAAGCGCGAGGGGCTCACCGTCCAGCTGTGGACCGTGAACGACCCCGCGGCGCTCGACCTCTACTGTCACTGGCCGATCGACGTGCTGATCACCAACTACCCGGAGCGCGCGCCATGCTTCTAACGGCTGCGTTGGCCCTGGTCCTCGCGGCGGAGCCCGAGACGGCGTCACCGGCACCGGCCGCCCCCTCCTGGTCCTTCGGCTTCGATCGCGTGGACCTGATCTCCGAGGAGATTGGCAGCTTCCTCAACTACGACGTGCTCGAAGTGCGCGTGTACCCCCTCAAGCCGGTGTTGCGCTTCGTGGAACAGGTGAAGGTCGTCTTCCGGCTTCCCTGGACGGGCCTGTACGTGGGGGCGTCCATCGAGAGCCAGTCGCTGACGTACGAGTTGCCCGTCGGACCCAAGGGCCTGTTCCTCACCGGCGGGGTGGTGACCCGGCTCCTGTTCCCGCGCGGGGCGATCGCCGGGGCCGCCTACCGCGTGGGCAACTTCCGGTTCGGACTCTCGCTGAGCGCCTTCACCTCCGGGAGCTGGTCGGCGCCGGGCTCGTTCCAGTGGACGTTCTTCCCCTCGCTGGGCTTCGGCTTGGGTTTCGGCGGTCCCTGACCCGCGATCAGCCCTTCTTGTTCCAGGAGCGATCGACGTCGAGCTCCAGCGAGTCCGGGTCGCCCGCGGAAGGTCGCGCGGGCGCAGGGGCAGGTGGAGGGGGTGCAGGAGCAGCCGCATTCACCGGCCTGCGGGGGGCTGGCTGCGGCCGTGCAGGTGGAGGTGCGGGCTGGTACCCGACCTCCTGGAGCGGCTCGAACCGGACGCGCTGGTCGACCGACTTGAGCGCGCCTTTGACGGTCACCGGGATCAGCGCCAGCCCGAGCACGATCAGGATGAGGAGGAGGAATGGGCTCGAACCTCCGTCCCACGCGCCGCCTTCGGCCAGCAAGCGCGCGCTTCCGGCGGACACCGCGACCAGGAACCCGTAGAGCAGCACCGTCTTGACCACCAGCGAGCCGACGCCGCCACCGCGCTTGTGGCAGTGCGGGCAGCGGGCTCGCAGGAGCGCCGTCTTCCCCGCGTCGACGGCCCGTGCGAACGCGTCCGAGCCTGCGTTCTCGAATGCCGACTCCTCGCCGAACCCGTACGTGGTCCGGTCGCGGCCGTGGCCCTGGGCGATGACGCCGCCCTTCCACTTCGCCTGACAGTGCGGGCAGGTCATGACCTCGGTCCAGTCCAGCTCGGCCGTGCGGCGGTAGACCTTCTCGAAGATGGGGGGCATGCCTGCGGAACCTCCCGGTGCGTCTTCCTGTCGAAGCCTTCAGGACAGCGTAGATCCAACCGGACCCTGGTTCGTTCTCCGTCAGCCGGCGCGGTCATCCCGCGTCTGGATATGTAGGCCCACATGGGAGGCCGGCCATGACCAGCAAGCGCATCTCCTCCGCATTGACAGTGGCCGTCGGCCTCGCCTCCCTGGCGCCGGCCACCGCGGTCGCCGACAGCCAGGTCCGGTACTCGAACCGATCGGGCCAGGTTCTGCACCTTTACTACGCCGTGACGCCCCACGGCGGCGACATCGATTGCCGCAATCTCGTCTACGGGGGCACCGTGGAACCCGGGTCGAGCTGGCAGCACTTCGTGCCAAGCAACCACTGGACCTGGGTCCGCTTCCTGGAGGATCCCCGGGACGGAGGCTGCACGCCTTCGGGTAGGGACGAGTGGCGGTACAGTGGCACTGCCTACGGATACCAGGCCCACAACGTTTGGTGAGCCGGCGCGTCCCGGACGCCGCTGACGAACCGGGAGGTCCACGTGCACCGTCGCAAGCAGGCCAGGCCAGGTCCAGCGCTCGAGCTCCCGGGCGCGTCGCTCAAGTGGTACGAGATCGCGCCGCTGGAGGCGCCGGTGCCGGCGGAGATCTCGGTGCTGGCGCGCCAGTGGCTCCGCCGCGAGGTCGAGCGCGGCGCCATGAACGTGAAGGGCGAGCAGGGCTTCGTCCTCCTCCACCGCTGCGGCGAGGACTTCTACTTCCTGCTGCCCTGCACCTGGCGCAACGGGAACGAGCTGTGGGAGACGGTCTACGCCAAGGAGAGCAACGCCAGCCCTGATTTCAAGCTCTTCCCCCTCGACGGGCCGCACCGCCCCACCTTCTGCGTCTGGGAGCTGGGTGTCATCTGGCGCGAGCAGCAAGCCTGGGATCACTTCCTGTTCTCCAATGGCGACGATGCGTCCCGCGCGGATTACATGCGCTCGGTCTACGAAGGGCCGGTCTAGAGTCATCTCATGGACGACGCCGCCAAGGAGAAGCAGGCCCGGAAGCTGCTCACCGCCGTCGAGCGGCTGGTGATGAGCAATGAAAAGCTCCGCGAGGTGGTCGGCGGCTGCGTGGAGAGGGCCCGCGCCCGCGAGCCCGCGGATCTCCGCAAGGCCGTGGGCGACGAGATCGTCCGCCACTTCTCCAACCGCGCGGCGGTGGTAGGGGGCGCCACCGCGCTCCCCGCGCTGATCCCGGGCGCCGGCCTGGTGGCGGCGCTGGGCGGCGTGCTGGCGGACATGACGATGCTGCTCAAGCTGGAGGTGGAGATGGCGCTCGCCCTCATCCACCACTACGGCTTCGACATCGAAGACGAGGAGGAGCGGCAACTCGCCTTCCTCCTCGCTTCGGTGGCGACGCACGACGCCCACACCGGGAAGAACTTCTTCAAGGACGTGGCGCGCGTGGAGGGCACGGCGATCTGGAACTACGCGCCCCGGCGCGTGGCGCGGACGATGCTTCAGTCCCTGGTGGTCCTGCTGGCGGTGGCCTTCGGCTGGCGCAGCGTGCTGAAGGCGCTCCCGGTGGTCGGCGTGGGGATCGGCGTGGGCGCGAACAAGGTGCTCACCGTGAAGGTGGGCCGGCGCTGCATGAACGATCTCACGACCCGGGTGGGGCTGATGCAGCGCAAGCAGCGGAAGGCGGCGGCTCCCGCATCGCGCCCGGCGCGCGCTCCCGCCCGGGCCGCCCGCAGGCGCAAGCCGGCCACGAGCTCCGGCGAGTAGCCTGTACTGCAGTCCGATGTCCCGCCGGGCGCCGGTGCCTAGGTTGCACGGGCATGATCTTCGGTGCCTACGGGAAGGGGGGCGGGCTCGTCCTGCCGCGCGTCGTCACCATCACCATCGCGCGCGCCGAGCACAGGCTGCCCAGCCCGGGTCAGCCGTTGCCGTTCCTCCTGCGATTCCACGAGGAAGGGACGTGCATCACATGGCACCGCGACGTCACCGTGTCTCCGGAGGAGGAGCAGCGGTTCCTCGCGGACGTCGCCATCCTCGACCAGTGGACGGCCGGCACCGGCGGAGATGTCCGCAGCGCCCTCGGGGCCGAGCGGCGCCTGGGGATGGCGCTCTACGACACGTTCGTCGGCGAGCCCGGCCGGGCGTTCCTCGCCGTGCACGAACCCACCGCGCTCATGGTCGACGTCGACGAGACCATGCTCAGCCTCCCCTGGGAGCTGCTCCGGGACCCGGAGGGCGTCTTGCTCTCCACGCGCTATCCCTTCGGCCGCATCGTGTCGACGCGCCGGCTGCCCCGCCGGGAACGCGATCCGGTGGAGGAAGACCGCCGCCTGCGGGTCCTGGCCGTGCTCAACCCCAGCGGCGACGTGGCCTTCATGGAATCGGAGCTGGCCGCGCTCCACGAGCTGGACCAGCACGACCAATACCAGCTCGACGTCCTGGAGGGCCGCGCGGCCACCAGGGCGGCCCTGGCCGAGGCGGTCCGCCCCGGCGACTACGACGTCATCCATTTCTCCGGCCACGGCGGCTTCGACGAGCGGCGGCCGGCCAACAGCGGCTTGTTGATGGCGGACGGTCCACTGGCGACGGAGGAGATCCTCGCCTTGCAGTGGGCGAAGCCACCGTACTTCGTGGTCAACAGCGCGTGCTGGTCCAGTCGAGCCGCTCCGGGCAAGCGACTCGTCTGGAAGGGACAGCAGGGCAACGGCGTCGCGGCGGCCTTCCTGGCGGCGGGGGCGGCGGCCTTCGCCGGCTTCTTCTGGCCGGTCTCGATGAGGGCGGCGCGCGCTTTCGCCGGGATGTTCTATGGCTCGCTGTTACGCGCGGGCAGCGTCGGCGAGGCGTTCCGCCGGGCCCGTGAAGCGGTCATCACCGGCTTCGAGCCGGCGGGCGACCTGAGTGGGTCGGGCGCCGTCCTCTTCGGCGACGCGGCCACGGGGCAGCGGAGAGACCTGCAACTGGCGACGTGATGGCGCATTCGCCAGCGGCCTGGCACCCCTTCCAGGCGGTGCCTACCGTCTCCGCCAACCCAGACAACACCAGAAAGGTGAACACCCATGTCGAAGGGAATCTCACTCCACATCGGTCTCAACGCCGTCGACCCGGCCCATTACCAGGGTTGGGACGGCGAGCTGAACGCATGCGAAAACGACGCCAAGGACATGGCCGCGGTGGCCAAGTCGCTCGGCTATGCCCCCACGCTCATGCTCACCAAGGAGGCGACCGCGAGCACCGTGATCGCCGCCATCACCAACGCGGCCAAGTCGCTGAAGGCCGGCGATCACTTCCTGCTGACCTACAGCGGCCACGGAGGCCAGGTCCCGGACCGGAACGGGGACGAGGCGACCCAGAGCGCGGGCGAGATGGGCGAATGGCCGGATCGCTTCGACGAGACGTGGGTCCTGTACGACCGTCAACTCGTCGACGACGAGCTCTGGGCGATGTGGGCCGCGTTCGAGTCCAAGGTGCTGGTCGAGATGTTCTCCGACAGCTGTCACAGCGGCACGGTCGCCAAGCCGATGCCGTGGGCGAACACGGAGAAGGCCGTCGCCCGGCGAATGCCGCTCGACGTCGAGGAGCGCACGTACAAGGCTCACAAGGAGCTGTACGACAGCATCCAGGCCAAGGTGCCGTCGCGCAAGAGCGCGGACGTGAAGGCCAGCATCGGTCTCATCTCGGGATGCCAGGACAACCAGACCAGCGCGGACGGCCCGGTGAACGGGCGGTTCACCGGCCGGTTCCTGGAGGTCTGGGATGGAGGCCGCTTCAAGCGGTCGATTCGCAGGCTCCACAAGGCCATCGTCGCCGGCATGCCCAGGGACCAGACGCCGAACCTCTACTTCGTCGGGGCCACCTCGCGCGCGCTCATGACCAGCCCCGCGCTGCGGCTCTGACGGTTCCTCGGCAGCTCGATGATGAATCGGTGGGGCCGCCCTCGCGCGTCTCGAAGCGGAGGCGGCCGCCGTGCCCCTGGACCACGATGTCGTGGCTCAGCGACAGCCCCAGGCCGGTCCCTTGTCCGGCCGGCTTGGTGGTGAAGAACGGCTCGAAGACCTTGTCCTGGATGGCGGCGGGGATCCCGTCGCCGTTGTCCCAGACCCGGATCTCCACGCGGTCCCCCAGCGCCCGCGTCGCCACCCGCACCCGGGCGGCGTCCTCCCGCGCGCGCTTGCTCCCGTGCGCGGCGTGGAGCGCGTTGTTGGCGAGGTTGAGCACCACCCGCGCGATGTCCTGCTGGGCCACCTCCACCCGGGGCAGCGACGGGTCCAGCTCCTTCTCCACCATCACCTCGAAGCCGGGGATGGTGCCGCGCATCCCCTGGTAGGCCAGCATCACGTGCCGGTCGACCAGCGGGTTGAGCTCCGTCTCCATCGGTTCGCCGCGCGCCGTCCGCGAGTGCAGCAGCATCCCGTTGACGATCGAGTCCGCGCGGTTCTTGCTTGGCCAGGAAGAGGTTGGCCGGTTTGAGGTCGCGGTGGACGATCCCGCGGCATGCGCGGCGCTCAGGCCCTTGGCGGCCTGGTTGAGGAGGAGCGCCGCCGCCGCGGGTGTCAGCCAGCCGTGGCGGCGCAAGCGCGCGGCGAGGTCCTCGCCCGCCAGGAGCTCCATCACGATGTACGGCGTATCGCCGTCGACGCCGTAGTCGTGGAGCTGGACGACGTGGGGGCTCCGGATCTGGGCGATCGCCTTCGCCTCCTGCTCGAACAGCCGCCGCGCCTCCTCGGAGGCGTTGCCCTGGGACGGCATCAGCTTGATCGCGACGCGCCGCTGGAGCTGTGAGTCGAGCGCGAGCCAGATGGCGCCCATCGCGCCGGCCCCGATCCGGCTTCCAGGATGTATCTCCCGCCGATGCGGCGCCCGGACATGGGAACATCATCTCACGGGTAGACTGAGGTGGAGGGAGGACGGCATGAGAACGCGCGCTTCAGCAATCCTGTTGATGGTGGTGGCCGCGGGCGGGTGCAAGAAGGAGGAGAAGGAGAAGCCCGCGGCGCCGAAGCTGGCGCTGCTGCTGCCGGAGTCGAAGACGGCGCGCTACGAGTCGCACGACCGGCCGCACTTCGAGAAGAAGGTCGCCCAGCTCTGCCCGGAGTGCCAGGTCATCTACGGCAACGCCGACCAGGACGCCGCCCGGCAGCAGAACCAGGCGGAGGCCGCGCTCACCAACGGGGCGAAGGTGCTGGTGTTGGACCCGGTGGACTCGGCGTCCGCGGCGGCCATCGTGGCGCGGGCCAAGCAGTCCGGCGTCCCGGTGATCACGTACGACCGGATGACCATGAACGCCGACGTCGATTACTACGTCTCCTTCCAGAACGAGCAGATCGGCAAGCTCCAGGCCCAGGCGCTGCTGGACCGGCTGAAGGCGGACGGCAAGGGCGCCGGCACCGTGGTGATGATCAACGGCGCCCCCACCGACAACAACGCCGCCATCCTCAAGACGGCCGCGCACTCGATCCTGGACGGGAGCGGACTCGCCGTCGGCGCGGAATACGACACGCCGGACTGGAGCCCCGACAAGGCGCAGCAACAGATGGAGCAGGCGATCACCAAGCTGGGCAAGGACCGCGTCGCCGGCGTCTACGCGGCCAACGACGGCACCGCCGGCGGGGCGATCGCGGCGATGAAGGCGGCCGGGGTGAGCCCGCTCCCGCCCGTCACCGGCCAGGACGCCGAGCTGGCCGCCATCCAGCGCATCGTCGCCGGCGAGCAGTTCATGACCATCTACAAGGCCCTCAACCAGGAGGCCTCCGCCGCCGCCGAGCTGGCGGTGGCGCTGGCGCGCGGCGGCGGCCCGCCCGCGGGCCTGGTGAACGGGAAGGTGCCCAACGGGAAGAAGGACGTCCCGTCCGTGCTCCTCGTCCCGGTGGCGGTCACGAAGGACAACGTCAAGGCGACCGTGGTCGCGGATGGCTTCTGGACCGCGGCCCAGATCTGCAAGGGATACGAGACGGCCTGCGCCGCGGCGCACCTCCCGTGACCATGACGCCGCTGCTGGAGCTCCGCGGCGTCTCCAGGCGCTTCGGCGCGGTCGAAGCGCTCACCGGGGTGGATTTCGAGATCTCCCCGGGCGAGGTGATGGCGCTGGTGGGGGACAACGGCGCCGGCAAGTCGACCCTGGTCAAGGTCGTCTCGGGGATCCTCCCCATCCACGGCGGGCAGATCCGCTTCGAGGGCCGGGAGGTGGCGCTCGACGGACCGCAGGCCGCCGCCGCGCTGGGGATCGCGACCGTCTACCAGGACCTCGCGCTGTGCGAGAACCTGGACGTGGTGGGCAACCTGTTCCTCGGCCGCGAGCGCGCGCGCGGGCCCGCGCTGGATGAGATTGCGATGGAGCGCGAGGCGGTGGAGTTGCTCCGGCGGCTGTCGGTCCAGCTCCCCAGCGTGCGCGCCCCGGTGGCCGACCTCTCCGGCGGACAGCGCCAGTCGGTGGCGGTGGCGCGGTCGATGATGGGGTCGCCCCGGCTGGTCCTCCTGGACGAGCCCACCGCCGCCCTCGGCGTGGCGCAGACCCGGCAGGTGCTGGACCTGATCCGCCGGCTGCGCGAGCAGGGGCTGGGCGTGGTGGTGATCAGCCACAACCTGCAGGACGTGTTCTCGGTGGCGGACCGGATCTCCGTCCTCCGGCTCGGGCGGCGGGTGGCAACCTTCGAGGTGGCCTCGGCCCGCGAGGTGGACGTGGTGGCGGCGATCACCGGGGCGGCGCTCGGGTGAGGGCGCGAGGGGCCGCGCCGGTGGTGGTGGGCCTGGCGCTGATCTGGGTGGCCTTCTCCGCCGCCAACGACCGCTTCCTCTCCGCCGCCAACCTCACCAACCTCATGCTCCAGATCGCGGCGGTGGGGACGATCGCCGCGGGCCTGGTGCCGGTGCTCCTGCTGGGCGAGATCGACCTCTCGGCCGGCGTGGCGAGCGGCCTGTGCGCGGCGGTGATGGCCATCCTCCACGTGAAGCTGGGCTGGGGGCCATTCCCGGCGCTGCTGGCGGGGATGGTGGCCGGCACCGCCATCGGCACGTTCCACGGCCTGTGGATCACCCGCCTCCGCGTGCCGTCGTTCGTGGTCACCCTGGCCGGGCTGCTGGCGTGGCAGGGCGCGCTGCTCCACGTCCTCGGCAGCACCGGCACGGTCAACCTCCCCGACTCGCCGATCACCGGGCTCACCGGCACCTTCTTCGGCCCGGCGGTGACCTGGACGCTGGCGTCGCTGGCCGTCCTCGCCCACGGGGCTGCCCTCTGGCTGGAGCGTCGCGCGCGCGGGGCGGCCGGCCTCCCGCTGCCTCCCTGGCGCGCGCCCGCGGCCCGGCTGCTGGTCACCGCCGCGGCGGTGGTGGCAGCGGCCGGCGTCTTCACCCAGGACCGCGGGCTGCCGCTGGCGGTGCTGATCTTCGTGGGCCTGGTCGCGGCGGTGGACCTGGTGCTCCGCCGCACCCGGTTCGGCCGTCACGTGCTCGCGGTGGGCGGCAATGCGGAAGCGGCGCGGCGGGCTGGCATCCGGGTGGAGCGGGTCCGCGTGGTGGTCTTCGCCGCCGGCTCCACGTTCGCCGCCGCGGGCGGGATCCTGGCCGCCTCGCGCTTGCTGGCGGTGAACCAGTCGTCCGGGAGCGGCGACGTGCTGCTCAACGCCATCGCCGCGGCGGTGATCGGCGGCACCAGCCTGTTCGGCGGGCGCGGGTCCGCCTGGTCTGCGCTGCTGGGAGCGCTGGTCATCGGCTCCATCTCCAACGGCATGGACCTGCTGGCCCTGTCGTCGTCGGTGAAGCTCATGGTCACCGGCGCGGTGCTGCTGGTGGCGGCGTCGATCGACGCGCTCGGCCTCCGGGGACCTCGCCCCGGCGGGGCGGTGCGGCCGGCGCAGCGCGGGTGATGCTTTCAGGGGGCTGGAGGTGCTACCCCCGGCCTTCCTTCGCGAGCTTGCGCTTGAATGGCATTCAAGAGGTCACCGGTTTCGATCCCGGTTAGCTCCACTGAAAATGACTCAGCTTGTTTGGCTGGGCGCATAGGTCTTGGTTGCTGGGCGCGTAGACTTCCTCGGTGATGCGGATGCCCGAGTGCCTGAGGAGTTGCCGCCGGGGAAGAAAGCACGGCTTCACCACATAGCCTGTCGGTGATGAACGCCAGGCGCGCGCCGCCCAGGGAGAGCGCCGCGCTGTCGTGGCGCTGGCGGAGGCCGGTGCTGCCGAAGGCGGGCAGGAAGAGCTTGCTCCATCAACTCGCGAGTCAGGCGGTCGCACCGCCGTGGGTGTCACTGCACCGCGCCGCGCCCCGCTGCCGAACCGAGAATAGCGTCATGAGCGCCACCATCCGCTCCTCGAGGTCTATGATTTCCGGGGGAGCCACTCCCGCTGGAGGAATGTGCCGTGAAGTTGACCCCGTTCGCGAAGGCCTTCGTCACCCTGAGCATCATGGCGGGTCTCGGCTTCGCCGCCTGGCATTTCTACAGGAAGGGTACCGGGGCACCACCGGAGGGCTCTCCCCCAGCGGTCGCGAGCCCCGGAGCAGCGGCCCCGCCCGCGCCGGCCGAAGCGAGCGCCCCGGGCGCCCCCGCCGGGCCCACCATCGCCGCGCTGCGAGCACGCGGGGTCCTGAAAGTCGGCATGGACACCGGCGAGCCTCCATGGACCGGCACTCCGCCGATGTACTTCCCCGACGACGCCGGGAACCCCGACGGCTTCGACTACGGCTTGGCCAAGGTGCTCGCCGCTGGGCTCGGAGCAAGCGAGGTCCGCGTCGTCCACGCGAAATACTCCGAGCTGCTTGACCGGCTCGCCGCCCGCGACTTCGACCTGATCGTCTCCGGGTACGCGGCGACGCCGACGGAGGGGATCGCCTGGTCGGTCCCTTACCTCGAGTACGGTCTCTGCCTCGTCGTCCCGGCCGGCTCGAAGGTGAAGACCGTCGCCGACCTCTTCGGCAAGCCGGTGGGAATCTTCGACGACGACGCTGCCGCCGAGGAAGTCCGCAAGCTGGTGCGAGGCTACACCGAGCTGGTCCGCCTCGAGGACGGCTACTGGGACCAGCTCCTCGCCGGCCGCTTCGCCGGCTTCCTCTACGACTATCCTTATGCCGTCGCCGAGATCGCCACCTTCTACCGCCTAAATCCCCACCGCCGCGGCGCCTTCCGGATCGCACAGTACAACCTCACCGACTCCTCGTACGCCGTCGGGGTGCGCTCCTCCGAGGCTGACCTGCTGGGCGAGGTGAACCGGCTGATCGGCCTGTGGCGCGCCACCCCCGGCTACGGCGAGGCGATCCGCCGCTACCTTTCGGGAGGCGAGGCGGTCGTCGCCTCGGAGAAGCCTGCCAGGTCGAGGACGGTCACCGTCGTCGCTGGCGACACGCTCGGCCTCATCGCCCGCCGCGAGATGGGGGACATGGCCCTCTGGCCGAAGATCTGGAAGGTGAACAAGGCCCGCTTCCCCAACCCTCACCTGATCTCTCCGGGGGACGAGGTGTTCCTGCCGTAGCGAGACTCCGGAGGGCACCGGCCCAGTGAAGAGGAAGTGGACTGGCGGGTGGGCGCGGAAGGGCTTCCAGACAGGGTTCGCTGGTCGTGCCTGCGCCCAGCAGTGATCGGCTATTCTCCGCTGGTGCTGGTTGTCACGCTGGGCGCAAGGCTTCCGACGCCAAGTCGATGGAACTACTGCTCTTTCTCCCTCATGGCATTCAAGAGGTCACCGGTTCGATCCCGATTCGCTCCACAAGGAACCCCGCTCCGGCGGGGTTTCGTTTTTGCGGGGGTGGCACAGGTCAAGTCGCTGGGCTTGGGGCCAAGCTTGCGTGCGCACCTTCACAGGCAAGGAGAGACGAGGCATCTTACCGGTAAGATCAGAGGCCGCCATGTCCACTGCCGCTACGACGAAGATGTCCTCCCGAGGTCAGGTCGTCATCCCGGAAGCTGTCCGTGACAAGCTCGGCCTGGGTGTGGGCACCCGGTTTGTCGTGACTGGCGAGGGGGATGTCGTCGTGCTCAAGAAGCTGAACCCGCCATCGATGGCCGAGTTCGACGAGATCATCGCCACCGCCCGGCGTCAGGCGCGCGCTGCCGGGCTGACGAAGGGCCAGGTCCGGACCGCCGTCCGGAAGGTGCGCCGACGCCGGTGAGGGTCGTTCTCGACACCAACGTCCTCATGTCCGGACTGTTCTGGCGGGGTA
>DATBSS010000180.1:0-10917 GCA_036559665.1 Myxococcaceae bacterium
CCGGCACGACGCGGAGGTGGAGCGCCCGTACTCGCTGCAGATCTTCGGCGGCGAGCCGGACGTGATGGCGAAGGCGGCGGTGATCGGCCAGCAGTGGGGAGCGCAGATCATCGACATCAACATGGGTTGCCCGGTGAAGAAGGTGACCAAGAACGGCGCCGGGTCCGCGCTCCTGTGCGACCCGCCGCGCGCGGCGGAGATCGTCCGCGCCATTCGCGCCGCCACCGGCCTCCCGGTGACCTGCAAGATCCGCTCGGGCTGGGACGCCAACCGCCGCAACTACCTCGAGATGGCGGGGGCGCTGGCGGACGCGGGGTGTGCGGCGCTGGCGGTGCACCCCCGGACGCGCGCGCAGGGCTATTCGGGGCGCGCGGACTGGAACGTCATCGCGGACCTGAAGCGCCACGTGACGGCCATGCCCATCATCGGCAACGGCGACGTGAAGACGCCGGAGGACGCGCGGCGGATGCTGGAGACCACCGGCTGCGACCTGGTGATGATCGGCCGCGGCGCGCTGGGGAATCCGTGGATCTTCCGCCAGCTGCTGGGCGGCCACGCGCCGGACCCGGACGAGCGCTGCGCCGTGGTGCTGGGCCACTTCCGCGATCACGTCCGCTTCATGGGCGAGGAGTTGGGCGCGGTGCGCTCCTTCCGCAAGCACCTGGCCTGGTACGCGCACGGGCTGTACGGCGCCGCGTCCTTCCGCAATGAGGCCAACCAGCTCATCCGCGCGGAGCAGGTGGAGGCCGCCTGCCGCCGCTTCTTCGTCGCCGCGCAGGCGGACGCCACGGCGGCCGAGGAGCAGGACGTCGACTACCGCGCCGCGCTTGGCTAGCCGGCCGCCGGGAGCGCCGCGTCCCAGAGCTGCCCGGGCAGGCCGATGACCAGCCGCCCGCCCTCGAACTGGAGCGCGCTGGCGCCCAGCTTCGGCCCCAGCGACAGCCGCTGGAGCGCGCCGCCGAGCCAGAGGTTCACCACCCGCCCCTCCAGCGAGGGCCGATCGGTGAGCAGCGCCTTGAGCACGTCCACGCCGTCCACGCTGGCCAGGCAGATCCGCCCGCCGTGTACCCCTACGCACCCGGGCCGGCCGAAGGGGCGGACGTCGCCCGAGGAGAGGTCCATCACCCGGGTCCACCCGGAGGGGCTCCGCCGCCAGGCACCGTCGTTGCCCATCACCACCGCGTCCTCGCCCCCCAACGCCGCGCAGGCGTAGAGCGAGTGCGCGCCCACCGGCTCCGCCCGCAGCGCTCCGCTCCCGTCCACGCGCAGCAGGCAGGCGCCTTCGATCTGCGTGCCCACCGCGATCACCTGGTCCGCGGCGGCGTGGACGTCCACCAGCGTGGGCCAGGCGTTGGGCCCGAGCGCCCGGTCCAGGTCCATCGCCCGCCACGACGTCCCGTCGAACCGGAGCAAGGCGTTCTCGCCCGCCGCCCACACCGCGTCGCGCGTCCGCCCGTGCACCCGCCAGAGCGCGTCGCGGGCGCCGGTGGCGTGGCGGACCAGCGCGCGCGAGGCCGGGTCGTACTCCACGCACGCGCCCGCCATCCCGCACGCGAACAGCCGGCCGTCCAGGGTGCCGCACAGGCTCCGGAGCGACAGGTCGGGCAGCTGCGCCACCACCTCCCACGTCCCGTCCGGCGGGCACGCCAGAAGCGCGCTGCCGGGGGACGCGGTGGCGGAGCGGTCCTCCTCCATCGCGTTGCAGCAGAGCGCGTACCGCGTCCGGTCCGGCGCGGTGCAGGTACCCACCACCGCCTTGTCGGTGGGCAACCGCTGCTGGGCGATCTCCAGCGCCGTCGTCACGCGCGCAGCGCCGCCGCCGCGACCGCGGGCACCTTCAACCAGGACGGATCCGCCTCCAGGTCCACCAGCTTCTTCCCCAGCGTCCCCAGCCCGCGGTGCCCGGGGAACCACGGCTGCACCGGCATGGTCTTCACCGGCGCCCGGAGGACCGCTTTCTCGATGCCCTCCAGCATGAAGGTGTTGTGCACCCAGCCGCGGCCGCTCTGGATGTCCTGCAGCGTGCTGCCCGGGTAGGCGCCCCACGGCGTCTGCCCCAGCCCGAACACCGCGCCCGGCCAGGTGTTCACGCACACGCTGCCGTAGCGGAGCGCGCCAATGGCCTTCTCCACCGCGGCCGCGCCCCGCGGGTCGCGCATCGTCTCCGGGTGCACCACCAGCGTGGCGCAGAGCGTGCCCCAGACGTGGTCGTTGACGAACGGCACCGCTTTCTCCAGGAACGCCGCCGGGTCGGACCCCTCCAGGGCGGTCTCGGAGAGCACCCCGCAGAACGGTTCGGTGGTGAAGACGCGGTCGTCCTGCTTCGAAGGGTCCACGTCCGGGATGATCGCCCACGCGAGCTGGCCCGGGCCTGGCTTGCCGATGAGGCGCAGGCCCGCGCGCCCTTCGGTGAACTGGGCCCAGCGCTGTTCGGCCCCCGGGTAGTACGCCTTGCGGACGTCCGCCTTGGCGAGGTTCTTCTCCACCCGGTCGAGGAGCTCGGCGCGCCGGGACCAGCCTTTCGGCGTCACCAGCAGCTTGGTGGCGTTGCAGTTGAACGACGCGTTGTGCGCCACCATCCCGGCGATGTTGGCGGCCTGGAACCCCAACTCCCCCTCCTCCCACGGGCCGGGGACGACGATGACCGGGCTGACGTTGCCCAGCTCGGAGCTGATCTCCTTCTTCAAGAGCGGGTCGTTCCGCTGCCTGCGCGCCTCGCGCTCCGGGCCCGGCGGCCCCCACACCATCAGGTCGTGCGTCCGGTCGGACCCGGTGATGTGCACCTCGTCCACCAGCGGGTGGTTGACCAGGTACGCGCCCTCCCCGGCGCCGCCGTAGGCCACCGCCAGGAAGCCCTGGTCGATCGCCGGGCGGAACGCGCGCTCCAGGAACGGGCCCAGGTACGCGTTCACCGGGTTCATCTTGAGGAGGCAGACCGTCCCCTCGACGAACATCTTGTAGAGCACGTCGGTGGGCGGGATGGCGTTGATGTTCCCGCCGCCCAGCACCAGGCACAGCTTCCCGCCGTGGGGCTTCTTGTAGAACGAGGCCTGGTGCTCGTGGAGGTTGTCCGCGGTGACGCCGGCCTGGAGGTAGACCTCCCCTACGTGCTTCGCCAGCAGCGCCCGGTCCATGTTGCTGGAGGGGAAGACCTGCACCGCCAGGCGCCCGTCCGGGAGCGCGCGGCACTTCGACCGCTCCAGGCGCGGCACGCCATGGCGCTTGATCTCCTTCAGCGCCTCCACCGTCTGCCGGAGGATGCGCAGCGTCACCATGGGCCCGGAGATCCACTCCTCGCCGGCCACCGGCGACTCCGGGTCGATGCCCTTGGCGTGGCAGGCGGCAACGGCGCTCTCGCCGGCGATGGCGGCGTAGCCTCGCCGCATCTGCTCGCAGAGGTCGATGCGGCGGTCCAGGGGGAGCCCGGCGAAGGTGCGGCTGCCTTCCTTCAGGCGGTGGACCACCTGGTCCAGTTCGCTGGGCGCGGTGGGGAGGGGGATGGCGCTCATGCCGCAGGGTTTAACACGCCGGCCTTCACCCGAACGCCCCGGGCGCGATGACGTCCGCCATCCGCGCGGGTTGGCGAACGCCCAGCTCCCGGAGGCGGGCTTCAGCCTCGGCGAGCTGTCCGCCGCCCGACATCTGCCCCAGCCGGTAGGCCGCCACCGCCTCGCACAGCCCCATCGAGCCCCGCAGCGCGTCCCTCGCCTGCGCCAGGGACCTGGCCGCCGAGGCCCGGTCTCCCGCCACCGAGTCGTGGCAGGCGCGCAGCAGGATCGACAGCCCGGACGCGTAGGCCACCTTCTCCGCGTCCAGCGCGCGGATGGCCCGCCGCACCTCGCGCAGGGAGGCCGCGCGCGCGTGCGCCACCTGCGCCTCCATCAGGTACAGCCGCGCCCACAGCCACTCCGCCTCCACCCGCGCCACCTGGAGGTCGGGCAGCGCGGACCGCCGGAAGGCCTGGAACTCGTCCGCCAGGAAGGCGCGGGCGCTGGGCTCGGCGCCGTACAGGGAGACCTCGGCGCGCATGCGCAGCGAGTACCAGTGCTGGTTATGGAAGCTCCCCGGCGGCACCGGCAGCTCCTTGGCGGTGAGGTCCTCCAGCGCGCGCACCGGCGCGTCGGCGGCCAGGTGCCGGAAGGCGGCGCCGCGGAGGAAGCTCACCTCGCCGAAGAGGTCGCCGCGCGCCACCGCCTCCTTCATGTACTCCTGCGTGGAGCGCTCCATCTCCTGGAGGTCCCCGGTCATCCGCAGCGCCTGCAGCCGCAACAGCCGCGCCGTGCCCAGCTCCTTGGCGGTGGAGGCGTCCGCCTGCCGGATGTTCTCGCGCTGCATCTGTTCGCCCTCGGCGATCAGCCGGGCGCCGTCCCCGAACTGGCCGGTGAGATAGAGCGCCATCCCGCGGGCGAGCGTGGCCAGCGTGCACAGGTACGGGTTCTTCAGCGCCTCGCCGATGGTGCGCGCCCGGGAGATGAGGTCCAGCGCCTGCTGCTGCGAGGCCGCGCCCGCGGTGGCCATGTTGAAGCCCTCCACCGCCATCCCTCGCCCGATGCGCGTCTCCTCCCCGGCGTCCAGTGCCAGCCGGAAGCCGCGCGTCTGGAAGGCGAAGGCGCGCACGCTGTCCACCCCGGAGAGGCCGGTCTGGATGGCGTAGAAGGTGTCGATCCGGTCCAGCGTCTCGCGCGGGACCTGCGAGGTGGGCCGGCGCTGGTAGCCCAGGCCGCGGACCTGGAGCTGGAACCGCTGCCACATCAGCGACGCCACCGCGCCGCGGCGCGTGGCCGGGAGCCTGGCGCCGATCTCCTCGAGCACCCCATCCACCGCGGACAGCCCCGCGTCCACCTGCCCGCTCGCCAGCAGCAGCTCCGCTGCCTTGCGCTGGAACTCGCGCCGCGCCGGGCCGGACGCGCCCCGGGCCGCCTCCAGGTACGCCGGCGCCGCCCCGCCCTTGGCCGCGTAGTCCAGCGCGCGCGCCAGCTTCACCCGGAGCCTCTGCTGCGCCTCCGCCGGGCGCGCCTGGAACAGCCGCAGCGCCTGCTCGTACAGCTCCGACGCCTGCTCGAAGGCCAGCGCGTCGAAGGCCATGTCGGCCGCGTTCGCCGCGTGCTCCCCGGCGCGCTCGGGAGCGCCGCCCTCCGCCAGGTGGGTGACCAGCATCCGCAGCGCGGCGAACGAGGCGTCCCCGCTCGCCTCCAGCGCCGAGGCCAGCGCCTGGTGGTAGCGGCGGCGGGCGTCCGCCGGCACCCACTGGCGCACCGATTCGCGGACCCGGTCGTGGTACGGCTCGATGGGCGCCCTCTCGGACAGCCCCAGCGTGCGCACCAGGTCCGCGCGCCGCAGCTCCTCCACGTGGGTGGCCATCTCCGGGGTGGAGAGCTTGCTGGCGCGCGCCAGCAGGGCCTGCGGCAGCGGGCCGCCCGCCAGCGCCACCAGCGCCAGGAGGTGCTGGGCCCCCTCCGGCAACGCCTGCGCGCGCCGCTGGAGCAATCCGTCCAGGCCGGCCTTGGGCGCCTGGGGCTCGTGCGGCGCCTGCCGGTGCCCCAGCTCGATGAGGTAGAGCGGGTGGCCGCCGCTCTCGTGCACCAGCTCCAGCGCGCGCGCCGGGTCCGGCTCCAGCGACCGCGCCAACCTCAGCGCGTCCGCCTCCGGGAGCGGGAGGAGCTGCAGCTCCTGGAGCGAATCGGTCACCCAGGCCAGCGGGGCCAGCACCCCGTCCGCGCTGCGGATCTCCTCCGCGTTCTCGCGCAGCGTGGCCACCAGCAGGAACGGCGGCGGCGAGGGCGGGCTGAGCAGCTCGCCCAGCAGCGCCAGGCTGTCCTGGTCCGCCCACTGCAGGTCGTCCACGAAGAGCACGGTGGGCCGGAGCCGGCTCATGTGGCGGAGCACGGTGCGGAGCGCGGCGAAGGACTCGGTGCGCAGCTCGAACGGGTCGAGCGGCGGCGGGCGCTCCGGGCGCGTGGACTGCACCGCCGGCACGCGCTGGAGCACCGGGAAGAGGCGCGCCACCAGCGACGCGTCGCCGGGGAGCACGCTGCGCGCGGTCATCTCGTCCAGGTGGAGCAGCTCGCGCGAGAGCGCGTCCATCACGCCGTCGAACGCCTTGTAGGGGACGGACTCCTGCTCGTAGCAGCGGCCGGAGAGCACCATCGCCCGGGCCTCGTCGCGCAGGTCCTCCACGAAGTGGCGCACCAGCGCGCTCTTGCCCACGCCGGATTCGCCGTGCACCAGCACCCCGCGCGCCGCGCCGCCGCGCACCATCTCGAACGCGTGGTGGAGCGCCTCCAGCTCGCTCTGCCGGCCCACGAAGCTGACCTCCGGGCGGGCGGCGGGCGAAGGTGAGGGGGCCTCGCCGGGCGGAGGAGGCGGCGCGCCGAGCCGCTGGAGGAGCTGCGGGCCGGTGGGCCGCTCGTCCGCGTCCATGCGCAACAGATCGGCGGTGAGCCGGGAGAGGTCTTCGGGGACGCGGGTGGACAGCCGCGCCGGCGGCAACGGGTCGCGCGTCCGCTTCAGCTCCATGATCTCCGAGTAGCCCCCTTCGAAGGGGAAGCGCCCGGTGAGCAGTTGGTAGAGCACCACGCCCAGCGCGTAGTAGTCGGCCGCCGCACCCACGTTCTGGCCGGTGATCTGCTCCGGCGCCATGTAGTGCGGCGTGCCGATGAGCGACTCCTCCGAGGCATCCACCGCGTCCACCGCCAGGCCGAAGTCCATCAGCACCACCCGGCCGCTGGTGGTGACCATCACGTTGGAGGGCTTGACGTCCCGGTGGATCTTCCCGGCGGCGTGCAGCGCCATCAGCCCGCGGACCAGCTGCGGCAGCGCGCCGCGGAGCCGGGCCTCGTCGAAGCGGGGCGGCGGCCAGCCGGCGCGCACGTGGGCCAGGAGATCTTCGCCGTGGAGCAGCTCCATGGTGAAGAACCAGAGGCCCTCGTCGCAGAACAGCTCGTGGAACATGACCAGGTTCTCGTGGCGGAGGTCGGCCAGCGCGCGGAACTCGTTCTTGAAGAGGTAGAGGCCGTGCGGGGAGATCTGCCGCAGCGTCTTGAGCGCCACCCCCTCGTCGCGCTCCCGGTCGTGCACCGAATACACCATCCCCATCCCGCCCGAGCCGACCTGCTTCTGCACCTTGAAGCGCTGCGTGCCGCGGAACTCGCGCGCCGGGAGGAGCAGGTCCTCGCCCTCCGGTGTGGGCGTGGCCGTAGGAAGCGGCGGCCGGCCCGCGGTGTCCGCCGTGGCCGGCGCCGGCGGCAGGGCGAACGAGGGCACCGGGACGGGAGGGCGCCTGGGCCGCGGCTCCGGCGGGGCCTCCGGGGGTTGGCGCGGGGTGGCGTCCGGCTCCCGGGCGCGGAGCATCACCTCCAGCCGGAGGAGCACCACGTCGCCGGGCGGACGCTCGGAGGGGCTGGTGTGCAACAGCTCCGCGCAGAGCGCCGCCAGGTCGAGCGGCGTGCCGGGCGGGAGGTTGTGGATGGGGGGCGGCGGGCTGGACCGCTTCTGCTCCAGCAGCCGCGCGGGCGGCCCGCTGTACGGGAGGCGGCCGGTGAGCGCCTCGTAGAGCAGGACGCCCATGGCGTACCAGTCCGCGGCGGGGCCGGGCTTGCCGCCGGTCTCCAGCTGCTCCGGCGCGGCGTAGGCGGCCAGCGGCGACCCCATCGACCCCGCGTCCAGCAGCACCACCCGGCCGGCGCGCGCGGAGATGCGGACGTTGGACGGCTTGAGGTTGCCGTGGATGCGCCCGGTGGCGTGGAGCGCGAGCAGGCCCCGCGCCATCTGCACCAGCGCGTTGCGCAGCGCCGGGCCGCGCGCGGCGCCGAGCGAGTCGCCGCCCTCCACCAGCTCGGTCGCCACCAGGAAGACGCCGCCGACCTCGACCAGCTCCAGGAGCCGGGCCAGGTTGGGGTGGGAGAGAAAGGAGAGGGCGCGGAAGTCGTTGCGGAGCGCGTTGGCGGCGTCGTCGTCGAGCTCGCCCAGCTCCTTGAGGGCGACGCGCTGGCCGGTCAGCGCGTCCAGGGCCTCGTAGACGACGCCGGTCGCGGCGCCGCTGCCCAGGACGCGCCGGGTGGCAAATCGCGAGCCCTCGCCAAGCTCGCGCAGGACGACCAAAGGAGTCAGCATGCGCCGCATGGAGACTGTAGCAAGAGCAGTCTCGCTCTCGCGGCGCGCAAAGCTGGCCATCCTCGGTTTGGTGGTGGTCCAGTTCCTCGTCGGTGCCGGGCCGGTGTGGCGCCGCCCCTTCGACTGGGACGCCTCCATCCTGTGGAGCTACGCCACCATCCCGGTGCTGGTGGCCGCGGCGCTGGCGTGGCAGCGGAAGCTCCGGTGGAAGGCCTGGCTCCTGGATACGGTGGAAATCACCGCCGTGAAGTTCGGCATCACCGCGGCGTTCCTGATTGCCTGGCTGGTGGGCTGGCAGCTCCAGGGTGGGCAGCGGCCGGCGCCGCAGGTCCCGCCCGCGGCCGTGGCGCCCGAGCCAAGGCCGGCGCGCCCGCCCGACACGCGCCCGCAGGCCGTGCGCACCGCCTCGCTTTTGGGCACGGCGCCGCCGGGGGCGCTGGTGTTCGTCTCGCGCGGGGTGGAGGGGTATTCGTTCGCGCCGCCGGCCTCGGACCAGGCGCTGGCGCACGACGGGAAGGGGTTCCTCCCCCCGGTGCTCGGGGTGCAGGTGGGGCAGGTGCTGCGGCTCCGGTCCGCGGACGGCCGGCTGCACACCCTGCTGGCGAAGAAGGTGGGCGGGACCTGGGTCCGGAACGTCCCCATCATCGGCGGTGGCGAGACGCAGGTGGTGTTCGACGAGCCGGTGGGCGCGGTGGCGCTGGAGTGCAAGGTCCACGGCGCGAGCGAGGCGGTGGGGGTGCTGGCCATCCTCGACCACCCGCTGTGGGGAGTGGCGGACGCGGGCGGGCGGTTCGCGCTGGAGGGCGTCCCGCCCGGGGAGGGCGAGCTCACCGCCGTGACGCCAGGAGCTGCGCCGTTGACCGCGGCGTATCGGGCGGTCCAGGGGCAGCGGGCCGAGGTGGCACTGCAGCCGAAGTAACGTCGCCGGCCCGTGACGGTCTCGCGGACGCAGCGGGTGGTGCCGGCGCTGGACGGGTTCGGAGGGCTCCGGCGCATCGGGCACTTCAGGTGGCTGAAGCCCAGCTGAAGGACGCGCTCAGGTCGCCAGCGCCGGCAGCGGGGCGCGCGCCACCTTCTCCTCACGTTCCTGAGTGGGCGGCGGCCCCGGGTCGATGAGCCGGTTGCTGAGGGCCACGTTGCGGAAGTAGCGGCAGGCGGGCGTCTCCCGCCGCTCCAGCGTCTCGAAGTCGACGTGGTAGAGGCCAAAGCGCGGGCCCCAGCCCTCCAGCCACTCGAAGTTGTCCATCAGCGACCAGTACAGGTAGCCCTTCACGTCGACGCCGCGCTTCACCGCCTCCAGCAGCTGGCTCCAGTGCGTGTGGAGGTATCCCACGCGGCGCTCGCCGCCGTTGCGGTCGTCGATGCCGTTCTCGGTCACCCAGACGGGCAGGCCGTAGCGCTTGAGCTCCAGGAGGATCTGGCTGAAGCCCTCCGGGTAGACCTCCCAACCGATGTCGGTGAGCCCGCGGCGGAAGCGGTCGCGGAAACGCTGCTCCACGAACGGGTGCCCGAGCGTGAAGCGCATGTGCGCCCGCGTGTAGTAGTTCATCCCGATGTAATCGATGGAGTCGCGCGCGCCGGGGATCTCGATGTCCAGCGAGGCGACGCCCGGCATCCGGATGCGCAGCCGGCCGGAGGTGAGCCCCTCCAGCATGGCGTGGTTGTAGTTGTGCGAGGCGAGGTGGACCAGGGCGCGGTCCAGCGGGTGCCAGGGCCGGTCCGGCGCCAGGGCCACCATGTTCTGGGAGATGCCGATGGTGGTGGGGCCGCACTCGGAGAGCAGCTCCTCGCGGGCGGCCACGTGGGAGCGCGCCATGTTGGCGAGCGCCGCCATGGCGTGCTTGCCGCCCTTCATCCCGGGGGGGATGAGGCCCTGGAGGTAGCCGCCGCAGAGCAGCACCATGGGCTCGTTGAAGGTGATGACCAGCGCGTCGAGGCCCTTGATGATCCGGGCGCACACCTGGGCGTAGCGGCGGAACGCCGCCAGGCAGTCGGTGCCGTGCCAGGGCGTCTCCCGGTGGAACCAGGCGGGGTGGGTGAAGTGGTGGAGGGTGACCACGGGCCGGAGGCCCACCTCCTTCATCCGGACCAGGCGCGCGCGGTAGCGGTCGATGGCGGCCTCGTCGAAGCGGCCGCGCTCGGGCTCGATGCGGGCCCACTCCAACGAGAGCCGGAACGCGGTGGAGCCGACGGTACGGGCGAGGGCGAGATCCTCCTCGAAGCGCGCCCAGCTCCAGTGGTCGACGCCGCGGCCGCAGCGGACGTGCGGCTCCTTGAGCTTGCCGGCGCGCTCCCACTCGGCCCAATCGTTCTCGATGTGACCTTCCACCTGGTAGGCGGAGGTGGCCACGCCGAAGACGAATCCCCCCGGAAATGACGGCGAAGCATGCTGCATGGCTCACATGAGTAGGTCTCGCCTGTGCGTCCGGGAAGTCCCCCGGGAGACAGGCGAGCACGCCGCTGCGGAGCCAAGCGGGCGCGCGTTCGAGCGATTGACACCCCGGGAGGTCGTCCTTACGATTTCCCGTACTTCGCCTCCTGGTGGGCGGAGCGCGCACGACGAGGACGAGGGAGGGAACGATGGCGGCGAAGAAGAAGACCGCGAAGCGCAAGCCGGTGGCGAAGAAGAAGACGGCGGCAAAGCGGAAGCCGGCTGCACGCCGCGGCAAGAAGTAGCGGCAGCCCCGCGCGACGCGCGATGGATGAACGGCTCGGCGGGCTCCGCCGGGCCGTTTTCGTTGTGACGCCCAGCACGGGCGCTGACTGGAGGTGGAAGTCCTCTGGGCGAGCTGGTCGTAGCGAGCC
>DATBSS010000181.1:0-1798 GCA_036559665.1 Myxococcaceae bacterium
TCTCCAGGCACCGCTCGAGGATCTGCTCCAGGTCGCGCGGGATGTCCGGCCGGCGCTTGCGCGGCGGGATGATGGGCTCCTTGAGGATGGCGTGCATGGTGGCCACCTCGCCCACGGCGTCGAAGGGCTTCTTCCCCGTGCACAGCTCGTAGAGCACGACCCCCAGGCTGTAGACATCCACCCGGCGGTCGAAGTGCTTGCCGCGGAGCTGCTCGGGCGCCATGTACGCGTACTTGCCGCGGATGGAGGCGGTGCGGTCGTTGGCCTTCATCGCCTTGGCGATCCCGAAGTCCACCACCTTCACCGCGCCGAAGCGGGAGACGAGGATGTTCTCCGGGCTCACGTCGCGGTGGATGACGCCCAGCCAGGCCGACGTCTCCGGGTCGCGGAACTCGTGCGCGTAGTGGAGCGCCTCGCAGGCCTGGGTGGCCAGCTTGGCCACCATGTTGAACGGGATCTTGAAGCTGGCCTCCACCGAGCGGCCGATGAGCAGGCGAAGGGTGGGCCCGTCGATGTACTCCATGGCCAGGTAATAGCTGTCCTGGTCCTGCCCGAAGTCGTAGATCTGCACGATGCTGGGGTGGTTCAGCCGCGCCGCCACCTTGGCCTCGGCGAGGAACATCTCCACGAACCGGGGGTCCTCCGCCAGCGTGGGGTGGATGCGCTTGATCACCAGGAGCTTCTCGAAGCCCATGGGGCCTTCGGACTTGGCGAGGAACACCTCCGCCATCCCGCCCACGGCGAGCTTGCGGATCAGCCGGTACTTCCCGATTTGCGCCACCCGGGTCCTTGGGAAGGGGAGGGGAGGGAGAACTGGGGAGGGCGGAGTGTACCCGGGCCGGCGGACCGGGGCATCCGGCGGAGGGCGGATGCTCCAAGGGACGCTCCAGATGCGCTAGGAAGGCGCCCATGCGCGTGCACCTCCTGCGGATCTCCGTGATGGCGCTCCTCGGCGCGGCGCTGGCGTGCGGGAAGAGCGACCGCCCCAGGGCCGGGGCGAAGCCCGGAAATGGCGCCCAGGCCCCGGCGTCCACCGCGGGCCCGGCGGCGGGCAAGGTGGAGCCTCCCAAAGACGAGGCGCCGAAGCTGGAGCCGTTCTGGGACGACCCGGCGTACGTCGTCATCCGCGACCAGGCGCCGTGCCCGGAGGGCTTCTGGGCGCTCTTCGGCGGGGACCCGCCGGGCGACACCCCGGAGGAGAAGAAGGCCAACCTCGCCCGGAAGGCGGCGCTGAAGAAGGACCTGGAGGGGAAGACCTTCGCCGTCCACATGCAGGGAGGGGACGAGGTCACCCAGGGCGAATACAGCAACGGCAAGGGGGAGCTCCCCATCGGGGTGAAGCCGACGGTGCTGTGCAAGTCGCCCTCGCTCGGCAACGTCACCGTGGCGTTCGGCCCGGTGAAGGCGCAGTTCCCTCCGGGGCGGGACTCCGGGCAGTACTACTGGCTGGGGGACCCGGTGCCGTACGGGGTGAAGATGCCCTTCGGCCAGGTCCCCGAGTTCAAGAGCAAGCACAAGCTGGACCTGGACGCGCGCATCGTCTTTGGCGCCGGCAAGGCGGAGCAGCACAGGAAGCTGGTGCGCTCCACCGAGACGGCGGAGGAGGCGGCGGAGCGGAAGAAGTTCGACATCCCCGGCCGCGCCGGCGGGACGGAGGACTGGGGTGCCGGGTGGGTGATGCACGCCGGGGTGAAGGGCGTCCGGGTGGCGTCCGACCGCGGGCGAACGGAGCTGGCCTCGGTCCGCAAGTGAGGGCGTGCACGCGCCGCGCGGGTGGTGTTTAACCTCGGGCGTCCGG
>DATBSS010000182.1:0-2202 GCA_036559665.1 Myxococcaceae bacterium
AGGCCACAGAGCCCGAGCAGCAGCGCGGCGCCCACCAGCACCACCCGCAGCCGCATCCACCGGGAGACCTCCTCCGGCGCCCGCGTCTCCTTGTAGTCGTAGGTCATCGCGGGCCGGCCCTCGCCATCGCGGGGGGCCTGGGCGCGCCGCCCGCGGCCGGGGGGACCTGCGCGGCCCCGGAGAGCGGGATGACGGTGCCCGCCGGGGGTGGCTGGAGCCGGAGCTGCTCCTTGGCCAGGCGCTCCAGCCGGGCGGGGCTGAGCAGGGTGGCCAGCTCCAGCTTGAGCCGGTCGTTGCGCAAGGTGAGCTGGCGGTTCTCCTCCTGGAGGCGGGAGAGCCGGTACCCGGTATCCACCACCAGCACCCGGGAGGTGACGTGGAGCAGGCCCACCGCGACGAACAGCGCCGCCAGGAGCGCCCCGGGCACCAGCTGGAGCAGGACCTGGAGCGCGGACACCCGGTGGGACCGCTTCTGTCCGGAGGCGCGGGTCATCGCATCCGCTCCACCGCGCGCAGGCGGGCGCTGCGGGCGCGCGGGTTGGCCTCCACCTCCGCCAAGCCGGCCTGGACGGCCTTCCGGGTGAGGAGCTGGAAGTCGCCCCGCGCGCCGCACGCGCACACCGGCAGGCCGGGCGGGCAGACGCAGCGCCCGGCGAGGTCGCGGAAGCGCTCCTTCACCCTCCGGTCCTCCAGGGAGTGGAAGGCGATGATCGCCGCCACGCCGCCCGGGCGCAGCACCTGGGGCACCGCCTGGAGCGCCCGGTCCAGCGCGCCCAGCTCGTCGTTCACCGCGATCCGCAGCGCCTGGAAGGTGCGGGTGGCCACGTGGAGGTTCTTCGGCCACGCCTTGCGCGGCACCGCCCGCTTCACCGACTCCACCGCCTGGAGCGTGGTCTCCGGGAGGTCCGCCTTGAGCGCGCGGGCAATGGGCCGGGAGAGGCGCTCGTCTCCGTACCGGTAGATCTCGTCCGCCAGCTCGCGCTCGGGGAGGCGGCGGATCCGCTCCGCCGCGGTCTCCCCCTCCCCGCCCATCCGCATGTCCAGCGGGCCGTCCTGCTGGAAGGAGAAGCCGCGCGCCGGGTCGTCCAGCTGGGGCGAGGACACCCCCAGGTCCAGGAGCAGCCCGTCCACCGGGCCCTGCCCAAGCCCGCCCAGCACCTCCGCCACGTCTCCGAAGTTGGCCTTGGCCGGGCGGAACTTCCCGCCGAACGGCCGGAGGCGCTCGCCCGCGGCGCCCAGCGCGCGCGGATCGCGGTCCAGGCCGATGACCTCGGCGCCCCGGGCGAGGAGCGCTTCGGAGTGGCCACCGCCGCCCACTGTGCCGTCGACGATCACCTTGCCCGGCCTCGGTTGAAGAAGGTGGACCGCCTCCTCGCGGAGAACGGTCAGATGCTCGAAAGGTTGCCCGCCGCCGCCCGTCACGCCACCGACTGGAGGCGCTCGGCGGAGAACGCCGCCCGAGCGTCCTCCGCCGTGGCGCGCACGTCGAACTTCTCGTGCAGCCCCGCCGCGCGGAGGATGTCGAACAGGTACGCGGAGACGCCGCACAGCTTGATGTCCCCGCCGCCGCGCCGGTACAGCTCCGCCCGCGCCGCCAGCGGCCTCAGGCCCCGGTAGTGGATGTGGCTCACCCCGCCCAGGTCCAGCACGATCCGCCGGTAGCCGCGGTGCGCCAGGCGGAACAGCTCGGCGCCGATCTCGGTCATGTCCTCGGCGTCCAGCTCGCCTTCGATCGTCATCGTCAGCACCTGGGCGGCCAGCTCCTCCGGCTGGCCCTCCGCGTCGGCCGCGTTCAGCATCGTCCCCTCCTGCGAAACAGCGAAAAATCCCTGGTCGAATCCCCTCTCCCCATCAAGAAGGCTTCACTGCGCGCGCAGCTCGGTGAGCACCCGCATGACCTCGGCGGAGTCTGCCTCCGCCCTCGCCTCTTCCTGCGCCTTCAGCCAGCCTTCCTTCGACCAGAGCTCGATGACCTTCACCATGCCGGCCCACACCACGTCCTTCTCCAGCTTCGCGTGCTGGCGGAGGGTGGGGGGGATGAGCAGCCGGCCCAGCTTGTCCAGCGGGCACTCCTGCGCCGAGGCCACGTAGAGCCGCATCAGCGTCTTCACGCCCGGCTCCATCGGATTGCGCTTGGCCAGCGCGGCCTCCAGCTGCTCCCACTCCCGGACGGGATAGGCGTGCAGGCACGCGTCGAGGGCG
>DATBSS010000183.1:0-9799 GCA_036559665.1 Myxococcaceae bacterium
TGGGCGAGTTCGCGCGACGCCTCCCTCCCGAGCTGCAGGACGCCTGGATGACCGCGCCCATGCCGGGGCCCGAGGGGCCGGGCGCCTCCAGCGCCGGGGGCGCCAGCCTGGTGGTGTTCGCCCGGTCGAAGCGGCAGAAGGCGGCGTGGGAGCTGATCGAGTTCCTCTCCACGCCGGAGAACCAGCGGCGCTTCCACCAGCTCTCCGGGAACCTGCCGCCCCGCCGCTCCACCTGGGAGGACCCGGTGCTGGCGGGCGACGCGCGCGCGGCCGCCTTCCGCGAGCAGCTGGAGCGGGTGAAGCCCACGCCCCGGGTGCCGGAGTGGGAGCGCATCGCCAACGAGCTGCTGCTGGCGGGCGAGCGCGCGGCGCACGGCCAGCTGAGCGTCGAGGCCGCCGCCGCCGAGCTGGACGCGCGGGCCAACCGGATACTGGAGAAGCGGCGGTGGATGCTGGACCGGGAGGCCGGGCGGTGAAGGCCTCCGCCGCGGGCTGGGTGTTCGCCGGGCCGGCGCTGCTGGCGATCGCCGTCTTCTTCCTGGTGCCGGTGCTGGCGGCGTTCGCGCTCAGCCTCACCGACTTCGACATCTACGCGCTGGCCAGCCGGCAGAACGTCCGCTTCGTGGGCCTGGGGAACTACCTCCGGCTCCTGGGTACCCCGCTGTTCTGGAAGGTGCTGGGCAACACCGCCTTGTTCGTCGCCCTCGGGGTGCCGCTCTCCCTCGGCGCGTCGCTGGGCACGGCGCTGCTGCTGAACGCCGCCACCACCCGGGTGCAGGGCTTCTTCCGGACCGCGCTGTTCTCGCCGGTGGTGACCACGCTGGTGGGCGTGGCCGTCATCTGGCGGTACCTGCTGCACACCCGCTACGGGCTGATCAACCACGGGCTATCGCTGCTGGGCATCCACCCGGTGGACTGGCTGGGCGACCCGCGCTGGTCGATGCCGGCCATCGTCCTCTTCGCGGTGTGGAAGAGCTTCGGCTACAACATGGTCATCCTCCTGGCGGCGCTGCAGACCATCCCGGAGGAGCTGTACGAGGCCTCGCGGCTGGAGGGCGCCTCGGCGCTCCAGCAGGCCCGGATGGTGACGCTCCCGCTGATCGCCCCCACGCTCCTGCTGGTGAGCACGCTGACGATGGCGGGCTACTTCCAGCTCTTCGCCGAGCCGTACGTGATGACGGAGGGCGGGCCGCTGCAGAGCACCACCAGCGTTCTGTATTTCATGTACGACGAGGGCTTCAAGTGGTGGAACCTGGGCTCCGCCTCGGCCGTGGCGTTCCTCCTCTTCGCGCTCATCCTGGCGGTCACCGCGGCCCAGGCCGCCGCCGCGCGCCGCCTGCGCTGGAGCGAGTCATGAGGGTGCGCTGGAAGCCGGTGGCGGTGCACGCCGCGCTCGGGGTCATCGCCGTGCTGACACTGGCGCCGATCCTCTGGATGGTGTCGGTCTCCTTCATGTCGCCGGGGGAGGCCGCCGTCTCGCCGCCCCCGCTGTTGCCGAAGGAGGCGACGCTCCACAACTACCGCCAGCTCCTGGCTCAGGCGGGGATGGGCCGGGCGTTCGCCAACAGCGCGCTCTTGGCCACCTGCGCCGCGGTGCTCTCGCTGGCCTTCAACGTGAGCGCCGGGTACGCCTTCGCCAAGCTGCGCTTCGCCGGGCGGGAGCGGATCTACCGCGGGCTGCTGGGCGCGCTGGTCATCCCGGCGCAGGTGGTGATGATCCCCGTCTTCCTGCTGCTCAAGTCCGCGGGGCTGGTGAACACCTATGCGGGCGTGCTGCTGCCGGCGATGGCGAACGTGTCCGGCATCTTCCTGGTGCGCCAGTACGCGGTGTCCGTCCCGGACTCGCTGCTGGAGGCGGCGCGGATCGACGGCGCGAGCGAAGGGCGGCTGTTCTGGTCCATCGTCCTCCCGTCGTTGTCGCCCATCCTGGTGACGCTGGCGGTGCTGAGCTTCCTCGGCTCGTGGAACGACTTCCTCTGGCCGCTGATCGTCCTCGCCGACGACCGGCTGTACACGCTGCCGGTGGCGCTGGCCTCGCTCACCCGCGAGCACGTGCCGGACAGCGAATTGATGATGGCCGGATCGGTGATCACCGTGCTGCCGGTGCTCGCGCTGTTCCTGCTCTTGCAGCGGTACTACATCCGCGGACTGCTCGCGGGCAGCGTGAAGGGATGAGGGGCCGACCACGATGACCATCCAGTTCCCGAAGAGCTTCCTGTGGGGCAGCGCCACCGCCGCCTACCAGGTCGAAGGGTCGCCGCACGCGGACGGGGCCGGGCAGAACATCTGGCACCGCTTCCTGAACACGCCAGGGCTCGCGCCGGGCGGCGACACCGGCGACGTGGCGTGCGACCACTACCGCCGCTGGGCGGGCGACGTGGCGCTGATGCGCGAGCTGGGCCTGGGCGCCTACCGGTTCAGCGTGGCGTGGAGCCGCGTGCTGCCGCGCGGGAAGGGCGCGGTGAACCAGGCGGGCCTGGACTTCTACGAGCGGTTGGTGGACGCGCTGCTCCAGGCGCAGATCGAGCCGCTGGTGACGCTCTACCACTGGGACCTCCCGGCGGCCCTGGACGACCTGGGCGGGTGGCTCAACCCGGACATCGCCGGCTGGTTCGCGGACTACGCGACCGCGGTGTACCGGCGGCTGGGAGACCGGGTGAAGAAGTGGGTCACGTTGAACGAGCCGTGGGTGGTGACGGACGGCGGGTACCTGCACGGCGCGCTCGCGCCCGGGCACAAGAACCGGTTCGAAGCGCCCATCGCCTCCCGCCAGTTGATGCGCGCCCACGGCGCCGCGGTGCAGGCGTACCGCGCGGAGGGGAAGCACGAGATCGGCCTGGTGGTGAACATCGAGCCCAAGTACCCGGCTTCGTCGAGCGAGGCGGACCTCGCCGCCACCGCTCGCGCCGAGGCGTACATGAACCACCAGTACCTCGACCCGGCCCTGCTCGGGCGGTGCCCGGATGCGCTGGCGGAGATCTTCGGCGAGGCGTGGCAGCCCTGGACGGACGAGGAGCTGGCGTTGGCCAGGCAGAAGATCGACTTCGTGGGGATCAACTACTACACGCGCAACGTGTCGCGGGCCGACCCGTCGAACTGGCCGTTGCGCGTCTCCCCGGTGAAGCAGAAGCAAGCCACGTACACCGAGGTGAGCTGGGAGGTGTTCCCGCAGGGGCTCACTGACACGCTGCTGCGGTTCAAGGAGCGCTACGGGTCCATCCCCGTCTACATCACCGAGAACGGCGCCGCGTTCTTCGACCCGCCGGTGGCGGAGGGCGGGCGCGTCCGAGACCCGCTGCGCGTGGACTACCTGCGCAAGCACCTGCTCGCGGTCCACGATGCGATCCGGCAGGGCGTGGACGTGCGCGGGTACATGGTGTGGTCGCTGCTGGACAACCTGGAGTGGTCGCTGGGGTTCAGCAAACGCTTCGGCATCGTCCACGTGAACTTCGAGACCCAGGCCCGGACGCCGAAGGACAGCGCGCGGTACTACGCGAAGGTCGTGAAGAGCCACGGGTCAGTGCTGGAAGAGGACCTCGGCGGGTAGCTGGCGGAGGACTGACGCTAGGCTCTCGTCCATGCCGATCCAGATCGCCGGTTTCCGGCTTCCGTCCGGCGCGGAGGGGGTGCGCGGCGATTGGACCGGGGTGGTCGCCAAGGAGGATGCGGAGGCCTGGGGGCAGCAGGTCCTCCCCGGTGGGCGGTTCCACGGGCTCCCCATCCTCGCGGTCGGGCTGGGGGTTGACCGCCTCACGGCAGAGGCCCGCAGTGTGTTTGTCCAGCTCGGCACCGACACCACCAGGACCAGGAACTGGATGGCGGTGGTCATCATCAACCCGGTAATCCGCGTCACCGCCAACTTCATTCTACGCATCTACAAGACCAAGAAGATGCGCCTCTTTGCGTCCGAGGAGGACGCCGTGCGCTGGCTGGACGAGCGCGTCCGCGAGGACGCGGCGCGCCTTCCGGAAACGCGCCAGCCCGTTGCCCCGGGCTGAGAGGATCTATGGCGTCGCTCGGGCAGGAGGCAACGCGGCGTCGATGGCGCGGGCGATCGCCGTCATGGCGTCCGCGTTCGGGTGGAGGGCCATGGGCGCGAACGAAAGCGGAGAGGACGGGAACGTGAGTCCGAACACCCAGGGTTGCGCCGAGCAGACGTCGTGGGCGCGGGTGACATCCGAGACCCGGACCAGGATCGCGCCCGACCGTTGGGCTGCCTCGGCGGTGAGCTGGGACAGGCGGCGCGCGATGAACCTGCCGCGCGCCAGCTGTGCGCCGGTGAGCGGGAGCCGGTCCAGGCAAGCGCCCTCTTCGGGCAGCACCGTCGTGTAGTCCGCGAACACGAGGGTCGCTCGGGGGGACCGCCGGTGTACTTCGCCGGCGATCCGATCGAGGCGTCCCGGCAGCGCGGCGAATTGGCGTTCCACGTCTGCGTCCGGCGTCGAGCGGCAGAGGCCGAGCTGTCGCCAGAGCCACGGCATGCGTTCCGGTGCGTCCTGGCAGACCCAGGCGTAGAGATTGCCGATGTACTGCACGTCGTTCCCACCGGTGGTGACGGTCACCAGCTCCGTGCTCGGCCGGAGCGCATCGAGCGGGGAGACTGGCTGGAAGGCCTGGCTCCCGTTCAGGAGATGCCCGGTGGTGCTCCCCGAGCACGTCACGTCGGTAAGGTCGAGGTGCCGCATCGCCGCGAGCTGGTGCGCGTAGTTACCGGCGGAGCGCATGCAGAGAATCGGGCTTTCGGGGGCTCTCTCCCCGACGCCGGGGCCGGCCGAGAAGGAGCTGCCGAGCGCCACGTACTGGGCGTTTCCACCCGGAGGGCGCCGCCCCTGGACGGAGAGCGCGCCAATCCCCAGCAGCATGAGCGCCACGAGCGCCAGGATGAGCCCGGCGGCGACGCGAAGCAGGGACCGTCCCATTGGAGCGACTCTAGGACGGGCGTGTGCTCGACTGGAGCCGTGGCCGCCTCCGCGCCGAACGAGCTGTTCCTGGTCGTGCCGCTGTTGCTGGGCTTCGGGCTCCAGCTGTTGTTCACCGTGGGGTTGTGGATCTGGGGTCGCCGGGTGGCGGCAAAGCACGGGGGAGGCCGCGCCTGGCGCTGGGTAGCCCGGATGCCGTTCGCGGCGCTGGCCACCGGTTTCCTGGGCGCCGCCGTCACGGTGGCCGCCTTGACGCGCGAGCTCAGCGCGGTGGCCAACGCGCCCGCGGCTCAGAAGGCCAACCTGCTGTCGGAAGGCATCGCGCGCGCCATGCTGGCCACCGCCGTGGCGGCGCCGGTCTCGTTGCTGCTGTACCTGGCCAGCGTGGTGGTCTTCGCCGTCGGGTCGACGCGGAGCCCGAGGTGGCCGGTTCATCCAGCGGACAAGTGATGGTCCGATTGGGTGGTGAAGAGCGATGGGTCAGTGCTGGAAGAGGACCTCGGCGGGGAGCTGGCGGAGGACGACGGGGACTTTGACGGGTTGGCCGTTCACCGTCGCGCGGACCACCGGCCGGTCGATGGGTGAGCGCACCTCAATGCCGCCGGGTGGGACGCTCAGGCCTTCGCCGATCTGCACCCGCGCTGTGGGCCCCTCCACGTTCATCTTCAGCGACAGCCGGCCGTAGCGCGTCCACACGGAGTCGAGTCGCAGCTCGTGCGCCCACGCCTCGGGGACACCGGCGCCGACGACCAGCGACTGGTCTGAGGATCGCTCGTAGGCGAACAGGTCCAGCGCGGCGCGGATGAACTCCGCCCCCACCCAGGTGTGCGGCATGTCGCCGATGAACTTCGGCGTCTTCGGGTCGCGGAACACCACCTCCGCCCAGTGGTTCCATCCGGACGGCCGCCGGTAGCTCATGAAGAGATTCACCGCCTCCAGTGCGCGCGCCTTCCAGCCGAGCCGCAGGAACGCGCTCACCACCCGCCACTCGTACGGCGTGAAGTCGACCCACGGCTTGCCGTCCAGCCGGCCCCGGATGTTCTCCTGGTAGTAGCGCTCGAAGGTGGCCTCCACGGCGGCGCGGGGAAGGAAGCTCAGCCCGTCCAGCGGCGAAAGCGCGGCGGCGGTGGAGGTGGCGTCGAAGTCGCCCAGCTCCTCGCAGCCGGGGAGGTACGGGATGTGGTGCGATTCCATCGACCGCTTCAGCGACGCCAGGATGTCGCGGCGGAGCTCGTCGCGGATGGTCTTGAAGCGCGCGCCGTCCTTGCCTAGTACGCCCGCGAGGAACACCGCGTCCTCCATCCCCTGGAGCGCGAAGAAATCGTCCCAGTACGAATGCATCGGTTTGGCCGAATAGCCCTCGTGGCTGATCGACGCCGGCAGCAACCCGGACGGCTCCCGGGCCGAGTCGATGTACCCGGCCGCCAGCGCCACGTGCGGCCACATCTTTTCGAGGAAGGCCCGGTCGGACGTGTGGCGGTAGTGCTCGGCGAGGAGCGAGATGAGCTGCCCGTGGCTGTCGTGCTCGGGGACTGGGTCCGCGCCGCGCGGGCTCACGCAGCACGGCACGTAGCCGTTGGGTCGCTGGTAGGCCGCGTACCACTCCGCGAACGCGGTCACCTCCTCGCGACGACCCAGGCGGAGCAGCGCGATGGAGGTGAGCAGCCCGTCCCGGATCCACGACCGGTCGTAGGCACGGGAACCTGGCTGGAGCGACGGCCCGTCCCGGTTGATCAGGATGTACGCCAGCTGGCTCCTGATGGTGTCAGCCAGCGGCTCCGCGTTCGGAAGGGAGAAGCCCCGGGCCACGTCCTGCCAGGGGTTGAAGATCTCGGTGCCTTTCCAGAAGTAGGGGGAGATCTGCGACTTCGGGTGGAGTGGAATGGCTACGACGACTTCGCGGGAGCTGATGGGGGGGACGTCCAGCGGATATTCGAGGACGGCGGACGCGTAGCCCCGCGGATCGGAAGCGCGCTTCGCACTCGTGCGGCGGCCGGCGGCGATGGCGTCCACCACGTTCCCCTGATCATAGGAGGACGCCCAACTCCGGCCGGGCTCGGTGAGGCTGACCACCGCGCGCGCGCCGTTGACCTTCACCGCGGGGCCCTCGAGCTCTACCTGCTTCACCCGCGCCATGCCGCCGCGCACGTTGAGGAATTGCCAGGGCGGGTTCACCTGGAACGGCCGCAGTGCGAGGAATAGCGTCGCTTGCTTCGGCTCCTGGCCGTCGTTCTCCACGCGGTAGCGCACGTAGACGACGGACGCCTCGGGCTCGCCTTCGGCGAAGGCGACGATGGTGAGGCGCAGTGGCTTCGTATTCCAGACAACGGACGGGATGGGCAGGTACCCCTGAGCGAGCGACTGGGTCGACTCGATGTCCGCCCAGGTGAGCAGGCGCCCGTCCACGGAGAGGAACGGCTCCAGCGAGGGGCCGCCCAGTGCTGTCTCCACCGCCCCGTCGGTGTTGATCAGTGCCTCGCGCGTGTCGCCGTTGACGCCCACCACGGTCCAGTAGGACTGCTCGCCGGTGAGGTAGCGGGGGTAGCGCCCTCGCGGGGACTCCTTGGCCACGTTGGCGAAGAAGTCGTTCGGCGTGAGGGACCATTCGGGCGGTTTCACGTCGATGCTGTGGAAGCTGGCGCGCTGGCCGCCGGCGCTGGGCTTCATCCGGAGCCTCAGCCAGCGTGTCTCCGTGTCCGGCAGCGGGACCAGGTCTCGGCCGCCGGGCGGACCGTCTGCGCGATAGGCCGTCTCCCAGCGCTTGCCGTCCTCGGAGGTCTCGACGGTGTACGCCTTGGGGTGAACGTCCTCGCGCCAGTGGATGGAGAGGCCGCCCATCTCCTCCTCGCGCCTGAAATCCATGGTGAGCGTCTGCACTCCGCCGCGCTCGATGCGCGACGTGTCGGTCCGCTCAGAGGGGCCGCGAGGCTCGCGCTCCTGGAAGGTGAGGTCGTCGATCCACACGGTGCCCTTGCCGCCGGTGCCGGCGGTCACCACCAGCTCCAACTGCGCGAGCTGGTCCAGGTCGCCGCCCCCCTTGGGTCCCCAGGCGAATTCGATCTGCCGCTTCCGGGTGCGCAGGCGCGTCCACTCGCGCGGGTACTCGTAGCGGCGGCGATTCATCCACCACACGTTCTCGCCGGAGGCGTCCAGCAGCTTCAGCTCCAGGTCGTTCACCGGCGCGCCGGCGCGGATCCGGAAGCTCAGCGCGTAGTCGGCCGGGAGCTTGAGCGGGAACGCCTTGCGCGCGATGGCGTAGCCGGCGCCGCCGTGGAAGTCGAAGTCCAGCCGCATCGCCTTGCCGCGGAAGCCGCGGTCCTGGCTGATGCGCAGCTCCACGCCCTCCGAGGGGTGCGCGCTCCAGCCCTCCACCTTCTCGAAGCCGTCCAGCACCACCGGGTCCGGTGCGGCGGCGAGGACCAGCGCGGCGAGGGACGCGGTCGCGAGCATTGGGCCCCATGCTAGAACCGGCGCCTCGGCAAACCGAGGGGAGCTTGACGATGCGAATGCTGCTGGGAGCGATGCTGACGGCGTCGGTGGTGGGTCTGTGCGGATGCAAGGAGGCGGCGAAGCCGGACGCGCCCGCCTCGGGAGGAGCGCCGCTCTCCACCAAGAAGATCCCCACCGGCAGCCCGAACGAAGAGATTACCTACGATGAACTGAAGACGGGCACCGGCGCCCAGCCCACCGCCACCAGCACGGTGAAGGTGCACTACCGGGGCACGCTCACCAACGGGACCGAATTCGACAGCTCCTACAAGCGCAACGAGCCGATCGAGTTCCCTCTCCAGGGCGTGATCAAGTGCTGGACCGTGGGCGTGCAGGAGATGAAGGTCGGCGGCAAGGCGCGCCTGACCTGCCCACCCGGCGTGGCCTACGGCGAGCGCGGCCACCCGCCGGTCATCCCGCCCAACTCGACGCTCATCTTCGAGATCGAGCTACTCGACACGCGCTCGTAGCGTCCCAAGCTTGGGGTCGCGAGCTCGATTCCCCATCCGCCGCTCCAGAAAGAAGGCTCCAGCTCGGAGCTGCGGAACCATTTTTTCATAGGCCAGGCTCGACCGTATACCTTCGCCGCCAATGCGACCTCATGGCTATCTCCTGGTTGCTGCGGCATTTATCGGTCTGGGCATGGTCCCGCGGACGGGAGCCGCTCAGGGCACGGACACCTCGGTTGGGCGGACCTCCTATCTCACGAACGATCCAACACGGGTGGCCTGCCTGCTTCCGGAGGAGTTGGATAACAGAGAAACGACCGGCCGCTGCTACGTCATAGAGTGCGCCGCCGGTGGAGTCCGTTGCATCTGTCCGCTCAAGTTGCCGAACGGATGGAAACAGCCTCTGAGTGAAGAGCAGTGCCGTCGGCTCGGCCAACTCCTGCCCTTGCTGCCTCCGGTCGAGCCCATCGAGGCCGCAGGGAAGGAGCCCGCACCAATTACTGTTGCCGCTGGGGCTCCAGGGGCTGGAAATCCTCAAGGGCAAATTGTCACCCCAAGAGCTTCTTGCCAGGACTGATCAGTTCCGCCGTGCGGAACGATTTATCCGCAGCGGCCCGGCAGGTGGGGGCATCCCTCCTCCTGGGAAATCCTTCCCCCTGTTCATGGGCAGTCCCATTCGGGTGGACGTCGAAATCTTCCTCGGCCTGAATTTCCGAGAGTGACGAACATGAACCCCAAGGCTTACGAAGATTTGTACGTCAACCCGGAAACATTCAGAGCCGCCCAGCAGTACTGGGAGCGATTGACCACCATCATCGCCGATTCTCTCGGACAGGCCGGACATTGGCACCAGTGGGTTCCTCGGACATATGGCGACGGCAAGACGCCCTTCGCCCTCGAGGACCAGGAGGTCTGGGACGGTCGCTCGGATCAATTCGATCG
>DATBSS010000184.1:0-12842 GCA_036559665.1 Myxococcaceae bacterium
TGTCACTCCCCGGCGGCGGCACCCTGGTCCAGCGCGCGCCGGTGGCCTACCGCGCCGGCGACCGCAAGAAGGTGGCGGCGAGACACCGCGTCTTCGCGGACGGGACGGTGGGGTTCTGGGTGGATCGGCGCGAGCGGGGCGCGGGCGTGGTGATCGACCCGGTGCTCGTCTACTCGACCTACCTGGGCGGGACGAACGACGAGTTCCCCATCGGGATGGCGGTCGACGCCCTGGGGAACGCGTACATCACCGGCAACACGATCTCCACCAACTTCCCGACCGCGGTCCCGTTCCAGCCGACCAAGCGTGGCGGCTTCGACGTGTACGTGGCGAAGGTCGACGACACCGGTTCGGCGCTCGTCTACTCGACGTACATCGGTGGGGACTCCGACGAGACCGGCCGCGACCTCGCCGCCGACGCGTCCGGCGCCGTCTACGTGGCCGGCTTCACCGCCTCCGACAACTTCCCGCGGGTGAATGCGTTCCAGAACCAGCTCCAGGGCGCCCAGGACGGCTTCGTCTTCAAGCTCAGCCCCACCGGCAACGCGCTGGTCTACTCCACCTACTTCGGCGGCGACGCCGACGACCTGATCAACGGGCTCGCCCTGGACGCGTATGGCAACGCGTACCTCGCCGGCGGGACGGGGTCGGACGACTTCCCGACGGCGAACGCCTTCCAGGTGGGCCTGGGGGGCGGGCACGACGCGTTCGTGTCGGAGCTCTCCGCGACGGGCCAGGCGCTGCTGTACTCGTCCTACCTGGGTGGGGCGGGTGACGACTTTGCGCGCGAGATCGCCGTCGACCCTTCGGGCAACGCGTACGTGGTCGGGTACACCAACTCCTTCAACTACCCGACGAAGGATGGGGCCCAGGGCAGCGCGGGTGGAGTCCCAGGGCAGAACACGGACGCATTCCTCACCAAGGTGAACGCGGCGGGGACGGCGATCGTGTATTCGACGTACCTGGGCGGAAACCGGGACGATCAGGCCAACGACGTCACGGTCGATCCGACCGGAGTGCCTACGGTCGCCGGGTTCACCCGGTCCATGGACTTCCCCCTGGTGAACGCCCAGCAGACCCAGTACGGGGGCGGTTTCTCGGACGGCTTCGTGGTCCGATACGACCCTTCGGGGTCGCAGCTGGCGGTGAGCTACTCGTCCTTCATCGGCGGCAGCCTCGAGGACGGTGTCCGCGGCGTGGCGGCGGAGGCGGTGGGCGGCGTCTACGTCGGCGGCTACACCGCGTCCGCGAACTTCCCGAACGACGGCAATCCCCCTCAGATGAGCAACGGCGGCGGTTTCGACGCGTTCATCGCGCACTTCGACGTGACGGGGAACCGCGACTTCTCCACGTACCTGGGCGGTGCCGGGGACGACTTCGGCCGAGGCCTGGCGGTGGATGGATCCGGGAACGCGTACAGCACCGGGCAGACCGCCTCCACCAACTTCCCCACGGTCGCCGGCGCCATCCAGGGCAACCGCGCGGGTGGAGACGACGCCTTCCTGGCCAAGGTGGGCACCACCGCGCCGCAGGTCACCGCCATCAACCCGGCTGCGGGGCCGACGGCGGGCGGGACCGTGGTGACCATCACCGGCGTGAACTTCAACGCCGGGTCCACGGTCTCCATCGGCGGGAACCTGGCCACCAACGTGACCGTGATCAGCACCACCACCATCACTGCGACCACGCCGCCGCACGTGGCAGGTGCGGTGGACGTGACGGTGCAGCGGCGGGGCGGCACCGGGACGTCGGCCACGCTCTCCAACGGCTTCACGTACTCCACCACCCCGCCGCCGCCTCCGCCGGCGCCGGCGATCACGCGGATCGTGCCTCCGACAGGCACGTCGAACGGCGGCACCGCGTTCACCATCACCGGCACCAACTTCCAGCCGGGTGCCACCATCACCATCGGCGGGGTCGCGGCCACCGCGATCTCGTTCGTCAGCCCCACCACGATGACGGGGAGCACGCCGGCGCACGCCGCCGGGGTGGTGGACGTGGTGGTGACGAACCCGGACACGCCTCCGCAGAGCGCGACGCTGGGCGGGGCGTACACGTACGTCGGGCCGCCCGCGCTCACCGGCATCACGCCGGCCGCATCGCCGCTGAGCGGTGGGGTGACCGTGGTGATCACCGGGAGCGGGTTCGACCCCGGGGTGACGATCAGCATCGGCGGGTTGCCGCTGCTGAACCCGTCCTTCGCCAATTCCACTCGGGTGACGGGCGTGGCGGCTCCCCACCCGGCGGGAGTGGTGGACGTGGTGTCGCTCAACCCGGACGGCCAGCGCGGGGCGCTGGTGATGGCCTTTGCGTACCAGGGGCCGCCGGCCGTCACCGGCATCTCGCCGGACCGTGGGCCCTCGACGGGCGGGACGCAGATCACCCTCACGGGGACGGGGTTCGTGACCGGGGCGACGGTGCTCATCGACGGGGTGGCGGCCAGGTCGGTCGGGGTGATCTCGGCGACGGAAATCAGAGCCACCACCGCGCCCCACGCGCCTACCACCAGCGCGGTGGACGTGGCGGTGACCAATCCGGACCTGCAGGGCGGCACGCTCGCGCGCGCGTTCACCTACGAGAAGCCTCCGGAGGGGTACGCGGGATGGTCGTGCGGGTGCTCGTCCGGGTCCGGCGCATTCGCGCTGCTGGGTGGGTTGGCGGTGCTGGCGCTGAGGCGGAGAAGGCGGGTGGCCAGGGCGATCGCGGTGGTGGTGATGGGCGTGATGTTCGCTCCGGCCGCCGCGCGCGCGGAGGTGCGTGTTGCCGCTGCGCCGGCGAAGAAGGCACCGGCAGGAACCAAGCCGGCGGCGGCGACCGGTGCCGCGGTGGTGCCGAGTCCGCTGACGGCACCTGGAACCACGCCGGCGACGACCGGCGCCGGTGCACCCGCGTCGAGCGCACCCGCGGCGGGGTCCAAACCGGCCGCGACGACCGGAACTGCGGCACCTTCGCCCCCGGCGGCGACTACAGGCACCACGACGACGGCAGCGAGCCCGCCGGCAGCCCCTGGGACCGCGGCCCCGGCGACCGGCACGACCACGCCCGCCCCCACCAGCCCGGCCGCGAGCGCGGCGCCGGCCACTTCGGTCTCACCGGCGCCGCTGGTGCCACCGCCGCCGAAGAAGCAGGAACAGCCCCCACCGCGCGACGAGCCCACTACGTCGCTGGTGAAGGTGATGGCGACGGGCTTCGGGGACGTCGTCGGCCGGCGCGTCGGGGCGGAGTTGGGCGGGAGCGCGGGCATCGTCCCCTGGGTTGACCTCGGGCTGGCGGCGACGTTGGGACCGAAGGTCGGCGGGCGGCTCACGGTGAACCTTCACACCCCGCGGCCGGCGAGCGGGCTATCCCCCTTCCTGCAGCTGCGCGGCATCCTGAACCCGGTGCCGGAGGGGCTGGGCGTGGGCGGCGGGGCGTGGCTGGGCGGGGCGCTGGAGGCGGGGCCGGGGCGGCTCCTGCTCGGGCTGGCGGGCGAGTACGTCGCCGGGCCGCAGCAGTACCTCCCGCTGGGTGTGTGGATCCTCGGCGGCTACGAGTTCGACCTGCTGCGCTCGGAGCGGCCGGGCGGCATGGCGCTGTTGCGCGGGCGGGTGATGGACATGGACGAGAAGCCGGTGAACGCGGTGGTGACGTTTCCGGGCGCGCCGGCGCCGCTGGGGGAGAAGAAGTTCGACGCCTCGCCGACGTTCGAGGCGAAGCTCCCACCCGGTGAGATCGCCGTCGAGGTCCGCGCGCAGGGCTACCTGATCCGCGGCAAGAGCCTGGTGGCGCACCCGAACGAGACGCTGGTGGTGGACTTCACGTTGCGCCCCGAGCCCACGGAGCGGAAGGCGGAGCTGACGGACACCTCGATCGAGATCCGCCAGATGATCCAGTTCGAGTTCAACAAGGCCCGGCTCCTGAAGGAGTCCTACGAGGTCCTGGACGAGGTGACGGACATCCTGCTCGAGCACAAGAACATCAAGATCCGCATCGAGGGTCACACCGACGACGTGGGCGGTGCCGAGTTCAACCGCAAGCTGTCGCAGGCGCGCGCCGAGTCGGTACGCAACTACCTGGTCGACTGGGGCGTGGAGCCGGAGCGCATGCTCGCCGAAGGCTTCGGTTCCAGGCGCTCCATCGCTCCTAACGACACCGAGGCCGGCCGCGCGATGAACCGCCGCGTGCAGTTCACGATCATCGGCAAGTAGCGGCGGGTCTGACTCACGGAAACGCGACCGCCACGGACACCATCGACGGCCCCATCGAGACGCGAAGCGCCTGCGGCTGCGTTCCCGCGGGCGCGGCGTCCTCGCGCGGGTGGAGCAGGATGGGCAGGAACCACCCCACCGCGCCGCCCACCACCGCGCCGGCCAGGCAGTCGGTGAGGTAGTGCCGGTCCGCCGCCATCCGGAGGTACGTCGTCGCCAGCGCCAGCGGCGCACCCACGGCCCAGAGGAGCCACCGCTGCGGGTACCCGCGCAACTCGGCCACGCTGAGCGTCGAGAACAGGAGCGCGAAGGCGGCGGTGGCGTGGCCGCTGTAGAAGGAGAGGTTGTTGTCGTTCGGGTTCTCGGTGAGCGGTTTCTGTGCGTCGGGCAGCACGTGGACGAAGGGTCGCTCGCGCCGGGCGATGAACTTCACGCCCTGGTTCAGCAGCATGGCGAGGATGGTCGTCTCGCTGATGATCAGCGCGTCCTTGCCCCACCCGCCGAGCGCGCCGCTGGAGCCCGCGAGGTACCCGTCCATCCCGTACATCGCGATCGGCATCGCGAGGAACAGGCCCACGTTGCTCAATGCGTTCGCCTGCGACTGCCCAGCCGGGGACCACACCACCGCCGCGCGCGCCCCCGCGTCGAGCGGATTGAGCGCGTCGCTCCCGTCCGCGGCGCGGTCGCACCAGCGACACCCGGACGGCACCAGGAACGGCTTCAGTGCCAGCTCGCTGACGGTGTACAGCGCGAAGCCGCCGCCGGTGACGGCGCCGTCGACCGCCCAGTTGCTCCGGAGCTCGTGGATGGACGGCGGCGCCTGCGCCAGCGAGATCGCGACCGTTGCAGCCAGGACATGGAGCATCCGCTAAACATATCTGGGAGACTGGGAACCGTCGCCGCGGACCGATGTCTGAAGCGGCATCGGAGGGAGCATCGCGATGGCGAACGAGTCGTGGTGGGACTTCTCGCGGGTGCTGGCGCAGATGGACTGGATGCTGTGGGTCCTGGCTGCGTTCACGGTGACCAGCGCCGTGTTCTGCGGCATGGCGATCAGCGCGCGCATGACCAGGCGAGGCTCATGGCGCGTCGGCGCCGTCGCCGCGCTGGTGGCCGGGGTGGTCATCGCCGGCTGGGCGGTGGTCTCCTACTTCTACGGCGCCAGCGAGGTGGCGAAGGCGCTGGAGCTGGTCAACGCGGTCGACCGGGCCCAGATCGAGTCCATCGCGCGGTCCGAGCTCTCGCAGCGGTTCGCGTTCTCCATCGTGGCGTCGATGCCCGCGCTGGCGCTGGGGATCGGATTGCTCGGCACCGGGGGCCGGGTGCGCGCGGTGGCGAGGTAGTCAGGAACTGTCAGGAGGACCCCTCCGGACAAGGGGTTGGGGACCTCCCCCAAGGCAGGGCGGGTGTCAGACGGCTCCCTAGAGTGGAGACGTCATGGCCTCGCCCATCCGCGTGTACCCCGATGCCGACCGGGTCGAGGAAGCGCTCGTGGCGGCAGCGTCCGAGGGCGGCGGCTTCGCGGATGGCTCCTCCTTCCTGACGTTCAGTGAGCTGGTGGACGCGCTGGGCGGGGCGCGCGCGCTCGGGCGGAGGCCGTGTTCGCCGCTCACCGCGCGGGTGGTGCTGTGGGCGGCGGCGCAGAAGCTGGGGCCCGGCCCCTTCGGCGACTTCGTCCACGAGCCCGCGTTCGCCCGCGCCGCGCTGGACCTGGTCTTCGAGCTGAAGGCCGGCGCCGTCTCGCCCGACGACTTCGCCCGCGCCCTCGCGGAGCTGCCCCCGGCGCGGATGGACCGCGCCCGGTACCTGTCCCGCCTCTACGCCGCGTACGAGGCGCGGATGGCGGAGCTGAAGCTGGCGGACCGGGAGGACGCGGTGCGCGGCGCGCTCCACCGGCTCCAGCAGGGCGATCTGCCGGAGGCGTTCGTCCGCGCCGGGCGCCTGGAGCTGCGCGACCTCCACGACTTCCCTCCGTTGCGCCTGGAGCTGGTGCTGGCGCTGGCGCGCGCGTGCGAGTCGCATCGCGTGGCGCTGCTGCTGGAGCTGCCGGGCCTGGGGAGCGCCGCCGTCGACCTGGCGGTGGATCCCGTGCTGGGCGCCGTCGAGCGCTCCGGCGCCGAGCTCACCTACCTGGAGGCGCATAAGACGGACCTGGTGGGCGAGGGGCGCCCGCTGGCGCCGCTGGGCGCTCACCTCTTCCGGCCGGAGGCGAAGCGGGGCGCCGCCGCCGCCCAGGGCGAGCATCTGGAGCTCTTCAGCGCCGCCTCGCAGGTGGAGGAGTGCCGGCAGCTCGCGCGCCGGGTGGCAGCGCTGGTGAGCGGGGGCGTCCCGCCGGAGCAGGTCGCCATCGCGTACCGGGACCTCGGCCAGGAGGCGGAGCGGACGGTGGAGGCGCTGGAGGAGCTGGGCATCCCGGCGCGCCTCCGCCGCGGGGCGCCGCTCCAGTCCACCGCCGCCGGGCGGGTGGCGCTCTCGCTCCCGCTCCTGGTGGACGACGCGTTCCCGGCGGACGAGGTGGCGCACCTGGTGTCCAGCCGCTACCTGCCGGAGGTCTCCCGGCCGGAGCTGGACGCGCCGGCGCGCTGGCTCCAACTCGCCTCCGTCCGCGACGACCGGGTCGGCGCGCGCGGCGAGCGGGGTGCCTACGACGTGCGGCTCTCGGCGCTGGCGGAGCGGATGGACCGGCGGCTCCAGGGCAGCGGCTGGGGGGCCCGGCAACTCCTGGAGCGCTGCCAGAAGCTGTTCGCCATCCTCCAGCAGCTCCCGGCGGAGGCGGCGGCGCTGCAACACCTCACGCGGTGGTGGCGGGCGCTGGGGGATCTGGGGCTGGCGAAGGCGCTGGACCGCCCGGAGCCGCGCGGCTCGGAGGGGAGCACGCTGGGGAAGGCGATGCTGCGCGCGCTGGCTCGAGACCAGGCGGCCTCGGAGGCGCTGCGCGCGATGTACCGCGAGCTGCACCTGGCCTTCGACCAGTCGGGCGCCGGGCAGGTGCGGCTGGGCCGTCGCGTCTTCCACCGCTGGCTCCAGGACGCGGCGCTGGACTTCAACCTCGCCCCTCGCGGCCCGAGGGCGGGCGCGGTGCGCGTGCTCGACCTGCGACAGATGGTGGGCCGCTCCTTCGCGCACGTGTGCGTGGGCGGGGTGACCGATGGGCGGTTGCCGGGCCGCGAGGCCCCCAGCGCCCTCTTCCCGGACGAGGACCGCCGCCACGTGAACCGCTTCTTCAAGCGGGACGCGTTCCGGCTCTCCACCGGCGAGTCGGAGGGGCGGGCCCCGTGGCGCACCGCGGAGGACCGCCTGCTGTTCGCGCTGGCGCTCTCCGCGTCCCGGGGGAAGGTCACGCTCTCCTTTGCCCGGCTCACCTCGGAGTCGCAGGAGCAGATCGCCTCGCCGTTCCTGGTGGAGCTGGAGCGGCTCACCGGGGCGAAGGTGGAGCAGCGCGAGCTGCGCCCGGTGCCGCTGCTGGACGAGGCGTACTCGCCGGCGCAGCTGCGCGAGCGGGTGGCGATGGAGGTGCTCGGGCGGCCGGAGCTGCGGGTGTCGCGGATGGATCCGGCGGCGTCGGCCATGGGCCGGCACTTCGGGCGGAAGGACTGGCTCCGCGACGCGCGGGAGCTGGTGGTCATCGAGGAGGAGCGGCTGTTCTTCTTCTCCGACCCGGAGAAGGCGGTCGGCCCGCACTCCGGGCTGGTGGGGACGGGCGGGCTGGAGGCGGAGCTGCGCGAGCGCTTCCGGCTGGGCCCGGACCGGCCGCTCTCCGCCTCGGCGCTGGGGCGGTTCGCCAACTGCTCCTTCCAGGGCTTCGCGGCGTCCGTCCTGGGCCTGGAGGAGCCGGAGTCCCCAAGCGAGGAGCTGTCGTCGAGGGACAAGGGCTCCTTCTGGCACCACGTGCTGGAGGAGCTGTTCCCGAGGCTGCGGGAGGCCGGGCTGCTGCGCCGGCCCGCCGAGGAGGTGCCGGACGCGGTCCTGGACGAGGCGCTGGACGTGGCGCGCGCCCGGGCGGAGGCGCGCGCGCACGTGGGCCACCCGGCGCTGTGGGAGATCGACAAGGCGCGCGCCCGCGCCATGGTGCGGAGGGTGCTTGGGGGCGAGGGGCACGGGCTCCCCTTCGCGCAGCATGAGCCGGAGCACGCCGAGCTGACGTTCGGGAAGCGGAATTCGCCCGAAGGGTGGAAGCAGGTGGTCATCCCCGGCGCGGCGGCCGATGAGCTGGACGTGTACGTGGAGGGGCAGATCGACCGGTTGGACCGCGGGCCCAGCGGCTGGGCGGTGATCGACTACAAGTCCGGGTCCATCCGGCGGAGCGATCTCAAGACGAAGCTCCTGGAGACGGAGTTCCAGCTCCCGCTGTACCTGCACGCGGCGAGGAGCGCGGGCGCCACCCGGGCAGTGAATGCCGCCTGGCTGGGGTTGAAGAACGGCGAGCCGCTGACGCTGGCGGAGGTGGTGGAGGCCGGGAAGGTCGGGACGCTGGAGGAGTTGTTGTCGACGGATCCGGCGGTCCGCCAGCGCATCGAGGCGGAGGGGAAGAAGAACCTGGCCAACGCGGTGCACGCGGTGGTGGGGGAGCTGCGGCAGGGGCGGTTCGCGGCCCGGCCCAAGGACTGCGAATTCTGCTCCTTCCGAGCGGTGTGCCGGATCACCGACCGGAGGCTGGAGGAGGAGGTGGTGGTGTGAGCGCGCTCGGCTCGCTCGCGCTGGAGCAGAACCTGGCCATCATGGCCGGGGCCGGCGCGGGGAAGACGTACTCGCTGATCACCATTGGCCTCCATCTCCTGGCGGGGGCCCGGCAGTGCGGGGAGGGGAAGCCGCTCCAGCCCGCGGAGCTGTGCCTGCTCACGTTCACGGACAAGGCGGCGGCGGAGATGCGCTCCCGCATGCGCGAGCGGCTGGACGCGCTGGCCACCGGCGAAGTGCGCGCGACGGATGAGGCCGACCTGCGCGCGTCGTTCGCGGCGCTCGGGCGGTCGTTCCCCGGGCCGGAATTCTGGCGGCGGGTACGGGACGAACTCGGGTCGGCGTGGATCGGCACCTTCCACGCGCTCTGCGCGCAGCTGCTGCGGCGCGCGCCGGCCGGGTTCGGCGTCGATCCCAGCTTCCAGCTGCTGGACGAGCGGGAGTCGGCGCTGCTGCTGCGCGATACCGCCGAGCGAGTGGTGCTTGACGCGCTGGATCGGCGTGAGCCCGAGGTGGTGGACCTCTGCCGCGAGCTGGGGTTCGCGGTCCGCGGGCGGGTGCTGGGGATGGTGGGCGCACTCTGCGACACCCTGGCGAAGCTGCGCGAGGAGGGGCTGTCGGCGGACCAGGTGGCGATCACCCGGCCGGAGGAGGCGCGGGCGGCGTTCGACGAGGCGCTGGAGCGGGTGCGCGAGGCCGCCTCGAGGGCCTCCTCCCTGGACGGGCCGCGCGGGCGGTTCTCGCACTGCCTCTCGGCGTGCCTGCGGGCGCTGGACGGGATGCGCCACGAGACGTTCCTGCACGCGGACCGCTTCCCGGCGCTGCGGACGGCGCTGGAGGCGGAGCGGACGATCAGCAACCAGCGCAACGGGCTGGGCGAGGCGCTGAAGGATCTGAAGTGGAACGCGCTCGGGCGAGACAGGGTGACCAAGGGGCTGCTGGAGCACTACGCGGCCGTCGACGTGGTCCGGCACGAGGTCGCGTTCCGGCGGTTGCTGGGGGAGCTCCAGGACCGGCACCGGGGCGAGCTGCGCAAGCGCGCGGCGCTCGACTTCTCCGAGTTGCTGATCCGGGCCCGGGACTTGCTGAGGGACCACCCGGTGGTGCGGCGCGAGGTGCAGGGCCGGATGCGCGCGCTGCTGGTGGACGAGCTCCAGGACACCAACCGGCTGCAGCTGGAGCTGGTGACGTTGCTGGCGGAGCAGCGGGAGGGCGGACCGCGGGAGGTGCCGGCCTCCGGGGGGGTGGATCTGCCTCTGGAGCCGTCGTTCCTGTGCGCGGTGGGCGACCGGAAGCAGTCCATCTACGAGTTCCGCGGGGCGGACGTCTCGGTGTTCGGGCAACTGGCGGCGATGGTGGAGCGGAACGGCGGCCGGCGGCACTATCTCAAGACGAGCCGGCGGTCGCTGCCGGGGCTGATCACCTTCTTCAACCAGGTGTTCCGGTCGGTGCTGGTGGCGCGCGAGGGCGCGGCGGCGGCTCGGGACTACGAGGTGGTGTACCAGCCCGAGGGCGACGACCTGGAGCCGCACCGGACGCAGCGGGCGGCGCGGGTGCACGTGGAGCGGCTGGTGTACGAGCCGGAGGACCGCGCGCCGGAGAGCCGGGCCCAGGACGCGATGCTGGTGGCGCGGAAGATCCGGCAGCTCCTGGCGCCGAGGTCTGGGCTCAAGGTGCAGGGGGCGGACGAGAAGCCGCGGCCGGCGGTGGGGAAGGACGTCGCCATCCTGTTCCGGCGCTTCACGTACCTGGAGGTGTACCGGCAGGCGCTGGCGCGGGCGGGCATCCCGCACCGGGTGGTGCGCGGGCGCGGGTTCTACGCGGCACAGGAGGTGGTGGACCTGGCGTCGCTGCTGTCGGTGATCGCCGATCCGTCGGACGCGCTGAGCTTCGCGGCGGTGCTGCGTTCGCCGCTGGTGGCGTTGAGCGACGCCAGCCTGTACCGGCTGACCGAGGCGTGCGGGGGGCGGCTGCAGCTCAAGTCGGTGCGGGTGGTGGAGCGCCCGGCGCTGGTGGGGCTGGCGGCGGGGGAGCTGGAGCGGTTGGAACGGTTCCTGGAGATGCACCACCGGCTGCGGTCGGAGCGGGACCGGCTGGGGCTGCGGGTGCTGTTGCAAGTGGCGCTGGAGGAGACGGCGTACCGCGTGGCGCTGGCGGGGTCGCCGTACGGGGAGCAGGCGCTGGCGAACGTGGAGAAGCTGCTGGAGCTGGCGGGGCGGTGGGACGCGACGGGGGCGGGGGACTGCCAGCGCTTCGCGGCGGAGCTGCTGGCGCTGGCGGACTCCGAGCCGGCGGAGGCGCAGGCGGACGTGATGGATGCGGGCGACGAGCGGGCGGTGTCGCTGCTCACCATCCACCAGGCGAAGGGGCTGGAGTGGCCGGTGGTGGTGGTGCCGGACCTGTGCGCGGGGCCGATGCCGCAGACGAAGCGGATCCTGTTCGACCGGTCGCTGGGGCTGGGGGTGAAGCCGTGGGTGGAGGGGGAGGTGGAGGTGGGGAGGTCGCCGCGGCAGCAGCAGATCGCGGACGAGCTGGCGCGGCGCGAGGAGGCGGAGTACCGGCGGCTGCTCTACGTGGCGCTCACGCGGGCGCGGGACCATCTCGTGCTGTCCGGGCAGTGCAAGGCGATGCGGTCGGCGACGTGGCGCGGGTACCTGGATCGGGCGCTGGAAGCGGACCCGGCGCTGCGGGCGCTGGTGGCGGATGTGCGGGAGGGGGACGTCCCGGAGGCCAGGCCGGCGGGTGGGGTGCAGGGGTCGCTCCTGCTGGACGGGGAAGAGCGGGTGGCGGCGGCGGAGGCCCGGTGCGAGCAGCCCATCCCGCTGCAGCCGCGGACGGCGGTGTTGCCGGTGACGCAGCTCCAGTCGTACGTGTTGTGTGAGCGGCGGTACCTCTACGCGCACGTGGTGGGGCTGGCGGAGTTTCCCATCCACTTCGAGGTGGAGGAGGAACCGGAGGCCGAGCCGCTGCTGCCGGGGCGGACCCGGAGCCCGACCGACCCGCGGGCGCGGGGGACGGTGGCGCACGCGTTGCTGGAGAAGGTGGACCTGGAGGCGGTGGGGGACCCGGCGAAGCTGGACGCGGAGCTGCGGCGGTTGTTGTGGGAGCTGGGGCACGAGCCGGACGCGCAGGATTCGCGGGAGATCGCGGGCTGGGCCCGGGCGTTCCTGACCACGCCCTACGCGGCGACGCTGCGGGGTGGGCGGGGGAGGGTGATGCGCGAGGTGCCGTTCGCGCTGCGGCTGGAGGCGCCGGGGGCCCTGGCGGTGTTCCTGAAGGGGAAGATCGACCTGTTGACGGTCGGCGAGGGCGGCGGGGCGACGGTGATCGACTACAAGGCGAGCGAACGGCACCCGGAGGGGCTGGCGCCGTACGCGTTCCAGCTCGACTGCTACGCGCTGGCGGCGCGGAGGCTGGTGGGGGAGGGGGCGCCGGTACGGACGGGGATCGCGTTCCTCAAGGAGAAGCACCCGGGCCCTGACTTCCGGGAGGCGGTGAAACCGGAGGCGCTGGCGGAGTTGGAGGCGAGGCTGGCGGCCTCGGCCGCCGACCTGGTTGCCCGGAGCCGTGGTACCGACTTCCGGGGGCGGGACGCCGCCTACTGCGCGTCCATCCGGTGCGGGTACCAGTACCGGTGTCACCCGGCGCGGTGACGGTTCCCGTCCTAGCTGCCGCGTCCCCGACCAGCCGTTAGCGGGCGATCCCGGGCAAGCAAGAGCGCCTGCCCTAGCTTCTGGCGGAGTTGCCTACCCAGCCTCCGGTGATCCCGCCGGTACTGGTGGATATTGTGTACCTGTCTCTGCTCCGGGATCCAGTCGAGCACGTACGCATGCTGCAAACCTGGAACGGCCTCTTTCAGCACCGCCAGCAGCGCCGGATTCCCACCCCCGAACAGCGACTCGCAGGATCGCACCAACTCCGCTCGGACGGACTCCTCAGGGCTTGCAAGTGCTTTTCTGGATCCCATTCGCCCACAAG
>DATBSS010000185.1:0-2440 GCA_036559665.1 Myxococcaceae bacterium
CCGCCGCCGCCGCCGCCCGTTTGGTCGCCATGCCGAATCCATAGCGCGCTGGCGGCGAGAGCTCAATCGGTCAACCGGACGCCGCCAACCGCGGCGCCGTTGCTCAAGATCCCTTGGCCATCTGCCGGAGGACGAAGTGGAGGATTCCCCCGTTCCGGTAGTAGTCGAGCTCGTTGGGGGTGTCGATCCGGCACGTCGCGGTGAACGTCTTCACGTCGCCGGCGTCGTTCTTCACCTTCACGGTCAGCTGCTTCTGCGGCGCCAGCCCGTCGGCGACGCCGCCGATCTCGAACGTCTCCCTCCCGGTGAGGCCCAGGGACCCGACGTCCTGGCCGGCCTCGAACTGGAGCGGCAGCACGCCCATGCCCACCAGGTTGGAGCGGTGGATGCGCTCGAAGCTCTTGGCGATCACCGCCTTCACCCCCAGCATGTACGTCCCCTTGGCGGCCCAGTCGCGCGAGGACCCGGTCCCGTACTCCGCGCCGGCGAGGACCACCAGCGGCGTCCCCTCCTGCTGGTACTTCATCGACGCGTCGTAGATGGACATCTTCTCGTTGGTGGGCAGGTGCACCGTCACCCCGCCCTCGATGCCCGGCACCAGCTGGTTCTTGATCCGGATGTTGGCGAACGTCCCCCGGACCATCACCTCGTGGTTCCCGCGGCGCGCGCCGTAGGAGTTGAAGTCCTTCGGCTCCACCCCGTTGGCCATCAGGTACTTCGCCGCCGGGGACGTCTTGGAGATGTTGCCCGCCGGCGAGATGTGGTCGGTGGTCACCGAGTCCCCCAGCACCGCCAGCGCCCGCGCCCCGCGGATGTCCTTCACCGCCGCCGGCTCCTTCGGGATGTCGTCGAAGAACGCCGGCCGCCGGACGTAGGTGGACTTCGGGTCCCACTGGAAGATGTTGCCCTTCGCCGCCGCCAGCGCCTGCCAGCGCTGGTCTCCGTCCATGGCGTGGGCGTACTGGTTCCGGAACTGCTCCGGCTTCACCGCGCGGGAGATGGCTTCCCGGATCTCCGCCTCGGTCGGCCAGAGGTCCTTGAGGTACACCGGCTGGTTGTTGCGGTCGTAGGAGATGGGCTCCGAGGTGAGGTCCAGGTCCATCGTCCCCGCCAGCGCGTACGCCACCACCAGCGGCGGCGAGGCGAGGAAGTTCATCCGCGCGTGCGGGTTGATGCGCCCCTCGAAGTTGCGGTTGCCGGAGAGCACGGACGCCACCACCAGGTCTCCGCCGGTGACCGCCTTCTCCACGTGCTCGGGGAGCGGGCCCGAGTTGCCGATGCAGGTGGTGCACCCGTAGCCCACCACGTGGAAGCCCAGCGCCTCCAGGTACGGCAGGAGGTTGGCCTCCTTCAGGTAGTCGGTGACCACCTTGGAGCCCGGCGCCAGCGACGTCTTCACCCACGGCTTGATGTCCAGGCCGCACTCCACCGCCTTCTTCGCCAGGATCCCCGCCGCCATCAGCACCGCCGGGTTGGAGGTGTTGGTGCAGGAGGTGATGGCCGCGATCACCACCGCCCCGTGGCCCAGCCGGTAGGTCATCACCCCTTGCTGCACGGAGACGGAGGCGCCCAGCTTGGACGTGTCCGGCGGGGTGTGCGCCAGGCCCTTGGGCTGCGGGTTGGACGGCGCGTCGTCATCGCCGCTCTTGGCGGGGCCGGAGAGCATCTCCACCAGCGCCTTCTGGTAGGTGGCCTTGGACTCGGTGAGGAGGATGCGGTCCTGCGGGCGGCGCGGGCCGGCGATGCACGGCTGCACCGAGCCCAGGTCCAGCTCCAGCGTGTCGGAGAAGGACGGATCCGGGGCGTCCTTGCTCCAGAACATCCCCTGCTCCTTGCAGTACGCCTCCACCAGCTTCACCTGCGCCTCCGGCCGGCCGGTGAAGCGGAGGTACGCCAGCGTCTCCTCGTCCACCGGGAAGTAGCCGATGGTGGCGCCGTACTCGGGCGCCATGTTGGCCAGGGTGGCGCGGTCCGGCAGCGACAGGCTCTGCAGGCCGGGGCCGTGGTACTCGACGAACTTTCCCACCACGCCCTTCTTGCGCAGCATCTGGGTGACGGTGAGCACCAGGTCGGTGGCGGTGGCGCCCGCCGGGAGCGCCCCGGTCAGCTTGAAGCCGATCACCTGGGGGATGAGCATGGTGATCGGCTGGCCCAGCAGCGCCGCCTCCGCCTCGATGCCGCCCACGCCCCAGCCCACCACGCCCATCGCGTTCACCATGGTGGTGTGCGAGTCGGTCCCCACCAGGGTGTCGGGGAAGGCGGCGGCGCCGTCGCGGAACACCACCTGGGCCAGGAACTCGAGATTGACCTGGTGGCAGATGCCGGTGTCCGGCGGCACCACCCGGAAGTTCTTGAACGCCTGCTGGCCCCAGCGGAGGAAGGCGTAGCGCTCGCGGTTGCGGTCGAACTCCAGCTCGGCGTTGGTGTGGAAGGACGCGGT